>JAUVKW010000157.1 GCA_030596025.1 Bacteroidota bacterium | reverse complement strand
ATTCTAGAATTTTTTATGAAGGGAAATTTAAATGGTGGAGAGGTTTTTTATTCCAACTATTACCATAAAGAAGGCATTAAGACTGCTGTAGGAATTGGCCGGATGGTCCCGGGATTAGACCAGGCCTTCCTTTTGATGAAGGCAGGTAGTAAGGCGCTTATTGAAGTTCCTGCAAATCTTGCTTATGGCAAGGAAGGTTTATCAGATTTGGTTCCGCGTAATACTGATGTAGTGTTTGAAATTGAGGTATTGAACCATTTTCCTGCCTCTATATCTGTTTTGAATTTTCAAACTCAGGGAAAAGACACACTGGATGGGAATAATGGTCTTCGCTATATTGCTGTTCATCAAACATTTTTTCCAAAGCCCTATAAAGGAGACCACGTATGGGTACACTATACAGGTAGACTTCCTGATGGAACTATTTTTGAAGCAAACTTACCTAATGAAAAAGCTTTTTCTTTTAAACTTGGTGAATCCACAATTATTCCTGGTTGGAATCAAGCGCTTCTTCTAATGAGTACAGGTGATAAATTTCGCTTTTTAATTCCATGGAAACTTGCATATGGTAAAAAAGGATATCCGGGTAAAATCTCTCCCAGGACCAATTTAATATTTGATATTGAATTGGTGCGGTTTGAGAGTACTGGCAAATAATATTATCTACTTTATCCTGGTTTCAGGGTTTATCGTTTGGTACAATAAATACAGATAATAACAAAGCCTGCCTTAAAATTTTAAGGCAGACCTGTTTTTAACAATTCCCAGTTTATAGTCACTCAAGTTTCTTTTTACTTAAGTGGCTTATATGTTTTGAATAAGCTGAGATTTGATTCTTCTACAGTTTCTCTGAATTTTACCCAATCCTGTTCATAAAATGTATTTACCTTTTCAAGGGTATTGTCAATAGTTTCTTCTGCCTGCTTAAGCATAAGCAGTTGGGTTGCATTAAATTCCTCATAGCTATATACGGCCATACGTATGCTTCTGATTTTTGAAGTGACAATATCCGGATTCCTGTAAATCCCCTGAATGTTTTCATCTGCATACATATTTTTGGTCATTGTTTTCATAGCTTTTTCCACGGTTTTTGTAGCTTCCTTGAGTTTTTTGGTAGCCTCATCCCTTTTCTTTGGAGTTATTTTCTTAACACTGGCAATGGTCTCCTTACTTTCCTTAATACGATCATAAGCCTGTGCTAGTAAATCAATTTTAGCAATGATTTCTTCTAGGTTTGCTTCATTCCTCTTTAAGGCATCAACTGAGAACTCCAGTCGGGGGTCTGTCTTTACTTCCAGTAAGGTAGAGTCGCTGACACCATTATAGCTAAACTTAACTTTATAGGTTCCGGGATAAACCAGGCCTCCACCACCTCTTTCAGGTGAGCCAGGACGTGGTTTTGGTTGGTTAGGCCAGCGAAAACCCTTTTTATCCATGCCCCAGTAGATCCTATTGATTCCTGTTTTTGGGATCATAGTCATGGTTCTGATTGTTTTGCCTTCCGGGTCAATAAATTCAATTTTGACCTTTTTAGCTTTTGGGTCCAAACCGGGACCCGCAGAAGAGCCCCTATACATATTTCTCATTTGACTTCTGCTTCCTTCTGCCTGTTCACCAGGTTTTGCATCACCTTCCTTAACCGAAAAACTAATCATAGCTCCATTCCTTCGGTTTTGTCCTGAATAATAGGCACTTCCAGCTGCAAAGTAGCCAGGTTCATTTTTGCGATTGACCATGTAAGCAACAGGAGGAGTAAAGGCATGAATTTCTTCGTCAAGAAGTTTTGTTCCTTTTGAGGCAATTTCTCGTAAAGGTCTTATATCATCCATGATCCAAATTGAGCGACCAAATGTGCCTATCACAAGATCATACTCTCTTGGATGGATCACTAAATCCATTGTTGAGGCCTGTGGGTAACCTTCTGTCCAGAGTGTCCAGTTTGTACCTGCATCCACACTTATATACAAGCCATTTTCTGTACCCAGAAACATTAAGTCAGGTTCAACCGGATCCTGAACAAAGGAAAGTGCATAACCCCAAACATCTTCTGAATCTATCATTCTTTTCCAGCTCTTTCCGTAATTTTCGGTGTGGTATAAATATGGTGTATAATCGTTTCTTCGATAATTATTTATTACCACAAAGGCTTCTCCATCATTGTAATCCGATGGATGGATTTGAGGAATCCAGCTTCCTTCAGGTACTCCTTTAAGTGCCGGAGCTGTATTTTCCCAACTTTTTCCTCCATCCCTTGTTATCTGCAAGTTGCCATCATCTGTTCCCACCCAAATAATCCCTTCTTTTACAGGGCTGGGAGAAATTGCAAGAATTGAAGTGAAGTTCTCTGCTCCTGTGGCATCATAGGTAAGTCCTCCACTTTCCATTGCTTTTTGCTTTTCAGGATCATTAGTGGTCAGATCTGGCGAGATAATTTCCCAGCTTTCTCCACGATCTGTACTTTTATGTAAAAACTGACTGCCAAAATATATGGTTTTCTCGTGATAAGGATCTGCTGCAATAGCTGCATTCCAGTTAAAACGAAGTTTGAGTCCTTCAGGATGCACAGGTTTGACACTCTTTGTAATTCCAGTGAGAAGATCAATTCTTCCTACATTTCCTTGCTGTGACATGGCATAGCAATATCTTGGATCACTGGGATCAGGGAGTACATCAAAGCCATCCCCTCCATACAGGTTTTCCCAATATGTATTGATAATTCCCCCGGATTTCCAGGTATAGGCCGGACCCTGCCAGGAACCATTATCCTGCAAACCTCCGTATACATTGTAAGGAAGTTGGTTGTCAACCTGAACGTGATAAAATTGTCCAACAGGCAAATTCTCGATAAACCTCCAACTTTTTCCATGATCTTTGGTGATTGCCAATCCTCCATCATTGCCATTGATCATGAAATGAGTATTATCAGGATGAATCCACCATGCATGGTGATCAGGGTGTATATTCCAGCCAATGAGCTGTTTAAAGGATTTGCCTCCATCCTCACTTACATTCACCCTTGAAAATAAAGTATAAACACGATTTTCATTACCTGGATCCACATAAATTTCGGCATAATAAAAAGGACGATCTCCAATACCTTTATCTCCAACTTTTTTCCATTTAAATCCCCCATCCTCTGACCGATAGAGAGCATTTTTTTCCGACTCAATCAGGGCATATACAACTTCCGGATTACTCTTTGAAATAGCGAGTCCCATTCTTCCCAGCTCTCCTTTTGGCAAACCGTCTTTTTCAGTTAATTTGGTCCAGTTGTCACCACCATCCAGGGTATAATAAAGACCCGATCCATCTCCGCCAGAATTAAAAAACCATGGCCATCTTTTATGTTCCCACATATTAACCAATAGTTTCTTATGATTGGAAGGATCCATAATCATCTCTCCAACTCCGGATAGATTGTTGGTATAAAGTATTTTTTTCCATGATTTTCCCCCGTCATTAGTTTTGTATACTCCCCGGTCTTCCTGGGCTCCCCAGGGAGATCCAATGGCCCCAATATATACTACATCACTATTTTCCGGATCAATAATGATGCGATGGATGTGCCGTGTTTTTTCAAGGCCCATTAACTTCCATGTTTTTCCTGCATCAATGGATTTGTACAGACCATAACCACCAGAGTTACTATTTCTTGGATTTCCTTCTCCAGTGCCTACCCAAACAACATCAGGTGTCTTTTGATCAATGGCAATTGCGCCAATGGACAAGACTTTTTCATTATCAAAGATTGGTTCCCACTTGATTCCTTCACTTTCAGATTTCCAAACACCGCCAGAAGCAGTACCAATATAAATAATGGATGAATTGTCAAGTACAACATCAATTGCAGTTACTCTTCCACTCATGCCTGCAGGACCAATGTTTCTTGGTTTAAGGTCTTTAAGCTTTTCCATGTCAATTTGTTGAGACATTAGACTGGTAACCAGAAAAAGACTTAAAACTGTGCTTAGAAATAGTCGATAGTTCTTCATTGTAAAATGGATTATAAGTTAATATATGTGTTTCTTAAATTCAGGATTGATATTTCTGAATTCCTGAGGGAAAAACAGTCTTGTATTGTAAACATGTTTGACCTGATATTGTGTGAAATTATTCCCTTCAATATACTTCAAATGAATATAAAAGCTTCTGGTTAAGAATAGGCCTGTAGTAAGAAAATACCTGGTCGTTTATGTATATCAGGTATTTTATCTTTCCATTCCCGAATGGTTTTTGTTTTTATGAACTCTGTATCAAGGCTTAAGTCACATGCAATACAAAAAAGTGTTTCCGGAGAAGCATGTGCAAAAATATCTTCTATCAATTTCATGTTGCGATAGGGCGTCTCCATAAAAATTTGTGTTTCCCTGTTTTGATAAGAGCGCTTTTCCAAAGCTTTAATTGCCTTGATCCTCTCGTAACTTTTTACTGGAAGATATCCATGAAATGTAAATTTCTGACCATTAAAGCCAGAGGACATTAATGCAATAAGAATTGAGGAAGGTCCTATTAGTGGGATTACACGTATATTCTTTTTATGAGCCAGTAGAACAATCTCTGATCCTGGGTCCGCAACTGCCGGAACGCCTGCTTCAGAGATTATACCTACACTATGATTATTCAGCAAAGGTTTCATCATAGCTTCAATTTCTATTGAGTTTGTATGCTTATTCAATTCGTACATTTGGATCTTCTCAAAATCCTTGTCGAATCCTACTGATCTGAGAAACCTGCGCGCGCTGCGAAATTTTTCGACTATAAAATAATCCAATGACTGAATGATCTTGAAATTATCATTTGGAAAAATTTTTGTAATTGGAGTTTCTCCTAAACTTGAAGGGATGAGATATAAGGAAGCGTTCATCAATGGAAATTTTTATAAAGGTAGGAATTTTATTTTCGGACAGGTAATGAATAGAGTAGATGTAAAAAGGTATATTTTAGGTACTTTTAGAATAAATTAATTAATGAAGATATTTTGGAAGTTACTTTTTTGGGAACAGGCACATCTCAAGGAATGCCTGTAATTGGTTGTTCATGTGATGTATGCACTTCTGCTGATTCAAGAGATAAGAGGTTAAGGACTTCTCTGATGGTGGAAACCGGAGATATACGGCTTGTCATTGATTCAGGTCCTGATTTTCGCTATCAAATGTTAAGAGAAAAAATAAAATCCCTGGATGCATTGCTCTTTACTCATGAGCACAGGGATCATATTGCCGGGCTGGATGATGTCAGGGCATTTAACTGGATCCAGAAGAAAGCAATGGATCTTTATGCTGAGCCCCGGGTTTTAAAGGAAATCAGAGATAAGTTCTTATATGCCTTTGATAATTCTTATCCAGGAGTTCCCAGGCTTAATTTACATGCCATTGAAGAAGCGAAATTTGATATAAATGGGCTTACCATTATACCAATCAGGTTGATGCACTATAAGTTGCCGATATTGGGATTTCGGTTTGGAGACCTTAGCTATATTACTGATGCGAACTATATTTCTGATGAGGAAAGAAAAAAGCTTGCCGGATCCAGGTATTTAATTGTGAATGCATTGAGAAAAGAAAAACATCCTACACATTTTAATTTGCAGGAAGCTTTACAATTGATAGAAGAGATTAAGCCCGAAAAGGCATATCTTACGCATATTAGCCATCAAATGGGACTTTATAGTGATATCCTTAAGTACTTGCCTGATTCTGTTATTCCTGCCTATGATGGACTTTCTTTTACAGTTTAGAAACTATAGTTCCTTACATTTATTCATAAAAGCAATACTTAGTTTAATATAAATTTTTAGTAAATTCGTAGGAGAACACACTAATTAAAAAACAACATAATGAATAAGAAAGAAGTTTACATTGTTTCTGCTGTAAGAACTCCCATTGGCAGTTTTATGGGGAGTTTGTCTTCAGTATCTACCACAAAGTTGGGTTCAATTGCAATAAAGGAAGCCCTTAGTAGAGCAAAAATCAAACCTGAGGATGTTGATGAGGTATATATGGGAACAGTACTTCCTGCAAATCTTGGGCAAGCACCAGCCAGACAGGCATCTATATATGCAGGTATTCCTAATTCTGTGCCATGTACCACTATTAATAAGGTTTGTGCATCAGGTATGAAAACCCTTATGATTGGGGCGCAAACTATTCAGGCAGGAGATAATTCTGTTGTGGTGTGTGGAGGTATGGAAAACATGTCAAATGCTCCGTTTTATGTAGAGAAATACCGGACGGGTAATAAATTAGGACATGCTTCCCTGGTGGATGGTATGATCAAGGATGGTTTATGGGATGTATATAATAATTACCATATGGGGAACGCGGCTGAACTTTGTGCTTCGGAGTTGAAAATAAGTCGCGAGGAGCAGGATGAGTTTGCGATTCTTTCCTATAAGAGGTCGGGAGAGGCTACTGAAAAAGGCTTGTTCAGGGAAGAGATTATACCGGTTGAAATTCCACAGCGGAAGGGAGAACCTATTGTGGTGGATAAAGATGAAGAATATACCAAAACCAGTTTTGAAAGAATCCCTACACTCAGGCCTGTATTCCAAAAAGATGGTACAGTTACTGCAGCAAATGCTTCTACAATCAATGATGGGGCTGCTGCAATGCTTATTATGAGTGGCGACAAAATGAAGGAATTGGGATTAAAGCCATTGGCAAGGATTGTTGCTTATGGAGATGGAGCACAGGCCCCGGAATGGTTTACAACAGCACCGGCAATTGCCATTAATCAAGCTTTGAAGCGTGCAAGTCTTACCCTGGCAGACATGGATTATTTCGAATTAAATGAAGCATTTTCAGTTGTTGTGCTTGCTGCAATTAAAGAGATGAAAATTGATCTGAATAAATTGAATGTGAATGGGGGAGGCGTTTCATTGGGACATCCAATTGGTGCTTCCGGAGCAAGAATCATTGTTACCCTTGCAAGTGTTTTGAAACAAAACAAAGGGAAATATGGTATTGCAGCCCTATGTAATGGAGGAGGAGGAGCTTCTGCGGTAATAATTGAAAATCTGCAATAAACTAGTATAGGTTATGATTAAGCCACCTGTACCTTCTGGCATTTCCTCCGAATTTAAAAGCTGCAGTTAATTCATGAGAGCCGTAGGTGTATTTTCTAATACTATTGATGTTATAGTCAAAAGCATAACCAAAATTCAACTGCTCAATTTTA
>JAUVKW010000202.1 GCA_030596025.1 Bacteroidota bacterium | reverse complement strand
CCCAGGAAGAGAAGAATTGGCAGGCTGAATTTGTTTAATGTATCCTGCCTTTTAGTTTTCTTTATTACAACCAGGAATACTCCGATTGGGGCCATTGCAATGGCCAGGATTTTTACTAAATCCAATTGCTCATGGTAATAGACAATACTGAATGTCATAGGAATTATGACAGACATTTTCCCCGCTATGGAAGAAACTGTAATCCCTGCTATTTGAGTGCTTTTTGCCATTATGAAAAATACCAAAACAAAGAGAATCCCTATTATCAGGGCCAGAATGATCCATGTAGACTTGCTTGTTGGTAATTCAAATATTTCAGGACCTGAAACTAGTATTCCAAAAATAAAGGCAGTAAGGTAGTTTATGAATATTGCATTTACATTGTTAATTCCATATTTCTCAAAATATCGAAAAATGATGAAAATGCAGGTGGCTGATAAAATACTGAAAAAAAGAAAGCCCATATTTATTAAATATGGGCCAAAGATAATGATTTATACGAGTATTAATTAGCCAGGAAACTGGTTTGAAGTGCTTATTGTCATTGAATTTCATAAATTAAACATTTTAACTCTTCCAGGTTCTCCCTGCGGTCGCACCCTGAAAGGTTAAATGCAAATTCGAATACTGCTTTTGATCTTCAACTTATCAACTCTTCAACTTATCAACTCTTCAACTTTTTCTCCTCAACCTTCCTATATTGCTTCAGTCTCAACAACTTTTGCCATGATATCCTCATAAGGAATAACCAGGTAATCTTTTCCTTCAAAATTAGTTTCAGTACCTGAGAACTCTTTGTAATATACGATGTCACCAACTGCAATTTCGGGACTTTCAATATTGCTCAAAGCTACAACCTTTGCAAATTTTGGCTTTTCCTTTGCTGAGTCAGGAATAATAATTCCACTGGCAGTTTTGCTTTCTTTTTCTTCCTCGGTTATGTCAAGGATTACATTTTGATTTACTGGCAATAATTCTTTCATTTTTCTTAATATTTATAGTTTGCAATTTTATCTACTTTTATCTTTATACTTTTATCTTTTATCTTCTTTTTAACCTTCAATCCCCAGCAGGCGATTGATTTTTTCTTTATCAAATCCTACTACAACCTGTCCGTTTATATTGGTTTGAGGCACTCCTTGCTGACCCGATCTTCGTACCATTTCTTCAGCAGCTTTCTGATCCTTTGATACATCTACATCTTTAAATCTGATTCCATTTGACGTTAAATAATTTTTTATGGTAGTACACCATGAACATGATGGTGTAGAGTAAACCGTTACCCGCTTTTGAGGTTTTTCAGTGCCGGAAACCGCATGAAAAACCAGGTTCTCAAATACAGATTTATAATATACTTTATCGTTGCATCCTTTGTATGTATTTTTGAATTTGCCTTTTTCGAAGCTTAACAGGCTTGGGGCAGAAGTTATGGAATATTCACCATGAACATCACGCACTTCAGCAACATCTACTGAGAAAAGCTCAAATTCATCGTTTCCATTTGCCGCTTCATTTATGCTTTTTAATGCACACTCACTCAGGTCTGACCCTTTTTTATAAATAAGCACATAGGCCAGATCTTTATTACCAATCTTTTCCGTGAGGTCTTTATGTGACTTTATTTCGGTGATTATCATATTCAATTTTTAATATGGTTACTTGTTCAATTACAGATGCATTTGTTATTCATATATTATGCCAATTTTGTGCTGGAAATCTTTTGGCAGAATATCTGCCGGGATTCATTAATAAGGGTGACATTTTGACCTGAAAGAGAGGGGAAGAGGGAGCGAAAGAAGAGGTGAGTGATGAGTGGAATATTGGAATGATGGAAGAATAATGGAAAACAGAAAATAATGTCAAATGTCAGAAGGCAAATGTCAAACGTGTCATGTAAAAAGAAGTCTCAACATTTGACATTATACATTTGACCTCTGACTTTTGACTTGTTATTAAGAGGGATCTATAATACCATTTGAATCAATGATCCTGTTTCTATCATCATCATTGAGGTTTATATCCTGAAGAAGTTTGTACCGGGAAGGTTTCTGGAGAATTAAATACAGTATCAGAAGCAGGGCAAATCCTCCCAGCATGAAGTAGCCTGTGAGCATAAAGGACACCAGGGCAATAATTGCACCTCCCTCCAGGAGTGCCCACTTGATAATCAGAAGGCTCTGATAATATGAAAGCTTTTCTTTCAGATCTTTTTTGTTGTTAATATCTGGCAGTTTATATTTTGGAATATAAATTGAGCCTAGAATGGCCAGAAAACTACTCACTGGAACAAGATAAATAAATACTCCAACAGGCTGAAAATTATCAGGATCCTGCCTTGAATTAAGAATTACAATGACTGCCATAAAGATTATCAGTCCTGCAACCAATGCGAAATAGATGAGGTTGAGCATTATGAAATAGTCCTGTGTTTTTTTTACTTGTGGATTCATACTATAGTAGTTATTAGTGCCTGAATGTTTGAAAATAATTTTTAACTGCCAGTTTTAGCATTTTATCACCATTTTTCATGGCTGTTCGTAAATTCATGCTTCTGTCACTGACTTCAATTATTGAACGAAATTCATTTTTATACAATACATCAGCTTTATCTGATATTCTACCTGCAAATGCAATTACAGGAATATCTTTTTTCTTTGCCATCATGGCAACACCCCAGGGTGTTTTTCCATACATGGTTTGAGAATCAATCTTCCCTTCTCCTGTAATCACAAGACCTGCTCCTGTCATTTTCTTCTCAAGTTCTGCAATTTTTGCCACTATATCAAACCCGGGTTCTGATCTGGCATTCAACATGCTCATCATACCAAATCCGAAGCCTCCGGCAGCCCCTGAACCAGGAAGTTCTCTGACCTGTATGCCAGAATGACCTTCAATACAATTGGCAAAGTGCAACATATTCTTTTCAAGAACTTCAATGTCAGTTTTAGTAGCCCCTTTTTGTGGACTGAAAACGTATGTTGCCCCTGATTTTCCAAGCAGAGGATTATCTACATCTGAGGCTATCAGGAATTCTATATCTGCTATACGCTTATCTATAGCCCTGGCATCAATTCCGGCAAGCTTGTCCAGGCTTCCTCCACCTCTCCGGATCTCTTTGCCTGACTTATCAAGAAGTTTTATCCCCAGAGCCTGCATCATTCCGGCTCCTCCATCATTTGTAGCACTGCCGCCGATTCCAACAATAATTTTTTTACAATCCTTTTGTATAGCTGCAAGGATTAGTTGACCGGTACCATATGTGCTTGTAATTAATGGGCTTTTTTCGTCTTCTTTCAATAGTTCAAGACCAGAAGCAGCAGCCATTTCAATAATTGCAGTTTTCCTGTCTCCAAGAATTCCAAGGAAGGAATTGATTGGTCTTCCTAAAGGATCGTCTACTTTTACATTCAGAACTTTCCCTTTTGTGGCATCTACAAGAGCCTGAACAGTGCCTTCTCCACCATCTGCCATTGGAACCATTATATAAGTGACATCTTTTCTGACCTGTATTATGCCGTCACGAATACATTCAGCCACGGTTTTGGCAGACATACTTTCCTTAAATGAATCAGGGGCTATAACTACCTTCATATAAACAAAACTTCCTTTGTTTATTATTCAGTTAATTCAAACGGATAAATTAATTTCCAATCCTTTTCCATATCAATAACTGTCCAGCCGTCTTTATTGGCTTGATCTAGACCTTTATCTAAACGACCAATATGAGAATTGCGATCGTAAGCCCATTCTCTAATAGAATCTGTATGATGAACATACAACATAAAACTTTTGTATATATTTGAGGCTGCGTATTGCATCATTGGCAAATCACCATCTGAATTACCTGAAGAAAACACAGGTTTTTTACCTATTATTCTTTGAATATTTAAAGGCTTTCCATCTTTGTCATTAATAAAATCTAATTCTGGTAGGCGTACTATTTTTGGGTCTCCATTATTGTATTTAAATTTTGTTTTAATTCTGGAACCAATGATTTGTTCTGATGGTATGTTATAAATTGGAGACACAAAGGCTCTCATGAAATCAACACCACCACCTGAAACAACATAGGTTTTAAAATCGTTTTCTTGCAGGTATTGTAGTAGCTCTAACATAGGCTGATATACCAGTTTATCATAGCTTACATTTTTTGTAGGGTGTTTGGTTGTGGCAATCCAATCTTTAATATCGGCTTCGAACTCTTCAGTTGTATTCCCAGCATGTGTAGCCATTACCAATTCAAGCAATCCATGTTCTCCTTGTTTTTTTAATTCCTCCATATCATTCTCGAGGACTGCTTTAAATGGTTGTTGGTTTTTCCATTCTGGGTGATCTATAGCTAATTCCTTTATCCGGTCAATAGCAAAAAACAATTGGAAATAGGCAGGTTGTTCACTCCAAAGATTACCATCATTATCGAAAGTGGCAATGCGGTCGGCAATTGGAATAAAATTTGGATTGTTTTTATCTGTTACAGTATTAACAAAATCAATGATTTCTTTTTTAGAATTTACATTGTTCCACGAAGGAAGAGGATCTGAATTTGTAACAGCAACCTTATCTGTTGTCTCTGTTTTGTCACTCTGTGCGCATGAAAATAACAATATACTTATTAGAAATATACTTATACTTTTTATTATTATTGATCTCATAATTTTATATTTTTAAAAGCAATAGTTCGGTAAATTTAATTAACAAAAGTATGTAGAAAAC
>JAUVKW010000064.1 GCA_030596025.1 Bacteroidota bacterium | reverse complement strand
CAATTTATGCCCAGGAGGAGTCAAAATTTGGAATTAAATTCTCGGGTTTTGTAAAGAATGATTTCTTTTTTGATTCCAGGCAAACGATAGCAGCACGGGAAGGACATTTTCTTTTATGGCCAGCCCCTGAATATCTGGGTGAAAACGGAAATGATATAAATGCAAAAGCCAATTTCAATTTCCTGGCAATACAATCAAGATTAAAAGTAGCGATTAGTGGTCCGGATGCTTTTGGAGCTAAAACTTCAGGAGTTATTGAAGGTGATTTTTTTGCCCAAGGTAATTTAAACATTAACCTGTTAAGATTAAGACACGCTTTTATTAAATTGAATTGGACAAACCTTGAAGTGCTTGCAGGTCAGTACTGGAATCCCTTGTTTGTGACAGACTGTTTTCCCGGGACTGTTTCTTTTAACACGGGAACTCCACTGCAATCCTTTGCAAGAAATCCGCAAATCAGGCTTACATACAATATGGGGAATTTCAGGTTAACTGCAGCAGCACTATCACAAAGAGGTTATGCTACTTTTGGTGAAAAAGGGCCCTCTTCCAGCTATTTAAGAAACTCTGCAACTCCGGATATGCATTTGCAATTGCAGTATGGATCAAAAAACGACAATACTGGTACAGGTTTTATACTTGGAGGAGGATTGGCTTTCAAATCTATTGTGCCTCGTCTTGAAAGTCAGGTTGGACCACCACCAAACGATGTAGCTTATAAGGTCAGCGAAAAAGTACATGGTTTGACTGCAATAGGATTTTCAAAGTTAACAACCAGTTTTCTTACGATTAAATTTGAGGCTCGTTATGGGGAGAATATTTCCGATCTTCTGGCAATAAGTGGCTTTGCCGTCAAAGATGTTACAAATATTACAACCGGTGAACTTTCTTATACTCCATTGCAAAGTATGACGTTCTGGGGTGAGGTGCATACAAATGGGAAAATACAATTTGGCGTTTTTGGAGGATTTTTGAAAAATCTTGGTACAAAAGAGGCAATGTCAGATGTTGATAATGATGTTTATGGCCTGGCAACCGATATTAGCACCTTATTTCGGATATCACCAAGAGTAATAATAAATTCAGGTAAAACCAGGGTGGCTTTTGAGCTTGAGTATACTTCAGCAGCATATGGAGACAATTTTGATTTGAATTATATACCTGCAAATACCACAGAAATTGCTAACTTAAGGGCACTGATTGGGGTATATTATTTTTTCTAATTAATATCCTGAAATGTTGTTAATGAAAACCTGCCTTATAAATTTTCTCCTGGCCGCTTGTTACTTTTCTGCCAGTTGGCGGATTCGGTGGCACGTGGCGGGTAGAGTATAGCTTGCTGGCAGGAGCTTTTGGAATCTGTATATTCAATTCAATAAATTACCAGGCAATGAATGCCAGGGATCTGCAAAAATTCTTTTTGAGTATTGTATTACCCTCAATACTTGCCATTTCTTTATTCATCATCTCATTCTATGTGGTAATAATTCCATCATTTAAAAATAATTTGATGGAGAGCAAAAAGGAGATGATAAGTGAACTCACAAATTCAGCATGGAGCCTTATAGATGAGTATTATATTGAATACCGTGATGGTCATATAGGCAGGGACGAAGCAATGCAACTAGCTGCATCCAGGGTTGGAAAAATGAGGTATGGGGATGAAAAAAAAGACTATTTCTGGATTACCGACATGAAACCCTTTATGGTAATGCATCCTTACCGGCAGGAACTAAATGGTACCGATCTTTCAAACTATAAAGATCCCCGGGGAAAACGATTGTTTGTTGATGCTGTGGAAATAATAGATAAAAACGGGGAAGGCTTTATTGATTATATATGGCAGTGGAAAGACGATACAACACTTATTGTTCCCAAATTATCATACGTGAAAGGCTTTCCTCAGTGGAATTGGATAATCGGAACAGGGATATACCTTGAGGATGTGAAAAACGAAATTAAATTGTTGGAAAAAAGCCTGTTCCGGATAACATTCATAATTATCATTATTATTAGCCTAAGCCTTCTTTATATTATAAGACAAAGTATGATAATAGAGAACAGGAGAAGAAAGGCTGAAAATAATCTGCTGCTATCGCAACAGAAATTTAAAACCCTTGTGGAATCATCTACTATTGGGACACTTATGATGACAGAAAACAGGATCATCTATGCTAATCAGAAATTCCTGGATCTTTCAAATCATCAACGAAACGATCTCTATAATAAAAGAATAGAAGATTTGTTTGATCTTGACTGGCATAGTATAGTTGATTCTTTCAAGGATCCGGGAAAATCAATCACAAAGGAAGCAAGGATAAAATCCAGGGATGATACAATTGAAGTACTATTGTCAATTTCAAAGGTCGCTTATAATAAAGCCTATAGTTACATTATAGTAATAAACGAACTCTCCACGAGTAGTGTTATAGATAGGTATAGCAGGGTATTGCAGGACGACATACAATCCTCTCTTTTACTTTTGAACCAACCGGTAAGTCATCTGATCAGGGATTGTTTATTCTGTAATCTTGATACTACAATATCAGAGGCAATCAATCATTTGAAAAGAAAGAACAGAACGGCTTTGCTTGTTAAACAAAAGGGGCAGATAATAGGTATAATAACAACATCAGATTTTTTAAACAGGGGCATGTCTGAAGAGATTGCGCTAAACTCTCCTGTTTCTTCCATTATGTCTGCTCCTGTTATATCAGTATCTGAAAATTGCCTCATTCATGAAGCAATACTTACATGCAGATCGCATGAGATATCTTATTTACAGGTAAACGATAAAGAAAAAGAATGTATAGGACTACTTGAATACAAGAACCTTCTCGAGGTACAGCAGAATCATATTACTCAGTTATTTACTGAAACAGATATGGCCGAGAGTTCTGGTAAACTCAAAGATATTTATCTTAGGATGAATATAATTATCGAATTGCTTGCAAACAGTGGAGCCAGGCCCGGAAATATAACAAGGTTAATATCTTCTTTTTCTGATAGAATAAATGTCAGGATTATTGAGATGGCAATTGAAAAAGAGGGGATTGCTCCCTGTGGCTTTTGTTACATTGCAATGGGAAGCCAGGGACGCGAGGAACAGTCCTTGTGCACAGACCAGGATAGCGGGATCATTATAAATGATAGTATAGAAAATGATGAAACAGCAAGATTGTATTTCAGGAAATTGGGAGAAAGAATAGCTGCTGATCTGAACACCGTTGGTTATAAATATTGCAGAGGCAATATTATGGCAAGTAATCCCCAATGGATTAAATCCCTTGTGGAGTGGAAAACGCAATTCAGTTCCTGGATTAATAACAGTGATACACAAAGCGTTTTGGAGGTAAATATTTTTTTCGATTTCAGGGCAATATACGGTGATTACTCTTTGTCAGATAAGTTAAGGACACATCTGAATAAAGTGGCAGACAGGAAAGCAGTATTCTTCTATAATCTTTCGCAAGAAATAATTAAGTTTAAATCACCGGTTGGTGTCTTTGGAAAGATACTTGGAGAGCAAGAGTCACCTAACTCTAATCTTGTTGATATTAAGAAACTGCTTATGCCGGTAATCGGTTTTGCAAGACTATATGCATTAAGAGCTTTGATCTCTGAAACAAACACCTTGATAAGGCTTGAAAGACTTAGAAATTCAGAGGATATGCCGGATGATCTTGTTGATAAAATCACAGAAGCTTACGATATTTTAATGGAGGCCAGGCTCAGAACACAGCTCAACTTTTTTGTCAAAGGAGAAAGCCCATCCAATATCCTTGATGTTAATCAATTAACAGATATTGAGCAAGCAACTATCAGAAAAGTATTATTGTTAATTAATGATTTAGCAACCAAGGTCAGGCTCGATTTTAAGGGAACAATCTGAAAATTTATTGTTTATATTAACTCTACAAAACTTTACTTTTAATTACCATTAATTTTTCCCTGGTCATTTCATGCATAGAGTATTGAATTCCACCCATGCCAATACCAGAAGAATCTCTGCCTCCAAAAGGCATCCAATCTACACGAAAAGCAGTGTGATCGTTTACCATAACAGCAGTAGCATTGAGTTTTTTCACACAATCTAAAGCAATATCTAAATCTTTGGTGAAAACAGCTGCCTGGAAATGAAGATCTAAACTGTTTGCTATTTCTATGGCCTTGTCTCTATCAGAATAAGTATAAACACAAACAACCGGCCCAAAAATTTCTAATGTAGAAACTTTAGCCTTTAAAGAAGGGTTTAATAAAACTGTTGGTTCATAACAGGTATTCGAAATTCGTTTCCCTCCACACAGCAATTTTGCTCCGGATTCTACAGCCTCATTTACCCACTTTTCTATTCTATCAACTTCTTCGGGTAAAATAAGCGGACCGACTTCAGTTTTTTCATCCATCTGGTTGCCAACCTTAAGTTTGATTGCCAGTGCAGCCAGGCCTTTAGAAACTTCATCTACTATAGATTCATGAACAAATACTCTTTGAACAGAAACACAAACCTGGCCCGCGTGATAAAAACCACCTTTGGCAAGAGCGGGCAACAGCTCTTCAATTTCAGCATCTTTTTCTATGATAATCGGAGCTGCACCACCATGTTCCAAAGCACATCGTGTTCCTGGTGATAGTTTAGAACGCAAATACCAACCAATTTTAGCAGAACCAATAAATGAAAAATAATTTACTCTTTCGTCAGTAACCAGTTGTTCAGCAGCCTCGTGTCCACAAATTATTGCCTGACACCAGCCTTCCGGAAGTCCGGCTTCTGTTAATATTTTCACAAAATTAAGACATGATAATGGTGTGGCTAATGCAGGTTTAATTATTACAGGACAGCCTGCAGCTATAGCTGTTACAGTTTGATGGATAATTAAATTTAGTGGATGATTAAATGCACTGACAGATGCAACTACTCCAATTGGTTCTCTTGTTGTAAAAGCAATTCTTTGTTCAGAGGCTTTTGTTAAAGCCATGGGAATTTGTTCTCCCTTTAATTGTGCAATGTGCTCTGCTGCTATTTTAACTCCGTTAATTGCCCGAAGTACTTCAACTTTAGAATCTATGTACGGCTTTCCCCCTTCTTGTGCTGCAGTTCTGGTCAACTCTTCAATTCGGGTTTTCATTATTTCAGCCGTATTCTCCAAAATAGCAATTCGTTCGTGAGGAGGAATCCATTTTGATTGATCCTGAAATAACCTATATGCAGTTGTGAGAGCTTTTTCCACCTCTGCTTTTCCATCAAGGGGAATTTCTTTAATCAAACTTTGGTCGTAAGGTGATAATACTTTTAACATTTTGTGTTGGATTATTGAAACACAAAGGTAAAAAAATCAAAAATGAAATTCTTATATGATTTTTCCAGTATATGAATAGATTTCATCATATCTTAATTTTACAAAGGGAATTTCAGGAGTAGAGTAGAAAAATAAGGGGTTTTGATTTTTTTGTCTGAAAATATTAAGGGCTGGGCTAAAGCCCTATTTAACTGCTTGTTAACTAACCCCAGCCTTAAGGCTGGGGTTAAGCAAAATACATGTATGCTGGACTTTAGTCCATAATGTTTTATGATTACTCCGATTTTTGATGTTTCAGGACATTATCGGGGCATTCCTTTAAATTTAACTAATTATATATTGCTGTTAGACAGGTGTTTATACTATTAGTGAATCTCCCTACAAAATTATTTAAATTTCACTTTTTAGTACAATTGAACTTCCCAAAGCTGAAGCATGCAGTTCTTCAACAAGAGGATTCGTGCTAAATGTACGCCTGAATCGAAATAAATTATTGTGTGTAAATACAATACAACGACGATAATTTGGACGCATAGTTTGCAATACATCTTTCAGCCAATCAAGTTGTTTTGTTCCTAAAGTACCACCTCCTGTATCCAGGCAGATAAACAGATCTGTTGCTGAAGGTGTTGATATTGTAAAGAAATAAGTAGATGAACCAAACCGGGAATAAAATTCGGGCCATCCATCAAAATACAGATCGTGATTTCCAACTATTAAAAACGAAGGCAATGAATCCTGATTGGGAATATGTTGTTGAAATTCAGCATAATCTTTTGCATGTCCGGTTGTAAGATCGCCAACCATTATAAGGGCTGAAACGTTTGTGGTTTTTGCAATGTTAAGAAAAGTATCCAGATTAGCTGTTCCACCTACATGGCTATCGCTCATTGACAGAATGGAATAGTTATCAGACAGAACTACAATTTCACGGAAAGGATGAAGAGTATTCCAATTTATTGATTGTTCAAAACGTTGATTTACAGATTCGTTTGAAATGAACATACCCATAAAATCTGCTTTTTCACATGCAGAAAAAGCAATTAAAAAAGTCAATAGCAGAACTATTCTTGTCTTCAATTGATGTCCCATATTATTCCTGTTCTAAAGAAAAATCCAAAATAATTTACACTTAAATTAAATGCACCAGCACTTTTGTACCAGGACTCAACAAATAAATTTATGGGTGAGCTTACCTTATATGAAGCACGTAGATTAAAAATAGGGTTGGTTTCCTGGTTAATGATAAAATGGTCAATATTCGTGATAGACAAGCCAATATTCCAGTAGTTCTCTAATGGTTTTAGGCAATAAGAGAATGAATACATTAGATTCCAGTTCTCATGAATTTTGCTGCTTTCTGGAAGCTCATAATATTCAATAGCTTTTTGGGTAAATGCAAAAGTTCTGAAATTTGTACCAATTCTCATTACAAAATTATCGCGTTTTATATTTAGCATTACACCCCAATTGGTTTCCCGAAAAATATCCAAAAAGGGTGTTAAAATATAAAAGCCCTGAACCTCGAAAGGAAAATCTTTAATCTTGAATTCCCTTGAGGCCTTAATGTTGTATCCTGAAAAAGTATTTTTATTATTGCTTTTTAAATCAATTTGAAAACCTGTTTCTATTAAATTTTTTCCATATTTATATTGCCCCAGACCTGCCGTTTTAATAAATAGTCCATCTGAAACAGATGTTTGTCCCAAATCGGTGTAAGCTGTTACCCGGGGTTGTGCAATCAAATTTATTCCCGACATCAGGGAAAACAAAGAAAAAAATATGAACAATACAGATATGGGTTTCATTTGTTAGTTTTTCAAGATCCCCAGGCTTGATAATAAACCTAAAACACTCATCTTCCTTTTTCTTTCAATAAGGAAGTCCATTTTTTAAGCACCTTTAAGATAAAATACAAAACTCCACTGACAGACATAGCCCAAAACCAGAAATTAAAATCAACAGAAATAGTTTTGCTTATTAGATACTGTCCGGCCTCCCTGAAAAGAAATACCACCAGGAAAATGGCAAAAACACCATTTTTTTCTTTCTTCAGCATTTTTTTCCAGCTAAATGGCAAAACCGGAGCCTTCCAATTTTTGAAATCCGGAATAAAAGCCGGAGTTTTTTCTGCCCATTCAAGATAAGGATCGCCAAATTTTCTTCTCAGGAACTGTTCTTCTGCAAACATAATTCTTTCATAATATACCCAATAGGCAAAAACAAAAGCAACAATAAACCAGAGGTTTTGTGTTAGAATACCAATTCCAAGCCATATAAAAAAGTTCCCAACATATAATGGGTGTCTTACAAGTGAGTAAATACCCGATGTATTTAATTCTTCAGCAAGTTGCCTCCTGGTATTTCTCCCGGAAGTGTTTTTGGGTGAATAACTGACTGCATATATTCTGATAAGCAAACCAAAAAGACAGACAGAAAGGCATAATATTTCATAAACTTGTGTGGTAAGACTGTTATAGTCAATAATGGAAAGATAAACCGATTGCAGGTAGATAAGAAATCCAATTACCAATATCAACAGAGGCAGAGACCCCCTGTATTTAAACAAAAAACCCCCCTGTTTTTCCAGTTCTTCTTGTAAAGCCATATCATTTAGTATTTTAATTTCTTTTTGAAAGTGCAAAATTAGTAAATTTCATTGTGTAGTAGTACCGGGCACATTATAAATTTACTTTATTTAATTAAGCAGTTCAGATCAATTAAGCGCCCGGCAGTTATATATTCAGTAATAATTAATTATGGTTTATCAAGATCTCCTACCAGGATCCATACACATAGAATCATAAGAAACGCTATACCTGCACTCAACAAGAACACCGGTTGCAAGTTTTGTTGGATATAAAAGAGAGCCGCAACGACAGGGCCAAGAGTTTGACCAATGCGAAGAACCATGCTGTTTATTGACATGAACACAGCTCTTTCTGAAACAGGGGCTAGCCCTACGAGAGCCGTCTGGATATTAGGGATAAAAAACCCATGTCCCACACCAAAAAAAATGATTGCCACAATTAATAAGATCCAGCCAGAAGCAAAGGACATTAAAATTAAGGAGAGAGCGTAAAATAGCGCACTAAAATAAAGTAAGGTCTTTGTGGCGAATTTTTTTCGTGCCCATGCAAGCCTTGAAGAGAAAAGGGCTGTGGTTAAAGACATTATTGACATAAAGAAACCAATAATAAGGGCGTTTGCATGAAACCTTGACTCCATGAGCAAGGGGAAAAAGGAAAGATATGCCCCATACAAAATTATAAATACCATTATGTTTACCAGAAAAAGTCCCAAAACGGTTCTTTGGTTTATAATTTTCCAAACATTTCCAATGTATATTTTTAAAGAAGAACTGTTTTTTGAGGCAGGGGTTTGAAGTTTCCAGAGAACCAAAAAAGCTAACGGAAGCACCAATCCGGGTAGAAAAAAAACATAATGCCAATTAATGGAGGCAAGCATCCCGCCAATGGTAGGAAAAGAAGCTGTGCCAATACTGAGAACACTTGCATTATAGCCCATAACCCTGATTCTTTCTCCATTTTTAAATAAATCTCCAATAATGGTCACATTTAACGACCCCAGGGAAGCAGCTCCCACACCTTGAACAAATCTCATAATCAGTAAACTCTGGTAAGTTTCCTGAAAAGCACAAAGGAAACCTCCCAAACCAAAAATTAGCAATGAGGGAACCAAAATGGTTTTACGGCCATATCTGTCGGCCAGAATCCCCATGAGAGGTGTAAGAAATATGCCCGGCAGAGTAAATACAGTTATCAAATAACCAATCTGTTTTGCTGACAAAGCATAATACTTGATAATCTGCGGAAAGGCCGGAGTTATACTGGCAACTCCCATTACCGCAAAGAGAGTAATACTAAATATTAGGTAGAGATTAACATTTTTGAATATAGGATTTTTCATTCCCAGATATTATCAAGACTCTCTATTTTATAATATTTTGGAATATACATGTGCTATAATGATTTACATTTTATTACAAAAAGAGAAACAATTATTTGTGAAAATGAGTTTTAAGAATTTCAAAGAGACTCTGTATTACCTGGTCAACATTATTCCTGTTGAAGCAAAGAGGAGGTTTTGTTTTTAACACACTATCGTAAGGTCCATCTGTACTGATCAGTATATTTCTGTTTCGAAATTCGTTTTTTATTATTCCGGCAAGCTTTGTATCTGGCTCCAGACTTACAGGATCTTTTATTATTTCAATTCCAAGAAATAAACCCATACCCCTTACATCTCCAATACATTCAAATTCTTTTGAAAGTTCTTCCAGACTTTTTTTATAATAATTGCCAGTTTGTCTGGCATTTTCTTGTAATCCTTCTTCCTCAACAACATTTAAAACGGCCATTCCTATTGCACATGACACAGGATTGCCACCAAATGAGCTAAAGAATTCAGGTCCTTTTTCAAAGGATTCGGCAATTTTATTGCTGGCAATTACCGCCCCCATTGGGTGTCCGTTTCCCATGGGTTTTCCAATTACAACAATATCCGGAACAACATTATGTGCTTCATATCCCCAGAAATAGTTTCCCAGGCGACCAAACCCAGTTTGCACCTCATCACTGATACACACTCCTCCCTGGTTTCTGATTGCAGGATACAATTCTTTCAGGTAGCCCATAGCTAATGGGACCTGGCCTCCACAACCCACAATAGGTTCACTGATAAAGGCTGCTACAGGTTTCTCTGTTTTCCGGAGTTTGCTAATTGCATCCTGTGCGTAATTTTTACCGGCATCATCATCATCATTTTTATATTTCCCTCGATAAGTGTCAGGGATATTTGTTTTAATGATGTTACTTTTTTGCCCCTGTCCTTTCTGGTGATTGAATTTATAATCACTAATATCAGTTCCTGTTTGAGTGTTACCGTGATATCCATATTCTGTTACCAAAACATTATTATGACCAGTATATGTTTTAGCCATACGGATTGCAAGATCGCTTGCCTCGCTACCTGAGTTTACAAAATATACCTTGTTTAATGAGTCCGGAAATTTTGATAATAACCTGGTTGCATACCGGCTTAACTCATCATAAATGTATCGTGTATTGGTATTTAGTCTTGCCATTTGTTTTCGACCGGCTTCCACTACTTTTGGATGAGAATGCCCAACATGTGGAATATTGTTGTAAGCATCCAGAAAGGTATTTCCATATGCATCATACATGTACTGAAATGCCGACCTGTTAAAGTAAATTGGTTTTGTATAACTCAGGGCCAAAACCGGACTAATTACTTTGTGCCTTTCTTTAATTACTTGAGAGATAGATTTAGGGGTTTCAACAGACATTCCAGCAGCAGAACGAAATGTATTCTTTGCGAAAACAGGATTAATGCCTAACCATTTGTGCAGCAATTTCAAAACAGATTTCTCACTTAGCGAAATATAGTTATTACCAGGATCTTGTTTTGTATGGTAAGCAGAATTAATTGCACTGGTGCATAAGCGTGAAGCAATCAGGTAATACAAAATATCGATTTCCCGGGTTTCCAGAGGAAGTATTTTATGATATGCCTTAATAATATATGAAGCATATTCAATGGGGTTTTCTTTATCAAGAAGGGCATATGCTATAGCTATTGCCAATTCATTGATTAAAGGAGTATATACCATATCTCCAAAATCAAAAATTCCGCAAACTTCATTATTTTTAACTACTACATTAAAATCATTTGCATCATTGTGAATAATACTTCTTCTTAAATCAGGCAAGACCGGTAAAACCAATTCATCAAATTGTTGGAAGAAATATTCTACAACTTTACGGTCTTGAGTATCGGGAAGGTCTTTTATATACTTTTTATTTAAATGGAAATGCTGGATATCCCATTTAAACTGTTTCGATTTGATTATGTAATTATTGCAACCGGAAAGTTTTTTGTCCATACTGGCAAGAAATGTTCCGAATGAAGCAAAGAGCTTTTTGTTGTGTTTTATTTTTGCAAATAACTCACCCTCAATATATGATAGCATTCTTACTATTTTCACTTCCCCCTCAAACTCAATTTTCTCAACATATTTGTTATTTGCATTTTTAACCGGTACAGGAAATTTCCCCTCCATGGATTTGTTTAGAATATTCAGAACATCGGTTTCTGCTGTAACTTCCCCAAAAAGCTCAGAAGACCAGGGATAGGTTTTTAAGACATACTTTTGTTCTTTACATGTAATCAGGTAGTTTGCATTTTCATAACCAACAAGCTTTTCTATAATTATAGCATCAAAAGAATAATATTTATTAATTAGTTTTTGCATTTGCTAATATCCGGGGGAGCAGTTTGATTTTTATATATACTGCATAAAGCTACATACTACTTTCAGGAAAAACAACCAGGAAGTTGTTGATAGAAATGAGTAGAAAATTCCGACATTTCTTTGATCACAAGACCTTTAGCAAAAGAGATATCGTCAGGGGGGGGGTGGTTGAGATTTATAACACCCCATCTCTCGGGGACTGTTGTATGAATGTTCTCATTTTTTAGCACCCACTTCAGGGATGCTTTGGTATTGATGGGCCTGGTTCTTTCCTTGTCCCAGAACACTCCCGCCATAGTTTTCATAGCAATAATTCCCAGCCCTTTTTCAGTGGCGTATCCGATTGCCTCATCAATTTCCGCAATATTATTCTTTCTGAAATTATAAGCTGTCATAACAAGGTCATAGATTCCTGTATCTGCTGCAGCACGAATGGCTTCAGGTTCGAAGCTATGAGTTGCAACCCCAAGGTATCTGGTTTTTCCTTGCTTTTTAAATTTTTCCAAAGCCTTAAGCAATGGTTCATAAAAAACTGATTCTCTTCTGGCAGCAAAACCAAGTATGAAGAAATCAACATAGTCTACCTGCAACCGCTTAAGACACCCATTTGCATGAATTTTACATTACGAAATTCAACGAATAATCAATTTTCGTTAAACAAGTTATAGCATTCAATGCAAAAAACAAAAAGTAATTATCACATATTTTTGGGATATGCTGTATTGTGACTCAAGCAATACGATGATCACAAGTCATGTTATCACAACAATTATATTGTTTATGGAATCTGGATTTGGTATCCTTCTATTGGGGCTGGATTTTCTTATTATTTCACTTCGCCTTGAATATAGCTTACCATTTTTACAACCAATGCTCTTGGAGCAAAGCGAATAGAATTTGCCATAATATAGTTCATAAAACCATGAATGGCGACACTTTTACCTCTCATCATTGCCTTATATCCATATTGCGCAACTTCTTTTGACCCGGGCATTTTTTTCCCCTTAACCAGCCTGCTTTCTTCCATAGATGCAGCTTCTTGAAAACCGCTTTCAGTTGCACCAGGACAGAAAGCTGTTACTGTTATACCCTTGTCTCTAACTTCATTATTTATGGCTTCAGAAAAATGCAGAACATATGCTTTTGTTGCATAGTATACTGCCATTGCAGGTCCGGGTTGAAATGCCGCCGTAGATGCAAGGTTCATTATTTTTCCGTTTCCACGCTTTATCATATCTTTTACATACAACTTACAAAATTGTGTTAAAGCAGTAATATTGAGATTTATCATATTTGATTCCTTATCCCAGTCTGTGTCATAAAACATTCCAAAATCTCCAAACCCGGCATTATTAATCAAATAATCAATTTGAATATTTTGTTTAGAAGTTTCATCATATACTTCTTTAGCAGCATCAATCGAAGACAAATCTTTTTCAATAACAATAACAGTTATTTTATAAGCTTTTTCTAGGCTCAACTTCAAATTTTCTAATTTGGGTTTATTCCTTGCAACTAACACTAAATTATCTCCCTTTGAAGCATGAATTATGGCTAATTCCAATCCAATTCCATCAGAAGCTCCGGTTATTAAAGCTGTTTTTTTTATCGAGGTATTCATTTTATTAAGTATTTTCTGGTTCAAAAGTATTTAAGATCATCACATCACACATAAAAAAAGCCCTCATTGTTGAGGGCTTTTCAATACATTAAAAATTAAATAATAAATATTAAATTACTTTGACATTTACTGCATTTAATCCTTTTTTACCTTCTTTTAATTCAAATTCTACGGCGTCTCCTTCTTTGATTTCATCAATCAGTCCGGATACGTGTACAAAGTACTCGTTCTTTGAATCTTCGTCGATAATGAATCCAAAACCTTTGGAGTCATTAAAAAATTTTACTGTTCCTTTTTTCATTATTGATAATTAATTAAGGGCACAAAGTTAATATTAATTTATTTAATTTCCGAAAAAGTTTCATTTTGTCTGATAATTTTCTTTAATCCAGGCTAAGATCCTTGTATTTGCGGGGATCTGTATTCAATGATTTGCATTTTTCCCGGTGTAACAGGGCCCTTTTTTAATGTTTCCGCAATTAAACAGCGATATTAGGTTTATTTTTTCTTCTTACTTTGATACGGGCTGTATAAGTTGATACTTCTTGTCATACAGATCAAGTTGCCTTCGTTTCCACTCAGCTCCTTCCAAAAATACCGGGTGAGGAAGACTAACATCCCAACGCCCTAATTTTTTTAGCAATTCTTTTGTTTTTTCTATATGTATTAAGGCAAGGTTGTTTTGCTCAGAAATATCAGAGGACAAGTGATATAACATAGGTAATCTATCAGGGAGTCTTATTAATTTCCAGTCACCATCCCGTATTGCAGCACTAATGGTAAAGCGCCATTTTAATTCCTGATGTGGTATGCTGCTGTTTTCTCCCAGAATGTAGGGAATTAAGTTTATCCCGTCAAAAACACCTTCTTCCTGAATTTCTCCCCCGGCCAGCCTAAAAAATGTTGGAGCAATATCCAGGGAAGACACAGGATTTTCATATTTAGCTCCTGCCGGTAGTGTTTGTGTCCAGTTCATAATAAAGGGCACATGTATCCCGCCCTCAAGTAATATTCCTTTCTGACCATTAAATGGGGCATTTAAGGAAGCATTTGTATTTGTCGGACCACCATTATCACTAAAAAACACAATCAGCGTGTTTTCACTTAATCCCAATCGGTTTACAGAGTTCATAATTTTACCAACATTTACATCTAAACGGTGTACCATAGCTGCGTATGTCCGTCTTCGGATGTCTTTTATGTGTTTGTATAATTCAAGGTCTTCTTCAGTTGCTTGTAAGGGAGTGTGCGGAGCATTAAATGAAGCAAATAAAAAGAAAGGATGATCTTTATGTCTTTCAATAAATTCAACACTTTCCTCACCCACATCATCGGTAATATAGCTTATAGGATCCGGCGTTTTATAATTACATTGGATCGGGACTTTATACCCTTTGCCTTGAGGTAATGAAATAAAATAGTCGTGTCCGCCACCGGGATAACCCCAAAATTCATCAAACCCTCTTTTTAGTGGGTGAAAACCGGCTTCATTTCCTAAATGCCATTTCCCGATTAGCCCTGTAATATAACCGAGTGATTTTAACCGGGTGGCGATAGTTTTTTGAGATAAGGGTAAGCCCAAATATTGAGGATCGAAACCAGGCTGACTGCCTCCGAGATTATTATCATGTCCAAATTCTACCTGATTACGCCCTGTGAGGAAGCCTGCACGGGAAGGACTGCAAACAGCAGAGGAAACATATCCTTCTGAAAAGTTTACTCCTGTACTGGCAAGTCTATCTATATTGGGAGTTTTAATTTGTTTGCTTCCTGTTAATCCAAGATCGGCAAAGCCCAGATCATCTGCAACAATTAAGATAAAATTTGGTTTGTCCCCGGCCTGTCGCGATTTACCTTTATCTAATATTGAGGAGTGTTGCGAGGAAGATAAATCCTGCATTATTGATGCACTCACTGAAATGAAGCACCAGCAAAGTGCCAGAACAATAATTGCTTTTTTCATGAGGAGTTTTGTTTTATATTAAACCATAATATTAATAAAATTATACCTGTCAATTCTTAAATCAATAATATATATCATGGTTAAGCAGCAAAAGATAACTTTGTGTCAAATGAACAATTTCGATGTTATAGTGGTAGGAGCAGGTCCGGCCGGATTGTTAGCTGCAGGCAGAGCAGCAGAGTTGGGCTGCAAAGTACTGGTTCTTGAAAAAATGCGACAGGAAGGACGTAAGCTATTGATTACAGGAAAAGGACGATGTAACATCACTAACGATTCTTCTATTGGTGATTTTATTACACATGTATACCCCAATGGACGCTTTTTGAGAAATGCTTTCTCACAATTTTTTTCGAAGGATATTATTGACCTGCTTCATAAAAATGGTGTAGAGTCAACACTGGAACGGGGTGGGCGCTACTTTCCTTCCAGTAACAAATCTAAAGATGTGTTAAAGGCATTATTGAAATGGCTCAGCAAGTTGAAGGTAGAGATACATTGTGGCCATCGGGTTGAAAAACTGATTGTCGAAAACAATAACATTCATGGCATTCAGGCAAACGGAAAAAAATTCATGACCAGGCATGTCATTCTCGCAACGGGAGGCAAATCTTATCCAGCTACAGGCTCTAATGGAGAAGGTTATGAACTGGCAAGGGGAGCAGGACATTCTATTGAAAAGCTTAGGCCGGCACTTGTGCCACTAGAAACTGAAGGCCGGGTGGCACAGAAACTGCAAGGGCTTAACCTGAAAAATGTAAAAGCTGTGGTTTGGGTAAATGGCAAGAAAGCAGGTGAAGACTTTGGCGAAATGCTTTTTACACACTTCGGCTTATCCGGGCCCATTATTCTTACCCTTAGCAGGCTTGTTGTTGATGAACTACACAAGAAAAATAAAGTAGAAATTACTGTCGACCTGAAACCAGCCCTTGATGAGCAGAAACTTGATAATCGTTTGCTTCGTGACCTGAATGAACATGGAAAGAAGAAAGTCATCAATGTTTTTCGCTATTGGTTACCGGCGACTATGGTTCCGGTTTTCATTGATCTATTAGGGCTTGATCCTGAAAAGGAATGCCACCAGGTTTCATCTAAAGAACGAAAACAAATCCGGCACCTCCTTAAAAACTTACCTTTTAGAATTACCAATCATCGCTCTTTTAAGGAAGCTATCATTACAGCGGGTGGTATCTCCACGAATGAAATATCCTCTAAAACAATGGAATCTAAACTGGTTACAGGACTTTATTTTGCCGGTGAGATGATTGATTTAGATGCAAAAACGGGTGGTTACAATCTGCAAATTGCATATTCAACCGGGTGGCTGGCAGGCAATTCATGTATGAAAAACAAGTAACTAAAGATAGAACGTGTGCTGCGTTTTATCTACCACCTCAAAAGACTCCGGCAATCACAGAAGCTGAAACGAAGGGGATAGGTGATTCTATATTTTAGTGTCACTATTTGAATGAAACGGAAAACTAAATCAACTAATGGCTTAGCAGCAGATAACTCTTTTTTAGATTGTTGGGCATTTGCAGAGAAAGTCCCAAGCACCATTATTAATGCTATTAATTTAATTGTTCTCATTGCTTTGTAAATTATATTTATAAGTAATTATTGTAAAACATTTCGTTAACAATATGATTGCTGCAGACGATGCGTTAGCACTGTCGGCAGCAACCAATTATTAGTCGAGTTCAATTTACTCGTCAATATAATTAATATTGATTTTCTCTATCTTTCCGTTAAACTTAAATGGTGCTCTATCAAGGTAATCCAAGGCCACCGGAGAACCAAAGTCTAACCCAATATCAAAGGTTTCAATGCCATGAGTACCTGGAACTGACTGTTCTATGCGTCCTTGTCCCACTTCTTTTCCATTGACTCTCAAAGTAATCGTTGCAGGACCAAGACGTTCTTTCGTGTCATATTTTGTCTCTACTTCGATCTTCACTTTTCCCGTAGGAATCGCTGATGCAGATGAAACCTTATAACGGTTTAGTGTCATAGAATTGTATTCAGCTTTTAAGAACCCTTTATCCATGTACACTGTGAATCCTGACGAGATTCCACCAAGAGCAAAAAGCACACCTTCTGCGTCTTTAGGTATGTCTGCATCGATCACAGCCAAGGTAGAGCGCCCGCTTGAAAACTTGGGTGCCATGGATTCGTGAATCCTAGTTTGACCTTCATAAAATGTCCACTCTTTGAGAGTTGTAGAAGGTAGTTCTGAAGGACTAAAGAACAGCGT
>JAUVKW010000027.1 GCA_030596025.1 Bacteroidota bacterium | reverse complement strand
GTTCATGCCACCGATTTTGACAGGAGTGGCGGCAAGGTAAACCCCGAGGTCTTTGCTATCGAAAAAAGAGGAATGGATGTTGCAGATAAAATCATCACAGTAAGTAATTTAACCAGGCAAACTGTAATTAATAAATATCATATCCCTGAAGAAAAAGTCATTACAGTTTACAATGCTGTAGAGCCGGTTCCAGGTGAAAAACAACAGCGCAGATTAATTCCTGATTCGGATGAGAAAATCGTTACTTTTCTTGGAAGAATTACACTCCAAAAGGGACCTGAATATTTCATCGAGGCCGCACACAGAGTTCTGGAAAGAACAGGCAATGTTCGTTTTGTTATGGCTGGAAGCGGAGATATGATGATAAAAATGATAAAACTTGCAGCCTCGAAAAAAATTATGGACCGCTTTCATTTTACGGGCTTCCTAAAAGGTAAAAATGTAAATAAAATGCTTGAATACAGTGATGTATATATTATGCCATCAGTATCTGAGCCTTTTGGCATCTCTCCACTGGAAGCTATGCAGTCAAATGTACCGGTAATAATTTCTCGCCAATCAGGGGTAGCTGAAATATTAACACATGCCATAAAGGTAAATTACTGGGATATCGATGCTATGGCTGATGCAATATACGGATTGCTAAAGTATCCGGCACTGCATAATATGTTTTGCAATTATGGGAAAAAAGAAGTTGACAGCTTGAAATGGGAAAATTCTGCAAAACAAGTTCTGAAAATTTATAATGATTTAATTCAAAATTAAGCAAGTATCTATTTTATGAAAACCATCTGTTTATATTTCCAGGTACACCAGCCTTTTCGCTTAAAGCGCTATCGTTTTTTTGATATAGGAAGCGATCATTATTATTATGATGATTATTCAAATGAATCGATATTGAGAAAGGTTGCAGAGAAGTGCTATCTCCCGGCCAACAAACTTATTTCGGATTTAATCAGAAGATATGATGGGAAATTCAAGGTCAGTTTTTCTTTTTCCGGTATGGTACTGGATCAGTTTGAATTGTATGGCACTGATGTTCTTGAATCCTTTAAGGAGCTGGCAAAGTCTGATTCAGTAGAAATACTGGCAGAAAGCCATGCCCACTCACTTGCAGTTTTTAAAAGTATTCCTGAATTCAAACGGCAGGTTAAAATGCATGAGGATCTTCTAAATAAACATTTCGGGTTAAAACCCAGGGTTTTCAGGAATACTGAACTAATATATTCTGATGAAATAGGTAATGAAGTAGCAAAAATGGGATATACGGGAATGCTTACTGAGGGAGCTAAGCATGTACTGGGCTGGAAAAGTCCCAACCACCTTTATTGTAATGCTTTAAATGCAAAATTGAAGATCTTAACCAGGAACTTCAAGTTGAGTGACGATATTGCCTTTAGATTTTCAAATAAGTCATGGAATGAATGGCCATTAACAGCTGATAAATACGCTTCATGGCTGGAAAATATACCGGAAGATGAAGAAATTGTAAACCTGTTTATGGACTATGAAACTTTCGGAGAACATCAATGGGAAGAAACAGGGATATTTTCATTTCTGGAAAATTTTTCGGCTGAAGTGCTAAAAAAACCTGAACTTAATTTCGGAACTCCTTCTGATATAATAAAGCAGCACCAGGTAATTGCCCCAATTCATGTACCGAATCCTATTTCATGGGCTGATGAAGAAAAAGACCTTACGGCCTGGCTGGGAAATGAATTACAGGAAGAGGCTTTCAATAAGCTTTATTCTCTGGAAGAGCTTGTAATGAAAATTGATAATGCAGATATTAGAAGAGACTGGAACTATCTTCAGGCAAGTGACCATTTCTATTATATGTGCACTAAATTCTTTTCAGATGGTGAGGTCCATGCATATTTCAGTCCTTTTGATTCTCCTTATGATGCTTTTATCAACTATATGAATATCCTCAGTGATTTCATATTGCGCGTAAAAGCACTTTCAACAACAAAGATTGAGGAAAGCGATGGCTTCAGTATGCTTGTTTCTGCCAAAGAAAAGGAAATAGAAAAATTAAAAACCCAAATAGAACGCTTAAAGAAAAGTAAAGAAACTACTGCTCCAAAAAGGCCTAAACCTAAAACTGTACCTGCCAGTTCCCGTACCGCCCGGAAAACCCATTCAGATGGACAGCCAAAACCATTGGCTACAGCGCGTAAGAAGGGCAAAACAAAACCAAAAGGGTCTAAATAAGCGATTCCAAAAATCAAGAATTTTATCCTAAATAAGCTATTGCTTATAAAGTATCTATATGTAAATACATGAACCGAATATGACAAAATTAAATATTAAAAAACCCCGGGTTTTATTTGAAACCAGCTGGGAAATATGCAACAAAGTAGGTGGAATTCATACAGTTGTTTCAACCAAAGCTGAATCTTTATTAAACCAATCTAATTTTAAATATATACTTATTGGTCCGGATGTATGGCGGGATGAAGGTCAAAATCCTGAATTTGAACCCGATCCTGATATATTCAAAGAATGGAGGGAGCAATTTCAAAAAAAAGCATTTTCTGTTAAAACAGGAAGGTGGAATATACCGGGAAAACCCATTGTTCTGTTAATTGATTTTTATCCATTGATTGCAAGGAAAGATGAAGTTTTCAGTAAATACTGGGAGGATTATAAATTAGACTCTATTAACGGACAGTGGGATTATATTGAACCGGCTCTGTTTGGTACAGCCGCAGGAGAGGTAATCCAGGATCTTTGCCTTTTCTATGAAGAGTTCCAACAGGATGCTGTTGCTCACTTTCATGAATGGATGACGGGTACAGGTATTCTTTATTTAAAAAAGAATGCTCCTTATATTGGAACAGTTTTTACCACACATGCAACATCTCTGGGGCGGTCTATAGCGGGAAATGGGAAGCCCCTTTATAGTAAGTTGACTGAATATGCTCCCTTACGAATGGCTAAGGAATTGGGACTTACTTCAAAGCAGTCTCTTGAAAGCCTGTCTGCATTAAATGCGGATGCCTTTTCAACAGTAAGCGAAATAACAGCTCTGGAATGTTCTCATTTCCTGGGAAGGCAACCCGACCTGGTTACCCCAAATGGTTTTGAAGATTCTTTTGTTCCTGATAATAAATTATTCATTCAAAAAAGAGAATCAGCAAGAAATAAACTTTTTGAAATTGCCAGAGCTATGGGGCACACCATTTCTGAAGATGCTATGCTGGTTGCAACAAGTGGCCGCTATGAATTTAAAAATAAGGGAATTGATCTGTTCCTGGAAGCATTGAAAAAGATTGAAGATAAGAATCCTAAAAAGGAGATTCTGGCTTTTATTCTTATACCGGCTGGAATATCCGGTCCAAGATTAGATCTCATTGGGAAGGAATCATTAAGGGAAAATGAGCATGATGATGATCTAAGATATATCACACATCATCTTACCGATGCCGGAAATGACCCTGTTTTGAACTATTGCAGCAATATAGGTCTTTCTGTAAATAAAGACACTAAAGTGAAGCTCCTGTTTGTTCCTTCATACCTGAATGGAAATGATGGTATCTTTAATATTTCTTATTATGATCTGCTAATTGGTTTTGACCTGACAATTTTCCCAAGTTATTATGAACCATGGGGATACACACCAATGGAAAGCCTTGCATTTCATATACCTACCATTACAAGCACCCTGGCTGGCTTTGGTAAGTGGGTAAATGACTTAATAGCAGATCAGGGGGGCGGAATAAAGGTTCTGGAACGCAATGATACAAACTTTGATGAGGCATCAGAGCTGTTGTCAGCTGAGATATTGAATTATATTTCCCTGTCGGAGGAAGAAATGAAGGCAACCAGAACTAAAGCATTTGAAATTTCCAGGACAGCTCTTTGGAAAGAACTGGTTCATAAATATTTTGAGATATATGACATAACGCTTCATAGCTCCAGCGAAAGAAATGAAAGATATGACTGGCCTCAGGCGGGTGAAATTTCTTATATTCCCCCCACCCCTGGCCGGGTTAGCGAGCCTGTTTGGAGGAAATTGTTTGTTGAATCAAATGTTCCTGAAAATCTATTTTTCCTGAAGGAATTATCAAAAAACTTATGGTGGTCGTGGAATGTTGAGGCAACTAATTTATGGGAGCAGGTTGATTCAGGCCTCTGGAATGAATGTGGGCAAAATCCAATAGAACTTCTTGAAAAAGTAAACTACAAAAGATTGCTCGTGCTTAGCAAAGACAATGGTTTTCTTAGTAAGCTTGAAGAGGTTGAAAAGGATTTCTATTCATATATGAACCCCCCTGAGAAAAAAGGACCACAAATAGCATACTTCAGCATGGAATATGGCTTTCATGACAGCCTGAAGATATTTTCCGGCGGATTGGGTATTCTTGCAGGCGACTTCCTGAAAGAAGCCAGCGATTCGGATGTTTCAATCGTTGCTGTTGGCCTGCTTTACAGGTTTGGTTACTTCAAACAGGTACTAACCCTTAATGGAGAGCAAACCGTAGTCTACAATCCCGAACAATTTTCAAAAATTCCCGCATTTCCTGTTCTTGATGAGAATTCTAACCGGCTTACTGTATCCATTGCATTCCCTGGCAGGAATCTTACAGCATATTTATGGAAGGTACAGATTGGGAAAGTTAGCTTATACCTATTAGATACAGATCACAAGGAAAATCAAGACCAGGATAGAGGCATAAGCCATAATCTTTATGGCGGTGACCTCGAAAACAGGATTAAGCAGGAAATATTGCTGGGTATAGGAGGGATAAGAGCTCTGCAAAAACTGAATATTAAGCCTGATATTTATCATAGTAATGAGGGGCACTCTGCATTCATTGGATTAGAGCGCCTGTGGAATCTGATAAGGGAAAGAAACCTGAATTTTGATGAATCACTTGAAGTTGTTCGTTCTTCCACACTTTTTACCACACATACACCTGTTCCTGCAGGCCATGACATGTTTCCTGAAGATCTGCTCAGAACCTATATGGCTCATTATCCCGAGAGATTGGGTATCAGCTGGGATTCGCTTATTTCTCTGGGAAGGTCAGCAAATGCAAATCCAAACGACAAGTTTAATATGAGTTTCCTGGCAGCAAATCTGTCTCATTCTATTAACGGAGTTAGCAAATTGCATGGACTGGTAAGCAGGGAGTTATTTATGGATCTGTGGCCGGGATTTCTGATAAATGAATCCCCTATTGGTTTTGTAACAAACGGCGTGCACTATAAAACATGGACAGCCCCGGAATGGATTGAACTCTATGAAAGGATACTGAAAACTACCTGGGGAAAGGATCCTGCACCCAAATCAGAATGGTTGAAAATCACAGATGTTGAGGATAAGGAAATCTGGGAAATTAAGCAGGGACTGAAGCAAAAGATGGTGGAAAATCTCAAAAACAGGCTCAAGTTAGCCTGGACCCGAAGAAATGAGAATCCCAGGTTTATCATGGAAATTTCCGAAAGGCTACAGACAAATGCTTTAACTATTGGTTTTGCAAGAAGATTTGCCACCTACAAACGAGCTCATTTACTATTTAAAAACCTCGATCGTCTTTCACAGATAGTAAATCATCCGGAGCATCCGGTTCAATTTATATTTGCAGGGAAAGCACACCCAAATGATAAAGCAGGACAGGATATGATAAAGGAAATTGTAGGAATTTCAAAAAGGCCTGAATTTATCGGGAAAATAATTTTTCTGCAAAATTATGATATAGCTCTTGCCAAACAACTTGTACAGGGTGTTGATGTTTGGTTAAACACCCCTACCCGACCACTGGAAGCCTCCGGTACCAGTGGGGAAAAAGCTATTATGAATGGCACACTTCATTTTAGTGTTTTGGATGGATGGTGGGTTGAAGGATTCAAACCAGGGGCAGGTTGGGGCATTTCTGAAAAAAGAACATATGAAAACCAGGATTTCCAGGATGAGCTGGATGCCGAAACCCTATATAGGATACTCGAATCAGAGATAATTCCAGGCTACTACAAACGCGACAAATCTGGATTACCAAAGGAGTGGATAGGTTTTATTAAGAAATCTATGTCTGAAGTCGCCCCGGAATTCACTACAAACCGGATGATGGGAGATTACCTGAATAAATATTACTTAAAGCTGGAAAAACGTGCCAGAGAATTCTCCAAAGGTCAGTATAACAGTGCCCGTAACCTGGCCAGATGGAAAAAAAGAATTCGCCAGCAATGGGAACTAATTGAAGTGCAATCGGTAATACTTCCCGGCGAAGGCAAAAATGAATACCTGAGTGGTAAGGAATATACTGGAAAAATTGTCATAAACCTGAAGGACATCGATGCTAAAGATGTAGAGCTGGAACTAATCATTTCAAAAGGCAAGGGTAAAAACACTGAACTGATTCATAATCAAAATTTCCTTCTAAAGAAGTTTAAGGATGGAATTGCCTGGTATGAGACAAAAATTATTCCGACCTATTCAGGAGGTTTTAACTTTGGCTTCAGGCTTATCCCAAAAAATTCTTTGCTTTTGCATAAGCAGGACTTTCCGCTGAATTTATGGATCTAGGGTGCAGCTGCATGAATATTCGTCTGACCATTGTATGACCTATTCTATCTTTGGGTGCTGCAATACGGAAAGAAACAAATTACTTGAGGCCTTTGACACTACTTCTTTGCAAGACAAGTGCGGTGCGACTGGGCAGGTAAACATAAAGCATCCCGGTTTTTTCACTCATACCGGAAGGGTTTTTTGTATAAAACATCTGGTTTTCCCTGATATTTCCAAAACCTCCAAAATCAGGAGAATCTGTAGTAAGAATAAGCTGATACTTCCCGGTGGGAACATTTAGTCCATAGTCCTGGAATGATTGACTGGGATTGAAATTAAACAGAAATAACAAATCTCCCCGTGTAAAAGCCAGAACCTGATCGGCTTCATTTGCCAGCCATTTGTAAGGGAAAGCATCCTTAAAAATGTTATCAATTCCTGGAAGATGAAGCATAGCCTTATCAAAATCATAAAGGAAATGATAACGCAGGTCCAGGTTTTTTAAAAGAGACCACTGCCTGCGAGCATATTTATAAGACCATTGGTTTCCTTCCCTGGGAAAATCAATCCATTCAGGATGTCCGAATTCATTTCCCATAAAATTTAAATATCCTCCTCCACAGCAGGCAAGACTAATAAGGCGAATTAATTTATGCAGGGCCATTCCTCTCTCAACAATTAAATTCTGGCTCTCCTTATTCATAAAATAGTAGATCTCCTTATCCAATAAACGAAAAATAATTGTTTTATCTCCAACCAGGGCCTGGTCATGCGATTCAGCATAGGCTATTGTTTTTTCATCTACCCTGTGATTACTTAATTCGAAAAATAATTGATTTACATTCCATTTTTCATCAGGAAGCTCCTTAATAAGTTTTATCCAATAATCCGGGATTCCCATAGCCAGTCTGTGTGTAAAACCATATCCTCCCATTTCAATGGGAGTTGCAAGACCGGGCATTCCACTCATTTCTTCAGCAACAGTATAAGCCCCCGGGTTAAGCTGAAGAATTAAGCTATTTGCAAGCCAGAGATAAGTAAGTGCCTCATCATCCTGTCCTCCATCAAAATAAGCATCGTAGGAATTAAAATCCCTGGATAAGCCATGATCATAATAGATCATGCTGGTAACTCCGTCAAATCTGTATCCATCAAAATGAAATTCATCCAGCCAATACTTACAATTAGATAAAAGAAAGTGAAGAACTTCATTCTTTCCATAATTAAAACAAAGAGAATCCCAGGCAGGATGCAGGCCCCTGCTTCCTTCATGAAAATACTGATGGCTGGTTCCATCAAAACGCCCAAGGCCTTCCAGTTCATTTTTCACTGAATGTGAATGCACCAGGTCCATAATTACCGATATACCTGCTTCATGTGCATCATCTATCAGGGCTTTTAAATCTTCGGGAGTGCCAAAGCGAGATGAAGCAGCAAAAAAATTGGATACATGGTAACCAAAGGATCCATAATAAGGATGTTCCTGGATAGCCATCAATTGTATGGTATTGTATCCTGCCTCAATGATATGAGGTAAAACATCTGTGCGAAATTCCTGGTAGGTACCCACTTTTTCTTTCTCTGTGGCCATACCAATATGTGCTTCATAGATCAGAGGCACATTAGATTTTGCCTGAAAGTCTCCATTTTTCCAGGAGTATTTATCTGGAGGGTCCCAAACCTGTGCATTATATATCAATGATTCACTATCCTGTACAACCCGGGTAGCCCATGCCGGTATTCTATCCCCGGTACCTCCCTGCCAGTGAATTGATAAACGATAAAGATCTTCATGATGAAGGAAAGAAACCGGGAGTTTTATCTCCCATACGCCATTCCCTGCTGAATACATCTTGTAAGAAGCATTCTCTTTCCAATCGGAAAAATCTCCTATTAAAAAAATTGCTTCTGCATTGGGAGCCCATTCCCTGAATATCCATTGCTTAGCTTCCTTATGTAACCCGAAATACAAGTGACCATTGGCAAAATCAGCAAGAGAACCCTTACCAGAGATTTCCTGCTCTTTTGATTTTGCATTTTGAATACGTGTGATAATCACCTGAGAATAAGGCTCAAGCCATGAATCATTCTCAATCAATGGAACTGATGCTTTCATTGTTTACTAAAATTACCTTCTTTCTTCTTTCCTATTTAGTTTTTTACTTATTTTGCTGATGGCTTCCTGTATAGAACTCTCTGGTTCAATAACATTGGAAGATCCCCAGTAATCAATATCCTCAAAACTACTTACCTCCTCAGAAAAAACGCTTGTTTTTTTGAGTGATTCCCTGGCTCTGGGTTTGGTAGCCCCGACTGTTTCTATATCGGTAATTACTGATTCAGAAACAATAAAGAAATTAGATGAAAACAATTTCTTAGGCCACTTGCATCGAAAACTCAACTCAACCCGGGTATAATTGACATACCATATATTTCCAATCATCCGGTAACTAACAAGGTACTTAGCATCTTGTAAACGAATATCAAATCCTGGAGGCTTCTTCTTCACCAGGACTCTTGTAGCTTCTTCAATTTTATCCTTACTTACTAATATTTTCAGGTTTACTAAGGCGTAAGTTTCAAGGTCGATATAAATATTGCCCTCATAAGTATGGTAGGAACTCGATTTTTTAGGTGAAAAATGCACAAGGTAAGTTTCTCTGCCTCCAACATCTACAATTCCATCCAAGGTATAATCATAAAACTGGAATTCATCCCGTGATAGAATGACTCCTGGATTTTTTACCAGATCAAGAGTTGAGGTTAATAAAGGGCCACCCTGGAACTTCATCAATATGGTGTCATTCTTATGAATATTCTGACTCTTCCTTCCCTTATGTATTTGTATCCGGTCAAGATCATTAAGCCTCCTGTATGAGGCTTTATAAATATCCAGCACTGCCTCACCCACTGAGATATAGTTCCTGTTTTTCTTGATTGCTTCCCTGTAAAAACCAGTCATTGTAACCGGAGTATGCGGATAATTGACATTAATATTCCGCACCATCAAATTCATCAGGTTAAGCGGATCAATTCTTTTAATTGTTACTTCTTCTATGGGAATAATGGCAGGCTCAAGAATTATACTATTCAGTTCATCTGTCAGGTCTGATAAATAAAGATACTTTTTCTTAAATCCAAGGCTACTAACCACAATTGGCAAATGCCTGTATGGAAGAGGAACTTTAAATAAAAACTTTCCTTCAGAATTACTTACAGTCCCAATATTCAAACTATCCATAAATACAGAAGCAAACACAACAGGTTCCTGGTTTTCTGAACTAATTATAAATCCCCTAACAGATATAAATTCCAGGCTGTCTGCAGATTGTATGCTTGCTGCCCTGAGATGAGAAAAATTCATGGCAAGGCACAGCATGACAAAAATAAATACTGAATGTTTTATTACACGCATCATAATTCTCATTTTAACGATTTATAAATCCTATGTTGCAAGCTTATAAGTTACAAATTATTATAAGAACAACAAAAATAATAAGTCCCACACCTATTCATAGCGTAAAGTTACAGCCGGATTTTCAAGTGAAGAAATAATTGCCCTGTAACTTATAATTATCAATGTAATAATTAGTATAAATATACTGGCTGTAAAGTATAAAATAATGTTAAGGGAGATATGCTTTGTAAATCCATCTAACCAATATTGGGAAATAAAATATGCAAGTGGCCATGCAATCAGGTTAGAGAAAAGGATAATCCTGAGAAACTCTCCCGATAACATCTTGAAAATATCTACTATGCTTGCTCCCATAGCTCTGCGCACACCAATTTCCTTGGTTTTCTGCTCAGCAAGATAAGAAGTAAGCCCTACCATACCCAAACAGGCAATAAAAAGTGCAAGAAGAGTGAGCATTACCGAAAACTTCCCAAACCTTTCCTCATCATTATACATATCATCCAGCTCTTCATTGAAAATTTCGTATTCAAAAGGCCGGTTGCCTGCAAGCTCATTCCATTCCTTTTCTAAAATTTCCAGAATATTGGTAAAATTTGAAGTATTTACCCTTACAGCTATATACCTTGTTAATGCTGCAGCTTCCCGAGGATTCCTGAGCATATCAATGATAAAACTGTTTATAGGACTATGCAGGGATAATATATGAAAATCCTTAAACACCCCTATAACCCTTTCATTCCCATCAGATCTGATACTTTTCCCAATAGCCTCCTGATTGGTCCAACCCATATCACGCACCATGGCCTCGTTAATCATTATGGCATTGCTTGTGTCAGAAGGAAATTTTCTTGAAAATGAGCGTCCCTCCACCACTTCTATGTCAAATGTTTCAATGAAATCATAACGAACCATAAACATTGGAAACCAAAAAATCTGATCCGACCGAAGACCTTCAAAACTAAGTTGTCTTGTATTGTGCTTTTCACCCAGTATGTCTTCCATTGCCGTAACATACTTAATATCTGGGTATTTCAACAAATTCTCACGAAATGTTTCATAGTTTATTGACACCTGGTTTACAGATGGAATAAGAATTATCTGGTCCTTTTTGAAGCCAAGATCTGCATCTCTAAGGTATTGCAATTGTGAATATACAATCAGAGTGCCTATTATGAGTATTATGGAAACAGAGAATTGAATGGTAATTAATATTTTTCTAACCAGACTTCCTCCCGATCTATCCTTATATATTCCCTTTAAGATGGTAATTGGCTTAAAAGAAGACAGAAAGAAAGCCGGATAAGTGCCAGCCAGTATACCCACAAGAATTGAAAGGGCCAGTCCGCTAAGTAATGAAACTGGTTGAAAAATGAAATTATGAGGAATGTTCTTTCCTGTAAAATCATTAAAAGCAGGAAGTAAGATTTCTATTAAGGTACTAGCTATAAGAAGAGCGGTAAAACTCATAAGTATGCTCTCTCCAATAAATTGCAAGGCAAGTGTTTTCCTGGATCCTCCAAATACCTTCCTTACTCCAATTTCTTTTGTTCTTGAGGCAGAATTGGCAGTTGTAAGGTTCATAAAATTAATACATGCAAGTATTAACACAATGACAGCAATACTTGATAGAATATAAACATAGATACTATTGCCATTGGGATGCATTTCATATGCATGATGAGACTTTAGATGAATATCCTCAAGCGCCTGTAAGTACAAAATAACATCCTGATCAGCAAGATCAGGATAATGATTCAGATAAAACTCAGGTAAATTTTTTTCCAGGAGCTCTTGTGAGATTTCCGGTGATAGCAGTACATATGTCCAACAAGGATTCCAGACCCAGGTCTGAGGAAGATTGCCTCCTCCTAACTGCCTGAATGTGGACATAGATCCCAGAATTTCAAAATCAAAATGTGTTTGCTCAGGAAGATCATCCAGTACCCCTGTTACACTGAATGGCAATCCTTCCTCCAGCCATAGTGTCTTTCCAATTGGATCTTCCTTTCCAAAATATCGCAGAGCAGTAGATTTAGTAAGAACAAGGGAATTTGGATTATTTAATGCTGTTTTCGGATTACCTTTAAGAAAGGGAAATGTGAAAATATCAAAAACGGTTGAATCAACCAGGTAGAAACTGCTTTCATTAAACTCAACAATATTGTTGCTGTCTTTACGAAATTCAATAAACACCTTACTTACCTGGAAATCAAAGAATCGACAAACGCTTTCTACCATGTCAGGATAATCCAGTTGCAGAGCCGGTGCCATCGGGAATGAACAGGTAGAAGCATCCTCATTCACATTATTTGAATTGTACAGCCTGTTTACCCTGTATATCCTGTCTGAATGCTCATGAAAATCATCATAACTCAATTCATCCATTATAAACAAAGCGATGAAAATAAAACTGGCCAAACCAATAGCCAGGCCGGCAATATTTATTAAGGAATAAGTCTTATTCCTCAACAGAACTCTTAAGCCTGTTATGATATAATGTTTAAGCATATTCTGAACTGAGAGTATTGGGACAATATAAAATTATCAAAACTTTATGAGTTTTTTCAGACTTAGTTGATAAATGCTACTTTAAGTGATCTGCATTATCAGGTTCTGACAATTTCGAGGTCAAATAGTATTTTCACTAACTCTTTCCTTGTTTACTTCTATTCCCAAATTTTCAAACGGTAAGCCATGCCCCACTCTATCCAATCAGATTTCCCTCCATTCATGGTTTTTAGAACTACCTGTGCATACAGGTTTTCTGTCAGTTGAATACGCCCCCCGGCTCTCATATACCATGCACCCCTGGCAGGTGATTCCTTGTAAATATAAACTCCAAAATTATACAAAAATGAAAAGCGTTCCATCTGGTATTGAAATCCACCATGTACTCCAAAAGACATTCTTTCCAGCACAGTATAGTCGCTGTATACATAATCATCAGTCCAGTCAGTATACCATTCCACAAGCGACCCATCGTAAAAAACATCCAACCCAGCTCCGGCACTCATCTTGCGTGCAAACTGGTAGGCCCAGTCGGCTGACATAGAACTGGTCATATATCTAATGCCATCATCTTTATCATTTCTATCGTCGGGAGTTTGCACTGTTCCAAGGGCTACCATAAACTGAAGTTCATGATGAGGTTTGAATTCGGGCCACTCCGATTTAATAAATTCGGGCCTTCTGTTTGGTTTGTAATCCGGGTTAGTTTTCTTTGTATAATTGCCAATCGGATTAAAATTATATTTTACACCAAGGTTAATGGCTACAGGATTTACCCCGGCCTGTGGTGTAAACATTCTTCCGTTTGAGTAGTGTGCAAGGCTGACACCCAGGTCAAGATCTATGGTTTCGGAAAGCTTGTAGTATAACAAAAAAGCAAGATTGAAATATACATTTGTTTTTGAACCAATATCAGTCTGGTAAGGATTATTTTCCTTGTCATAAGGTTTCAGATCATAAGTAAGGCCAATAGATAAATCTGTGTTCAAACTGAAGTTCCCAAACCTTGCCCAGGGTGCACCAAAATAAAAAAACACAGCGGATGGAGTCCCAATCACTGTATCAGCAGCCGGGCCTCCTAAATTAGCAATATAAAAACCCAGGCCATACTGAGGATAATTGTGGTATTGCTGCCATAGTTGTCTTCCTGTAGATTGGGTTCCAACTCTGAATTCCAGAGCCTTATAGGCGGCAGTATATATTTGTTCGAGATACTCATTACCGGTTGGATTCACTCCTGTATACAACATCAACTGGAAATAATTAAAATATCCATAATTGGCATCTCTGGTAAAGTCTTCAGGTTGAAATGAGGATATATTCTGACCACTCAGTAAGGATAGTTGCAACAGTACAAATATGGTGAGTAAAAATTTCTTCATGATTCAGGAAATAAATTTATTGAACCTCATTAAGATTATAACTAAACATTCTCGGGCTTGGCCTGTAAATATTGCCAGTGGCATAATCAACTCCAAGCCAGACTCCACCCGTAAAAACATCAGCCAGGGTATAAATAACATGTGGTTTCCTGAGTATCAAATATTTATGTGTCTCATAACCTTCAGCCTTGATCTCAAGTGTGCTTCCATGCTGAATAGTTGTACGCTTTAGTAAGATCTTACCAGGAGCATCTCCAATATAATTACCATCCAGGTAAATTTTTGCTGTTACAGTATTGTCTGTTTTAAAAACCAGGGTGTTGTGCCTGCCTCCAAAAGTAGTTGCACAATTTGAAAACCCCAGTACAAGAGCTGTGACTAAAAAGATCTTTGCCAATTGGATGTACCAATTTATTAGCTTTCCTTGAAACTTTTGCTTTCCAGTAGTCATGATCAATTTTTTAAAAAACATTGTAGAAACTTTATTTAAAAATAGTGATTTTTTGGCACTACTTTTTATTCATTGCCATTTCCACACCATAATTTCCCGATTTATCAACCGTCTTTAACAAAACTGCAAAGATAAATCCAAGCACACCCAGGCCTGCAAACATAAGAATTACCGGAGTGTAATTTAATATATCCGGGTTTCCGGGGTTTGTTTTATCCAGGATAATACCTGTTAATAAAGGAACACCCCAGAGACCGAGGTTCTGAATCGAATACATCAGACCATAGGCAGTTCCTATTTGCTTTTCATCTACAAGTTTAACAGTTGTCGGCCACATGGCTGCAGGAACAAGTGAGAAAGATATACCCAGCATAATCATTGGGATATGAGGAGCTATACTGGTCAGGGCAAATAACAAATGAATACTCACCAGGATCAGGGAACCAAAGATCATGGCAGTTGCAGCTCTTCCTTTACGGTCAATCAGAAAACCAAACAATGGAGTAAATAGCATGGTCCCCAGTGGAAGCAATGAAGCGATTCTGCCACTTTGTTCATAGCTCATTGCAAATCTATTCAGAAAAAAATCCGGGGCAAATGCCATAAAAGGAAAAACCGCAGCATAAAAAGTAACACAAAGCAGGGCTATATATAAATAAGCCCTGTTTGTTAAAATTGAAAAAACATCTTTTATATTAAAGTCATCCTTCTTTGTAGATTCATGACTGGTTTGCAACTGCCTGTCTATTTTTATATCAAATAAGATATAAACCATAAATGCCAGCAGGCCAATAAAAACCAAAACTGCTGCTAACCAGATGGCTGTATTTAGCTGCTCCCCTCCCTTAGCTAAAACAGGAGATAATTGAAGAGCTGCAAAAGTACCCAAACGTCCGAATCCAACTTTCAAGCCAAAGGCCAGGGCGAGGTCCTTCCCCTTAAACCACTTGACAAGGATTTTGCTGATAACAACAATACTTGTTTCTGCTCCAAGTCCAAAAAAGAAACGCCCCAGCAGCATCATCTTTAGCTCAGGAGAATAGTTTGTAAGGTATGAGGACATGAATCCATATCCAATTCCATCCTTGTAAATTGATGAGGCTCCATAAGCAGTTATAAAAGCTCCAAATGCCATAAAAAACACAAACATGAACCCTGTTCGCCGTATTCCCCATCTGTCAAGTATTATCCCTCCCACCACAGCCATCAATAAAAAGGTATTAGGAATGGAATAGAAAGAAACAAAGAGCCCGTAATCGGTATTTGATAAATCAAATTCTTTGGTCAACAGATCTTTTAATGTTGAGAAAGCATCATAGAAGTAATAATTTACGGATAAGATAAATCCTACAAGTATTAGAATTCCCCAACGTGCATACGGAGATTGGTTTATTGCTTTTTTTATTTGTTCCATAGAATCTTGTTCAGAGTATCTAAAAATAATTGACATCTAAAAATAATTAATTTACAGGAAGTGTAGCTCATGATTTGTATTTTAAAAGTGTTAATTTTAAACTTCAATATAATTTGTGTCCGGCTAATAAATTCAATATAAACTAAAATAATATGACAAATAGAAGACAGTACTATATAACAGCTCTGGCATTAATATTGATTGGCCTGTTTGTGATTCAGGAGTTTAGAAACAGGGATACAAAAACTTTAAGAATTGCTGTTGCCAGTTTTTTGCATGAAACCTGCACTTTTTGTCCGAATGAAACCGGAATTGAAGAATGGGAATTTTATGGTCCCCCCAGAATTGGGGATGATGCTCTTAATTCAGGCTCTTATGTAAGAGGGTTTGTTGACCGTTGTAAAGAACTTGGCGGAGTGGAACTCGTGGGAATCTATTCCCCCCGTGGTGCCAAAGGAGGGTCTTCGGGAAGTTGGATCACAGCGGAAGCATTTGATAAATACTCTGTGGCAATGGCTGATGATTTAAAAAATGTAGGGAAGCTGGACGGCCTTTACCTTTCGCTGCATGGTGCTATGGCTGTTACAGGAGTTCCTAAACCGGAAGCAGAATTGGTAAAACGACTCAGGGAAGCTGTTGGAGATATACCAATATTCATTACTCTCGACCTTCATGCAAATGAAGATCACGAATTATCTGATGTTGCAGATGCTGTTTTTATAGTAAAAAGATACCCTCATTATGATTCACGCTGGCAGGGGGAGCGGGCAGCAAGAATCCTTGTACGTACCATCCGGGGGACTTACCGGCCGGTTATGGCTACCAGGAAACCCGGTGTGATTACTCCCAGTGTTTTTCAATGGACTGGAGAAAGTCCGGCAATGGAAATTATGGAAAGAGCAAGGCGTTGGGAATCGAGGCAAAAAGATGTTTTTGTTTCTGTAGCTTTTGGTTTTGCTTATGCCGATGTTCCCGATGTGGGTGCTACAGTTATGGTAGTAACAAATAATGACCAGGAACTAGCAGATAGAATTGCCGATGATATGAAAGAATATATCTGGCGGGTAAGGGAAAACTTTGCCGGCAAATTACTTCCCAAAACAAAAGAGGGAGTTAAAATTGCTCTGGAGGCAGCAAGGCTGGGAAATACACCTGTGGTTATTGCAGATCATAGTGACCGGAGTGGAAATTCGTCGCAAATCCTTGAAGAATTAATTAATCAGGAAGCAGAAAATTTTTGTATTACCACTATTTCAGATAGCATTGCCATCGAAAAACTGGCTAAGGAAGCAAAAGCAGGTGACCGGGTTATGGTAACAGTCGGCGGTTATGGAGATGAATTTGCAGGATCTCCGGTAAGCATTGAAGGCAAACTAAGCTATTTTGATGAATACAAGCATTTTGACCATGTGGCTGTGGTTCAATTCGGCCAAAATAACTGGTTAATTATTACCCCACTCTTACATCAGGTGACCAATACAGATATATTTGAACCCCTGGGTATACCCCTCGATAAACTTGATATCATAGTTCTCAAATCAAGAGTTCATTTCAGAAGAGGATATTTTGAAAACGGATTTGCTTCAAGCATTGTGCTGGTAGATGCACCTGGTATTGGACCCGCCGACTTGTCAACATTGGATTATAAAAATATCCCAAAGAATATTTATCCCCTGTCAGAGAAATAGACTTTGACCTTTCCGGGGGAATAATTCTCAAGAAAACAGGAGAAGTGAGTTGGAAAAACAGCACCAGGCTTCAGCCTGGTGTTAAGGCATAAGTATGAGTCAGGTTTTGGCGCAAATTTTGCCTTGTGCTAAACCTATTGATATGCCCGGGTGAAAGGTTTATTGATGGCTGCAAAATTTGTGACAAAACCGAAAAACGGGCTGTCTCAGGAGGGGAATTTTAAGATGTGTTTAAGCTAACACGGATTAAATTCAGGAAACCTTCCTCATACGTAAGTTCATGGGGGTAACCTCCAGGTACTCATCATCTTTGATGAATTCCATTGCTTCCTCCAGGGAAAATACTATCCTGGGTGCAATTTTCACGCTTGCATCAGTACCTGAAGCACGCATATTGGTTAGTTTCTTACCTTTTAATACATTTACTTCCAGGTCACTATCCCTGGTATATTCACCAATCACCTGTCCTTTGTAAACCTGCTCCCCCGGTTCAATAAAAAATCTTCCCCTGTCCTGCAACCTGTCAATTGCATAAGCAAGGGCCTGGCCGGTATCAAGCGATATCAACGATCCGTGGTGACGGTCTTTTATCTCTCCTTTATATAATTCATAACTACGGAATCTGTGAGTCATAACTGCCTCTCCTGAAGTAGCTGTAAGAATATTATTCCTTAAGCCGATCAATCCCCTTGAGGGTATATCAAATTCCAGGTGTAAAAGGTCTTCTTTGGGTTCCATAACAAGGAGGTTACCTTTACGCTGGGTTACAAGTTCAATTGCCTTGCCTGAATACTCCTCTGGTACATCAATAACCAGGGTTTCACAAGGCTCATACAGTTTGCCTCCAATTTTCTTGATAATAACATGAGGTTTGCCAACTTGCAATTCGTAACCCTCTCTTCTCATGGTTTCAATAAGAATAGAGAGATGAAGAATACCACGTCCGTAAACAATGAATTTATCTTCTGAATCGGTTTCCTCCACACGCAGAGCAAGATTCTTTTCTGTCTCCAGAAAAAGCCTGGTACGCAGATGCCTGGAAGTAACAAGACTGCCTTCTTTTCCAAAGAAAGGAGAATTATTAATGGTAAACAGCATACTCATTGTTGGCTCATCTACCTTGATCCTTGGGAGGGCTTCCGGTTGATCTTTATCTGCCAGTGTATCTCCAATTTCAAATCCTTCCAGTCCCACTACAGCACAAATATCTCCACTTCGTACCTCCTTCACTTTCACACGTCCTAATCCCTCAAATACATAAAGCTCTTTTATCTTATGCTTTTTAATGGAACCATCTTTCTGACAAAGACTATATTCTTTTCCTTCCTCAAGTGCTCCCCTGAATACTCTGCCAATAGCAATTCTTCCAACAAAACTGGAATAATCTAATGAGGTAATATGCATTTGTACAGTGCCTTCCTTGTATGGAGCCTCAGGAATCACCTCAAGTACAGTATCAAGCAATACCCGTATGTCTTTTAAAGGTTTTTGCCAATCCCTGCTCATCCAACCATATTTAGACGAACCAAATATGGTCTCGAAATCAAGCTGATCCTCCGTTGCATCCAGGTTAAACATGAGTTCAAAAACATCCTGCTCCACATCATCAGGTTTGCAATTTTCCTTATCCACCTTATTAATAACCACTATGGGTTTTAATCCCAGTTCCAGTGCCTTACCAAGCACAAACCTGGTTTGGGGCATTGGGCCTTCAAAAGCATCAACCAGCAATAAAACGCCATCAGCCATTTTCAGTACCCTTTCCACTTCGCCACCAAAATCGGCATGACCCGGGGTATCGATAATATTGATCTTAACATTCTTGTATTCTACAGAAACATTCTTCGACAGGATAGTTATTCCTCTCTCACGCTCCAGGTCGTTACTGTCAAGAATAAGCTCACCATGATCAGTTCGTTCATCCAAAACATCACATTCCTGGATTATCCTGTCAACCAGTGTGGTTTTTCCGTGGTCAACGTGGGCTATAATTGCTATATTTCTTATTGATTGCATCTTTCTATTTTTTGAAGCCGCAAAATTACATTTTTTTTATGAATTTATGAAATACAATTTGTCCCGGAATTCTACTATCTTTCCACATCTGATTTTTATTCGTGATACTCAGATTCTAAGAACGAAGTGAATTGGAATTTGTAAGTAGAACGAATCCCGATAGCGAAGCGTATCGGGATAAATGAGTTTAATACTCCGATGCTTGCATCGAAAAAAAAATAGTTCCATTTTGATACCTCGATAGCTCTGCTGCGAGGTAGTTCATTATGAGTGACCATCAAACACAAATTATTTTTCTGAATTATCAAGAATATTGTATTTAGCTTTTCGTTCATCCCATCTTTCACGAGCATATTGCTGCATATCTGTTATCTGATCCCTCTCATCTACAATTTCTAAACCTAATAAAGTTTCAACAATGTCTTCCATTGTTACAATTCCATCCACTCCTCCATACTCATCCACAATGAGTGCGATATGCTCTTTTTTTTCGAGTAGAATTTCCCATAAAATCAAAAGTGTTTGAAATTCAGGAACAATCACAATTTCTCTGCGAATATTTCGAAGTTTTAAATTAGTTTTTTTTTCAGCTAGTTTTTCAAATACAGTTTGACGAAAAACATACCCTGTTATATTTTCATGATTTTTTGAATAAACAGGAATCCGTGAATAATGAAAAAATTCTTTTTGTATAAGAAATTCTTCTAATGACATGTTTTCATTTGCTATTGTAACAACTACTCTAGGCGTCATTATTTCCGAGACCTTTACAGCCTTAAGCCGGATTAAGTTTTGAATAATTTTGTTTTCTTTTTCATCAAAAACCCCTTCTTTAGTTCCAAGATTAGCCATTACAGATATTTCTTCTCTATTCACGGACAGTTCATTTGTGTTTCCGGAAAAAAGTTTTGTTATGTAATTTGCCATTATTACTAATGGAAAGGTAATAATTACCATAATATTGATAATTATTCCGGAAACTAATGCGAATTTTCTCCAATATCTGGCACCAATCGTTTTAGGAATTATTTCTGAAAAAACTAAAATTAGAAGTGTAAGAACGGCGGAAATAATTCCAAAATACAAATCACCAAACATCTTTGTTGCTTGTGCCCCAACTCCTGCCGCACCAATAGTATGTGCAACTGTATTTAAAGAAAGTATTGCCGATAATGGTCTTTCTATATGTTTTTTTAGTTTAATAAAAGTTGTTGCTGATTTGTGGCCGCTTTCTTCTTTTACAATAAGAAAAGATATAGGTGTTGAGAACAAAACAGATTCCATTACAGAACACAGAAATGAAACAAATAAGGCAAGAAATAAATAAAATAATAGAAGAAACATTAGCGTTAATTATTTTTCTTTAAAACTTCGTTTTTTAATCATTCCCCCTTTCAAATCTTTTACGCTGTTCATTACGATAAAAGCGTCCGGGTCTATTTTTTGAATTTCGGTTTGAAATTTAGAGATTTCAAGTCTTGTGATAACAGAATAGATAATATCTGTTTGGTCCAGGATTTCTCCTCGTTTACCATAGCCCCTTTTTCCATCGTAAATAGTTACCCCTCTTCCCATTTTTTCAATAATCATTACCCTGATATCTTCACTATGAGTTGAAATTATCGTTACACCAATGTATTCTTCAACTCCTTCAATCACGAAATCAACTGTTTTTGATGCAGCAAGGTAGGTGAGGATAGAATACAGTGCTATTTCTATTGACAGGAGATATGCAGCAATTGAAAAAATAATGATATTGAATACAAGAATGAGATCCCCTATGGTCAGCACCGATTTTCGACATAAGTAAATGGCAAGTACCTCTGTGCCGTCAATAACACTACCGCCCCTTACCGAAAGGCCAATCCCTCCACCAAGAAAGAAACCCCCAAAAACAGCCACCAATAACTTGTCTGAAGTGATTATTGGATAATCAACAACCACGAGGACAATGGCAAGTCCAACAATAGCAATAATACTTTTGAGAGCAAAGGACTTGCCTATTTGGAAATATCCAAGGACAATGAATGGTGCGTTGATTATGACAATTAGCACTGATAAAGGATAGTTTGTAAGTGCTTCGGTTAAAAGCGAAATCCCGATTACCCCACCATCTAAAAATCCGTTAGGCAATAAAAACCCCTTGAGTCCAAAGCCGGCAGATAGAATACCAAGAGAAATAAAAGCAATATCCTTAAGTAAGCGTGTTGCTGTAACCTTTAGTTCTAAAGATTGTTTAGCTATTGTATAATTGCTTATTTTATCTGAACGGTTTTTGCCAAGATATCCTTTTATTTTCTCAAGTGTTGTTTGCTTGTATACAGAATCCATAGTTTTTCTCAATTCTAATAGTACACCTATTGTTTGCCCCTTGTTTTATTTTTCAGTTAATAAATAAAGTTTATTATCCTCTACCTTATAAAACATGGGTGCTATACAAATTTTCGGATACATTAAACGAAGTCGTTTTGCCTCACTTAATACAAAGTCAATTTCATTTCCTATCTCAAACTTTGGAGCAAAATGTGTAAAATGATCCTCTGCTTCATTCTTATTCCACCCGGCTTTTTCAACAAGTCCTTTGACAAATAAGTCTTTACGGGATTTTAAATTTACCATTCCGCAATTATTATGTCCGATAAGAGCAATGTGCTGAATTCCTCCTACCGAAATAGCATAGGATATTTTGAATTCACTATATCTCAAATTGGCCCCACCGGTACGAATGATAAATGAAAAATTGTCAGGAATGCGAAGATGTTTTCGGTTGTCCATACACATTCCCACTAAAAGCCGGGCACTTGAATAGCTGTCAAGGGGTTTGTCAAGATTATGATACTCCAGCAATTGCCCAATTGGTGTTTGCCGATATTCTGAGAGAATGTCGTCTGCTTTTGATATATCAATCAGTCGATTCATATAGTTTTATTAAATAGCATTTATCTTACTTAAAATTCCTTATTCCAACGTGGCAATTGTCCATATATCTCAAAAAATCGTTGAATAATGGTTGCTTCTACAAAAACAGGAATATCCATAGTTTCAGAATTTATTGTGTCATACCAATAAATATCCAACGCTTCAATTTTTTCGTCAACCAGTTTTTGTTTCCATGATTTTTTTCTTGGTACTTTTCCAAATTGATGCCCATTAACAATTCTGTCATAAAGTCCACCATTTCTATGCTTAATTGTTCCGTTGTTTTGAATTTTACCAGAAGAACCTATATAAACTAATTCAATTTTCCCATTCTTTAATTCATACACAATATAAACTCCGCTTTTGTCTTTTGGAGCATTACAAACATTTTCAAGTTCTTCTTTCGCAGTGAAAAAGAAATGATTATTGGTCCTATATTTTGTTAATTCATTAAACATATTTTTATTGTTTTACGGTCTTTTCCGCATGAAGCCTAACGGTAACGCTAAAAAGCGTTGCCATCCCGAAGGGTGGCTATGATTTTTGAGCGTGTGTTAGCTTGCGTACTTTATTTTCCATCAATCAATATTATATCAGTATTTTTCTCTTTTTTAATATCTCGTAGAATTTATCTTTATAACTATCAGAAATCGGAATTAAATTATCCCCAATCCTTATTCGATTCCGCTCAATATTCTCAATTTTTGAAATTGCTACAATATAAGAATTGTGAATTCTTTGAAATTCTGTTTCGGGCAAAATTTCTAATAACTTCTTGAAAGTTTGCAAAGTCATAATCTTTTTATCCGCTGTATGAATTTGCAAATAGTCTTTCATGCCCTGAACGTATAGAATATCCTTTAATTCAATCTTTTCAATGCGATATTCAGTTTTTATGAAAATATAATCATTTACAGTGTTATGTACTCCTATTAATTGATCGTAAACTTTATCTACTGATTTTAAAAACCTTTCAAAAGTAAAAGGCTTTAAAAGATAGTCAGCAACATCCAATTCATATCCTTTCAAAGCATACACATCATATGCTGAAGTGATTATTACCTTTGGTTTATTGCTCAAGGATTCGAGAAAATGTATCCCAGATAGTTTTTTCATTCTAATATCAAGAAAAATTAGGTCAACAGAATTTTTCTTCAAATATCCAATTGCATCTATCGCATTGTTAAATCCTTCCAATAAATTAAGGTAATCAATTTGCTCAATGAAATCCTTAATTTTATTTAAGGCAAGGGGTTCGTCTTCTATGGCGATGCAATTAATTTTCATTTAGTTCAATTTCCAAATTTACCTTAAATATTGAGTTACCTGAATCAATAGTCAGTTTATGTTTATTTGGGTAAATCAAATCTAATCGTTTTTTTACTGTTTTTAAACCTATACCATGCACTTTATCTTTATCTACTTCAGATGCATCAAATTGATTTTTACAACTAAAATTCAAAATCCCATTTTCGATTTTCATTCCATTTTCAATACTTGAATCGACCGAGTGTTTAAAGGCATTTTCAACGAATGGAATCATAATCATTGGAGCAATTTTTATGTTTTTATAATCTCCTGCGATTTTGTAGTTCAAAAATCCTTCATTTTTTAATCTTAATTTTTCAAGTGATAAATAGCTTTCTAAATGCTCAATTTCTTTGTTTAATTCAACTAAATCTAAATTAGCATCTTTCAGCATATACCGCATAATATCAGAAAGCTTAACCAAAGATTTTGACGCTTTTTCTTGATTGTCATGAATCAGGGTGTCAATATTATGCAAGGTATTAAACAAGAAATGTGGATTAATTTGGGAACGGAGCAAAGCAAAATTGCTCTCATAGTTTTTTCGTTCAAGTTCTACTTTTAATTTATTCTTTTTAAACCAATCAGTGAAAAACTGAAACAAACCTCCTAATAGTCCAAAAAATAGAATAACCACAACAGTCATTAAGGCGTCCATGTATTTATATGTATTATTCCCTCCCCAAATCACATGTCCGACATAAAATGGCACAATAAGTAGTAATGGATATATAATAAACCTTACATTTCTAATTATCAGTTTCGTGTAAAAGAAAAATATATAAAAAGGAACTGAAAGCATACAAACTGCCAATACTGCACCTTTGTATGCATCCCGGTTTGTCAAAGGACTATAATCTCCAGAAGGCAAAAGCACAGGAATCAAATTCATAAGGGTAAAGAATAGAAACCAAATCATTACCCGGATAAAATTAGGTTTTCATTGTTTTATCCGGTTGGTGTATCACACAAGTTAACACATATTGCCCAACAAATCAATAATCGTAAAACCTTAAAGTCAAATTCTGTACTTTAGATATGTTTTCAGGTGTCAAAGAAAAAAACACTTTGACCTTTCCGTTTTCACCAAACATTATAAATGTTCCCCTCAGCTGGTTTTGTGCAACAAGCTGTCCGATGGAAGTAATTTCTCCTACACGGGTTAATATCTTATTTACTTCTTCTATTCGGGCTTCACGTGACTTATCCATATAAAAATTTTCTGCCAGTATTTTTTCTTCCAGACCTGAATCCCAGGTATTTATTAATTGTATGATCTGTTTTTTTCTTTCAATAAGTATATCTGAAGCAGGAAGGTTTCTGGCACTGATTTTGCCTTTTTCAAACAGAACTTTAATTACTTGCTCATTGGCAGGCCAGGGAGCCGAATAAGTGAGATTACAAAAAGACATAATACCTATACCAAATTCAGGTAAGAATACATAGTCACTGCCAAAGCCCGGTAAGCCGCCGGAATGTCCAATAGCAGTTATGCCGTCACTGAACTTATTTACCCTTAATCCATATCCATATCCTTTAATAGAAGAGCCGGGATTTCCGTCAAGTAAAGTTGCATCCGGATACAATTTTGGGATTCTGATTTTCTGCATTTCACGCAGAGAGCTTCGTTTCACCGGACCGGTTTCCGGGCCATTGTGTGGAGGCCAGGCTGATAAATGAAAAGAGACATATTTACTGAAATCATCGATTGATGTAATAAGCCCACCTATGGCACCAAAGGCACCATCGTGAAGTAAGGGTTCTTTTTCCCACTGGTTGTTTTTTGTACGATAGCCTAAAGCAAGCAGATTATCGGGTATATAAGAATACTCCCAAC
>JAUVKW010000001.1 GCA_030596025.1 Bacteroidota bacterium | reverse complement strand
CTCTTTCCTGAGCAATGAAATCCTGAATGTCAGCTACATTTTTGAATTGATCATTGAGCTGAATTCTTGGTTCTGTTCCAAACATTTTTTGATAGGGTCTGGCAGGTTCACCAATATAGATATAGGAAACAAGATCTTTCTTTTCAAGTGTTTTTGCTTCTGACGCATTGGGTAAACGGATGTTGACCTTTAAGTCAACTTCTCTCATAACCGTTGTGGTCATAAAGAAGAAAAGAAGCATAAAAACAATATCGGGAAGAGAAGCAGTATTGATTGTTGCAACTCCTTTTTTACCATCTTTTTTAAATTTTGACATTATTCAGCTCCTCCAATATTTTTAGGTTCAGCCTCAGATAGTACAGCAGTATAATACTTTTTTACAGCAGCTTGCTCATCCTCCTCCAAATCTTCATATTTGCGTCCAAACCTTTGCAAGGAACGATCATCTCTAAGTTCATTCTTAGCAGCAAGTATCTCATTTGAAACCATCAGGTAGGTTCCATAAGAAGTCCCTCTGTCATTCTGAAGAGAAATAATAGGGTTCTTAGGAACATACACGCGGCCAAAGAATTCTATTTCCTTAAAATCTTTTTGAGGAAGGTTATCTTTGTCTTCGGGATTTGCAATAAACTCCTTGGCACTTTCACGAAGATCATGAATATCCATAGGTTTATTTTCAACAAGAAGCTGGTCAAATTTATTGATCTTAACAACAAAGACATTTCTCTCTCTGACTTTATCCTCAGGTTCAGGTAGATCTCTATCCGGGATAGGAGGCAAGCCTCTCATTAACCCCGTATCAACATCCATGGTGGTGGTTACCAGGAAAAAAATCAAGAGGAGAAAAGCAATGTCTGCCATAGACCCTGCATTAATTGGTGTTAATTCCCTCTTTGCCATTTGTATATAGTGTTATGGTTAAAACCCTCACACTCATTTGCATGAGGGTTTCAAAACAATTATTTAAAGTACTTAGAAATTTCAGAGTACAGGATTGAAAGAACTGCACCTGCTGCTAAAATATATGTAGCATACAAACCTGTTCCTGTCCATTTCAGGGTAAAAGGCTCATTTCCGGTCCCTTCATAGGTTTCGATGGAGAGCAATTCATCGGAAGCCAATAAGTAGGCAGCTCCGAAAAGAATAACAACGCCAACCAGGACAAACAGTGTTTGTTTCAGACCCTTTGGGTTCAATATCATGTTAAAAATAGAAAATCCTACAGTTAATACTGCTGTTAGGATAGCCATGACATATGCCCATTTAAGCAAGGTTTCGGTAATTACCGGTTCTTCCATGCTTGTTCCTTCAGATCCTGGCACAACACTTCCAAGGTAAAATAATAATACCAGTACTATGGAAATACCCAGGAATGCATAAAGGATATAATTGATAATTTTTATGTATTTAGCAGACATAGTATAGAAATTTATTTCTTAACATTATACTTAACCAGCATATCGATGAGGGAAATGGAAGAATCTTCCATGGAATTAACAATGGCATCGATTTTAGATAAGATATAGTTATAGAATATCTGAAGAATTACCGCAACAATCAGACCAGATACTGTAGTAATCAAAGCGATTTTAATACCACCGGCAACTAGTGAGGCAGATACATTACCAGCAATCTGAATCTGGTCGAATGCAGAAATCATACCAATAACAGTTCCCATAAATCCTAACATAGGAGCAATGGCAATAAACAGGGAAATCCAGGAAAGGTTTTTCTCGAGTAAGCCCATTTGCACACTTCCATATGCTATTATAGATTTTTCTGCCATTTCGATTCCCTCATCATAACGATCTAGTCCCTGGTAGAAAATACTTGCAACCGGACCACGGGTATTTCTGCATACCTCTTTGGCAGCTTCAATTCCCCCTTCTTCGAGGGCAGCTTCCACCTTATTTAATAGCTTCTCGGTATTTGTTGTAGCCAGGTTAAGATAAATAATTCTTTCAATAGCAAGTGAAAGTCCAAAAATCAGGGTTAAAAGAACCGCACCCATAAATTGAGCACCACCTTCAATAAATTTGGCCTTGATTTGTTTGTGAAGTTCCCCACCACCAGGGCTGGGTACCGGAGCTTCTTCTACCGGAGCTTCAGTGACTGTTTCTTCTACTGCGGTTTCAGTTGCCTCTTCTACAGCTGATGTATCTGGCCCTTCCTGTGCCATCACATACTGAGACGCACCGAAGCCTAAGATTGCAAATACTGCTACAATAGCAAATAATTTTTTCATGGTTAATGATCTGTTTAGTTATTAAAGAAATTTTTGTTCTTAGTTAAAAAAGATTGTATAAATTAACGAATTACACTTTACTTTTGCAATAGTAAAAATACTTTTTAATAAATAATGCTAAACTTTATCCTGGTTTTCTTCCTCTCTCCAATCCCTTCGAAGACAGATGGATTATTTGTCCAGCCGGACTCATGATCCCTATAATAGTTCATTATAGATATAATATTTCAAAGAAACTTCTCGTCTTACTTCTCTCCAATCCTGCGGAGAGAGAGGGATTCGAACCCTCGGTACTGTTTTACGCAGTACACACGCTTTCCAGGCGCGCACCTTCGACCACTCGGTCACCTCTCCATATCCTTAATTAAAATAGGCCAAAGAATCAGCGGCACAAAATACAAAAAAAAAAAACACCAACTAATTAATTTCTCCACTTATTGAGTTATTCAGTCGGATTAAAAGCTTTTTCTTTGAAATATTCTGACCAAGAAGGCACATTAATTTAGTTACAGCGGCTTCTGTGGTAATATCAGACCCTCCAAAAACTCCTGCTTTTTTTAGCTCCAGGCTGGTTTCATATTTGCCTTGTTCAACTGTTCCCGCAAGACACTGTGAAACATTTAACACCACTCCACCAGATTTTATATAACTTATAATGAGTGTTATAAACCACTTTTCTGTTGTTGCATTACCAGCACCAAAGGTTTCAAGGACAATTGCCCGGAGGTGTTTGTTTTTTAAAATGGGCTCAACAAATTCCTTTGTAATTCCGGGAAAGACTTTTAATATTCCCACATGGGGGTTGAATTTTTTATGAAGCCTTAATTTATCCCCTAATTTGGGATAGTGAATATTTTCTTTAAAAAACTTCAGGTAAACCCCTGATTCTCCCAGAATGGGATAATTTGGTGAAACAAAGGCATTGAAATTTTCAGCACTATATTTAGTAGTTCTGTTTCCCTGAAACAATTTGTTTTCAAAATAGATGCTTACCCCGGGAACCATAGGGCCATTGTTGTTTTGAGCTGCTGCAATCTCAATAGCTGATAGCAGGTTTTCGCGACCATCAGTACGAACCAATCCTATAGGTAGCTGCGATCCAGTGAAAATTACAGGTTTAGCCAGGTTCTCAAAGTGGAAACTTAGAGCTGAAGCTGAATAGGCCATAGTATCCGTTCCGTGTAAAAAAATAAAACCATCAAATTTGTAGTGATTTTTATAAACTGTTTCGGCCATCAATTCCCAATTTTCGGGTTTGATATCTGAAGAATCTACAATAGGATCAAGACTTATCCATTTGAGTTTATGGGATATTTTTTTTAATTCAGGAATTTCTTTTGAAATATGATTGAAATCAATGGGTTTTAAGGATTTGTCTCCAGTATCCTCAATCATTCCAATGGTACCTCCCGTATAAATGATAAGCAAAGATTGTTGAGTATTCGATTTCATCTGTTTCCGTTTCTTATCAATTTCCAAAAACTTCGGTGGCATTCTGGTTTGTTTTTGCAGCCACTGTTTTAATGTCTATACTGGTAATTTCCGCAACTTTTTCTGCTATATAAATTAAGAAACTGCTTTCATTTCTTTTGCCTCGTTTTGGAACAGGTGCCAGGTAAGGGGAGTCTGTTTCTAATACAAGATGATCAAGTCCTATTTCAGTAACTACTTTATCCAGACCAGAATTTTTGAAGCTTACTATTCCATTGATCCCAATTTTAAATCCCATGCGGATCGCTCTTTGTGCCTCATCAATTGTTCCGGTAAAACTGTGAAAGATCCCCCTGAGTTTTTTATCAGAAAAATTTTCAAGGCTTGAAAAAATTTCCCGGAAGGAATTCCTGGAATGGATGATAAGAGGAAGGTTATGATCAAGGGAAAGTTGAATTTGATGTTGAAAGGCCAGAATCTGTTCTTTTCTGAAGGTTTTGTCCCAATACAAATCAATTCCAACTTCACCAATTCCAAAAAAGGTTTTTTTCACCAGCCATTCTTCAATAATATCCAGTTCTTGTTGAAAATTCTTTTTTACCGATGTAGGATGAAGCCCTATCATTGGGAAGCAGTTTTGGGGAAATTTATCTGCCAGTTGCAACATTGGATAAATAGATTCCGCATCAATGTTTGGAAGGAAAATTTTAGTTACTTTCTGATCAATGGCTCTTTTGATCATTTCATCACGGTCTTGATCAAATTCCGGCAGGTATAAATGGCTATGTGTATCAGTAAGGGACATTGCTTTTTAAGGCTTCAAAAGTATAAAAAAAGGGCAACCAAAGATTGCCCTTTCAATTATATAATTATAACCAATTAAACCACTCCCTGTGCCAGCATAGAATCTGCAACTTTCACAAATCCACCGATATTTGCTCCTTTGGGATAGTTAACAAAGCCATCAGATTCTGTACCAAATTTCAAGCATGTCTGATGAATATCTTTCATTATCTGGTGCAATCTTTGATCCACTTCTTCCCTTGTCCAGCTTAGTCTCAGTGAATTTTGGCTCATTTCAAGTCCGGATACTGCTACTCCACCAGCATTTGCAGCTTTCCCAAGTCCGTAGAGGATACGATTTTTCATGTATATTTCAATAGCTTCAGGAATAGAAGGCATATTTGCTCCTTCGGCAACCACAAAACACCCGTTGTCAATAAGCGTTTGTGCTTCTTCAGCATTTACTTCATTCTGGGTGGCGCAAGGCAGTGCAACATCACATTTAATACCCCATGGCCTTTTTCCTTCGTAATATTCAACACCATACTTGTCGGCATATTCCTTAATTCTGCCACGCTTTATGTTTTTAAGTTCCATTGCAAAAGTCAGCTTTTCGGCATCGATTCCATTTGGGTCGTAGATAAATCCACTGGAGTCAGATAGTGTAACAACTTTAGCACCAAGCTCAGTGGCTTTTTCAGTTGCATACTGAGCAACGTTACCCGATCCTGATACGGTTACAATTTTCCCTTTCATGGAATCTCCACGATTTTTCAACATCTCTTCAGCAAAATATACGGTTCCGTAACCGGTAGCTTCCGGACGGATCAGACTGCCTCCCCATTCAATTCCTTTTCCTGTAAGTACTCCGGTAAATTCATTTCTCAGTCTTTTATATTGACCAAATAAGAAGCCAATTTCACGACCTCCAACGCCTATATCACCGGCAGGAACATCTGTATTTGGACCAATATGCCTGGAAAGCTCTGTCATAAAACTCTGGCAGAACTTCATCACTTCATTATCAGATTTCCCTTTTGGGTCAAAATCAGATCCCCCTTTTCCACCTCCCATAGGTAGGGTTGTAAGGCTGTTTTTATACACCTGCTCATATGCAAGGAACTTTAGAATTCCAAGATTTACAGTTGGATGAAAGCGAAGTCCTCCTTTGTAGGGACCAATGGCGCTATTCATTTCAATCCTATAACCTTTGTTGATTTGGACATCTCCTTTGTCATCAACCCAGGGGACACGGAAAAGAACAACTCTTTCAGGTTCAGTCATTCTTTCGAGGACTTTAGCATGTTTATATTTAGGGTTTTCCTCAATATAAGGAATTAAGGACTCAGCAACCTCCAATACAGCCTGGTGAAATTCATTTTCTCCCGGATTTTTGGCTTTTACCTGAGCCATAAATTGTTCAACTCTTGGATCCATTTGTTATTATTTTTTGAGTTAGTAATAAGTTGATTTAACTAGTTGGGCAAACTTAAATAATTTTCGGAAACATCCAAATGATATCTGTCTTGTTACGAAAATGGCCTGAGTTCGTAAAAAGCGCGATATCAAAGATTTATAAAAAATCAAAGCAGAAATTTCAGATATTCCCTACCTGTTTAAAAACATATTTAGGATAGATGAAAATTCTAGAAGTTTTTACTGTAAACTTTTCCAGGAAGACTTTTTACCATTCCTTTGAATTCCAGGCTTAGAAGAGTGGATGATACTGAACTTACAGGCATATCTGACAGGAGAGATATTTTATCGAGGCTTAGATGATCATGTTCTTTCAGGATTGAAACAAGTTTTTCTTCCTCCCCTTCAAGTTTAACAAACAGTTCCTTTTGAATGGTTTTGTGCTCTTGAGGAGCCCATCCCATTATATATTCAAAGTTTGAAACATCTTCAATCAATGCTGCCCTATTTGTCATAATGAGCCTGTTACATCCCTTTGACCATATGTCATTAACCCTTCCGGGGAAAGCAAATACATCCCTGTTATAAGAATTTGCCAGGTCTGCTGTTATCAGGGCACCACCTTTTTTGCCCGACTCAACAATGATGGTGGCATCTGACAATCCTGCTATGATTCTATTCCTTTTTACAAAGTTTGGTTTCTCGGGTAATTCATGGCTGAGAAATTCAGTTACCAATGAGCCCTGTTGAATAATTTTTCTGGCAATATCACGGTGGGCAGATGGATATATTGTTGAAAGTCCATGTGCAAGAACGGCAACTGTATTTAGTCCGCTATTTAATGCAGCTTTGTGGGCAGTGATATCAATTCCATAGGCAAGGCCGCTTACAATAAGAATTTCAGGATGTCTCTCGCTTAAGTCACTCACAAATTGTTTACACAAATCCCTCCCTCTTTGAGTAGCCCTACGGGTTCCTACAATGTTTATTACTTTTTGAATATTAAAATCAGTATCTCCTTTTTGGAATAGTATGATTGGAGCATCATGGCAATGTCTGAGTCTTTCAGGATAATCCGGGTCAAGGTAGAAATGAGCCTTGAGTTTAAATTTGCTTATGAACTCAACTTCTTTTTCGGCTTTTTCAAGAATAGTCTTATCGGCGATTTTTCCGGGAAGGGTTTTGCCAATGTCAGGAATTAGTAACAAGTTTTTTTTGGATTCCTTAAAAACAGCTTCAGGACTACCGGTAAAAGAAATTAGTTTTTTTGCATATACATGGCCAATTCCGGGAATCAAGCTGATGGCAATTTTGTATTTGAGTCCTTTTAATTCCATTTGTAGCAATTAGTACCCATATTCCATTCTTCCACTATTCCATGAAATCTAGATTACTCCCTGATCGAGCATGGCATTTGCGACCTTTAAAAAACCAGCTACATTTGCGCCTTTCACATAATCAACATATCCATCCTTAGTTTCTCCATACTCTACGCAGGACTCATGGATGTCTTTCATGATCTGGTGCAATTGGTCATCCACTTCTTTTCGGGTCCAGCTAAGTTTCAGAGCATTTTGCGACATTTCAAGGCCGGAGGTTGCTACCCCACCTGCATTTGCTGCTTTCCCCGGGGCAAACAGAATTTTGTTTTTATGAAAAATTTCAATGGCTTCAGGAGTACTTGGCATATTTGCCCCTTCACTAACACAAAAACAACCATTATCTATCAGGGCTTGTGCATCATTTCCATCAAGTTCATTTTGTGTAGCGCATGGCAGGGCAATATCCACCTTAACTTCCCAGGGTCTTTTACCGGGATGAAACTCAGCCTCTGGAAATTTATCAGCATAAGGGCTGACAATATCGTCATTAGTAGCACGCAATTCCAGCATGTAATCAATTTTTTCGCCACTCACTCCTTTCGGATCATAAATGTATCCATCAGGGCCAGACAGGGTTACTACTTTGCCGCCAAGCTCAGTGACTTTTTGAACAGCACCCCAGCTTACATTTCCAAAACCGGATACGGCTACAATTTTATCTTTAAAATTCTTTTTCTTTGTGGCTAACATTTCCTTGGCAAAATATACGTTACCAAACCCGGTTGCCTCAGGACGGATCAAACTACCACCCCAGCTACGGCCTTTTCCTGTAAGTACACCAGAATGTTCACCGGCGAGTTTCTTATACATTCCATATAAATAGCCTATTTCACGACCACCGACTCCAATATCGCCGGCAGGAACATCGGTCTCGGGGCCAATTATTTTCCACAATTCAAGCATGAATGATTGGCAAAAACGCATGATTTCTGCATTTGATTTTCCTTTGGGGTCAAAATCACTGCCGCCTTTACCTCCTCCCATAGGAAGGGTTGTAAGGCTGTTCTTAAAGATTTGCTCAAAACCAAGAAATTTTAATATGCTAAGTGTTACACTTGGGTGGAAACGGAGTCCTCCTTTGTAAGGTCCAATGGCATTGTTGAATTGAACTCTGTATCCAAGGTTGACATGAGTATTCCCCTCATCATCAAGCCATGAAACCTTAAATGTAAGAATCCTGTCGGGTTCTACTATTCTTTCCAGTATACCGGCAGATTCGAATTGTGGATTCTGGTTATAAATATCTTCAATAGATTCTAAAACCTCATGAATTGCTTGAAGGTATTCCTGTTCCCCCGGATGTTTTGCTTCCAGGTCTTTCAAAAAATTATTTACGTTCATGGTTTTTTATTTGATGTTGGTGTTATTGTAATAATTTGGTAGCAAATTTACCAAAATACCAATTATTTAAAGAATGATTTTGGTCATAATTTATACAAGAGAAATATCAATGCAGAAAATACAAGCTGATTAACAAGTCGAATTATTTTCGTGCCTTACTTAGACTTGTAAAAAGAGTAATTATCTGGTTCCTTTGTTTTTCTTTTAAACCTGTTAAAGAAATGGGAGGATACTTTGCAATTCCTTTCTTTACTTTCCGGAATATGATAATACTTTCCCTGAGGTTAAAAAGGGATCTTTCCAGTTCATATTTATAAAACTCAGAGGCATAAAACTCGAAAGATTTTTTAGCTCCAGGGATAAAACCAATAGTATAATATTTCACGGAAAGTTTATTTTCTTCAAGGGAAAAATAAACAAACTGATATTTTAAAACAATTGTAGGGAGAACAAGAAAAAGATAAAGAGTACACAAAAAAATTGTGGCCTCGAACTGACCAACTCCCAAAACTGGTTCTTTAAGCAAATGCACCATGTAAATAAGAATTAAGGAAACAGTGAGCACAATTGTACTGATCAGATTTTTGACCCATATACTCATAGCTGTATTTGTATTTTCAACAAGCATGTTTTTATCTTTATTGTATGGTATTATAATATTCAACCAGAGCTTTAAGGTCTTCTTCTTTTTTAATTTTAAGATTGTTTTGATCTATATAGTTTTCCAGTTCAGATTTTTTGTCGGGTAAGGCCTTTAGAATGCCTTTTTTGGTTTTATATATCAAAAAAGCCGGCTCACCTTCCCTTTTGATATAATAATCCTCAACAGTGCGAAAATAGTCTCTATAATTTTTTCCAGACATTTCAGTTGGAGGTAATTGCTCCCGCTTAACAACTGATTCTCTACGATAAAGAAGACCGGTTCTTCCAGACACCAGTACTTCAAAAAAGCTTGATAAGATTTTTTTCCCTTTAGTATATTTACCATAGATAAAATGGTGATTTCCAAAGGATACCGAGATCAGATCCTCAGGGTTAGGAATGGCTAAAATTTGTCCGTCCTGTTGAAATTCTATCTGATCGTTGTTGTGGTTCAAACGCATACCAATTCCATTATATATTGAAGAGTCCTTAAATAGTATTTCACCCTCCTTGAATTCCTCATCCACATAAGGATTCCCATACACATCTTCATAAGCATCAGCAACATAGAGAGTTGTGGTTTGTAAAAGGGATTGCATCCTTGCGTTCATACCACTTTGACATAGTGAGATTCCTGGAGTTGAGAAAAGAAATAGCAATAATAAAAGCTTACAGGTTTTTGGTTTCATTTTTGTTTATTTGTACATACAAATTTATTAAAAAATAGCCATGAAACCAATGACCTATGGTCCATTCTGGTTTATCGTTTTTTTGAGAAAAAATCTTTTAATATTGCACTGCATTCACTTTCCATTATCTTCATACTTAATTTGGTAGAAGGATGCAAAATAGTATCTGAAAACTTTTGAAATCCCTTTTTTGGGTCTGTTGTGCCAAAAACCAATCTTCCCAACTTACATAAATCCATAGCTCCGGCACACATTACACATGGTTCAAGTGTAACATAAAGGGTACATTCATTCAGGTATTTACTTCCCAGCGAATTTTCAGCAGATGTAATAGCAAGAATTTCAGCATGAGCTGTTGCATCATTCAATGTTTCAACCAGGTTGTGAGATCTTGCAATTATCTTATTTTCTGATACAATTATGGCCCCAACAGGTACTTCATCCTTTTCAAAAGCCTGCCGGGCTTCTTTCAGGGCTTCTTTCATGAAGTAATCATCTGTAAAAAATAGTTCACTCATGGATTAAGGTGGTCTTTTGTGAAAAGAAATGTGACTTTTTAATAAAAGTATTCAAATTTGTGTGATTCTGAAAAAGTCCTTTAATTTTCTGTATTTTTGCCCATTCTATTAAACCAAATATCATGTATAGAACTCATACTTGCGGGGAATTAAATATTGAACATATTGGAGAGTATATAACCTTAAGCGGATGGGTGCAAAAGTCCAGGGATCTTGGAGGAATGACCTTTTTAGATTTAAGAGACAGGTATGGGATAACCCAGCTTGTATTTGACATGGAAACTCGTCCGGAATTATGTGAGCAAGCACGAAAACTGGGAAGAGAATATGTAATCAGGGTGCAAGGCCTGGTTGTAGAAAGAAGTAATAAGAATTTGAAGATTCCCACAGGGGAGATTGAAATAGAAACATCAAACATGGAAGTATTGAGTTCTTCTGATTTGCCTCCTTTTACCATTGAAGAAAAAACGGATGGGGGAGAAGAATTGAGAATGAAGTACAGGTATCTTGATCTTCGAAGACGTCCTTTGCAGGAAAATTTATTTTTACGGCATAAAATGGCACAGGAAGTCAGAAAGTTTCTTGATGGAAAGGATTTTATAGAGATAGAAACTCCTTACCTTATTAAATCTACTCCTGAAGGAGCCAGGGATTTTGTTGTTCCTTCAAGAATGAACCAGGGCCAGTTTTATGCCTTGCCTCAATCCCCACAGACCTTTAAACAATTGTTGATGATCTCAGGTTACGACCGGTATTTTCAGCTTGTAAAATGCTTCAGGGACGAGGATTTACGTGCAGACCGTCAACCGGAATTTACCCAGATTGATTGTGAGATGTCATTTGTTGAACAAGAAGATGTATTGAATATGTTTGAGGGAATGTGTAAACATCTGTTCAGAAATGTGAAGGAAATTCAATTGACTGATGATTTTCCAAGAATGCCATACGATGAAGCAATGAGAGACTACGGAACTGATAAACCTGATTTAAGATTTGGGATGAAACTGAAAGAAATTACCAGTCTTGTTCAGGGAAAGGGATTCAGGGTTTTCGATCAGGTTGAATATATTGGGGGAATCAGTGTATCTTCCTGTGCAGGATACTCAAGAAAGCAGCTGGATCAGTTAACTGAATTTGTCACTCAACCCCAGGTTGGCGCTAAAGGATTAGTGTACTTGAAGATAAATGAAGATGGAAGTTTTAAATCTTCAGTTGATAGGTTTTTCAATGATGAAAACTTTCATCAATGGAAAAAGGTCCTTGAGGCAAAAGAAGGAGATTTATTGCTGATTCTTGCCGGTTCCAGAAGAGATACTTTATTTGCCCTGTCTGAACTCAGGTTAGAGATGGGGAAGAGACTTGATTTGAGAAATAGCAAAGAATTTATACCTCTGTGGGTTATTGACTTCCCTTTGCTGGAGTGGGATGAGGATAAGTCAAGGTTTACAGCCATGCATCATCCTTTTACATCTGCCAAGTCAGAGGATATCAAATGGTTAGATTCAGATCCCGGAAGAGTCAGAGCCAATGCTTATGACCTGGTTATCAACGGAGTTGAGATTGGTGGCGGATCTATCCGAATCCATACAAAAAAGGAACAAGAGCAAATGTTCCGTCATCTTGGATTTACCAATGAAGAGGCTGAGGCTCAATTTGGATTTCTAATGAATGCCTTTAAATATGGCGCACCTCCCCATGGTGGTATAGCATTTGGTTTTGACAGACTGGTTGCCTTATTTGGAGGATCAGAATCTATAAGGGATTATATTGCTTTCCCAAAAAATAATTCAGGAAGGGATGTTATGATTGATAGCCCCTCAGCTATTTCAGAAGAACAATTGAAAGAGCTGAACCTTCGAGCCAGGTAGGGAGTGAAAGAGAGACTAAGTGAAGAGGTGACTGGGAGAAAGAGGATGCAGTCCCGAACTTTCTTGAACAGTCTCGAACCAAGTCCCAGTAAGCAGTAAGCAGTAAGCAGTAAGCAGTAAGCAGTAAGCAGTCGGCAGTCGGCAGTTGGCAAGGAGGGAAGAGCTACGAGGAAAAAGAGGGAAAGAGAAGAGGCGCAGGGGGCGAAGGAGCGACAAGGCGAAAGAGAGAAAGATTAGGTAAGGGCAAAACAGAAAATTCCAAAACTCAAAAATCCAGCAGAGGGCACCCGGCAGGCCGTAGAGAATTATTGCATTTCTTTGAAATTCATCAATCAACTTTTCATAATTTGTTAGAAAGTTCTACTTTTGACTCCAATTATATTCGAAGCTTTAAAATTTATTTGGAGCAAAGATGTTTAAAATTACCAGGGACAAGAACCACTTCATAGTTTCATTTTATAACACCAACAGGGTTAACTGTTTTCTTGTAGAAGAACTTTCCAAACAACTTGCCTTATTTTTTAATACTCCCGAATGCGAGCTGTCTATTAACCTTGAGGGAATAGATTTTATTGATTCATCTGGATTAAATTTTTTAATGATTCTTTCTGAAAAGGCAAAGGAGCAAAGTTTTAAGTACCGGCTATGCCATGTTTCAGATGAAGTCAGGGAGCTATTTTCCAGAACCGATCTGGTTGACCAGATCATGGAATATGCAGAAGTCGTAAGTAATAAGCCTTGCCCGTAAACCATCCCAGTCATATTTTTCCAACAATTCATTAAAATCGATCAAATTTTCTTAAATTTGGTATGAGTTAGCAGTGTCCAGACAATTTTATCACAGACTGCTTTTTTGGCGTGAATTGAATAACAGGCATAATTTTTGAAGTGATATGTGCGTTTTGAAGATATTTGTGAAATATATCTTCTGGTACGCATCCTGAAGATTAACAGGTTTACAATCTGCAACTTATACTTTTAATCATGAAAAATTTATCTTTTTACAAATCTATACTGACAGTAATGTTAATACTGTTGGTGGGTTCTCTGGCATTTTCACAAGGAGTAGTTTCCGATCAGCCTGGTAAAATGGTTGAGATCAAGCTACATGACGGATCAAGTGTGATGGGAGAATTAATTTCTGAAACGGCGGAGAATATTATTATCAGAACAACTACCTTTGGTAATTTAACTATAAATAAAGCTGATATTAAAGAACTGATTGAAATAAAACCCGCTCAGATTAAAGATGGTAAATACTGGTTCAAAAATCCTAACTCAACACGCTACCTGTTTGGACCTACGGGTCGAAACCTTAAGAAAGGTGAAGGCTATTATCAGAATGTTCTTATTACAACAAACCTGGCTCATTATGGTATTACAAATTGGTTTTCAATAGGTGGCGGTTTTGAAGGAATCTCAACTTTTGCCGGGGAACCAATATTTTTCATTATGCCAAAATTTGGATTTGAAATAACTGAAAAATTTTCGGTAGGAGCCGGGTACATGTATGCCAATGCCGCGGCTGTGATTGAAGATGGTGACGGCTTTGAGGGCATTGGACTGGCATATGGCAGCCTTACCTATGGCACTGATGATTATCATGGTACTTTTGGTCTGGGATGGGGGCAGGCCGGTGGGGAGCTTACAGATAGTCCGATTATAACTTTTAGTGGTTTTGCAAGAGTTGGAAGAAGAATTGGGCTGGTTACTGAAAACTGGATAATTCCAACAGATCCGTATTATTGGGTCTTTTCTTATGGGATTAAGATAATTGGGGAACGTTCTTCATTCGACATTGCCCTTATCAATTCAAGGGATATCGCAACTGTATTCCCGATAGGCTTGCCAATTTGGTTCAGTTATAATTTTTATTTTTAAAAACTATCCAGATAATTTCCATTCATGTCTTTGGTTCCAACAGGGGGATTCCAAAATATAGACTTTTTGCTATAGGTTCTGAACCAGAATATTGCCCCCCGGCTAATATCCTGCATATCTTTCATAGAATTGATTTAACATAAATTTATTGAAAGTATTTCTTATTTTTGACTTCTGGTTTAACAAGTATTTTTGAAAAAAAACAATTATGTCAGGACATAGCAAATGGTCAACAATAAAACGGAAAAAGGGTGCTGCCGATGCAAAGCGATCAAAATTATTTTCCAAAATTGTAAAGGAAATTCAGGTTGCAGTTAAAGAGGGAGGTCCCGATGAAGATGTTAACCCACGTCTTCGCCTGGCGATTCAAAATTCCAAGGGAGTTAATATGCCTAAGGACAATATTGCCAGGGCTATAAATAAGGCTTCCAGTGATGGAGCCAATTTTCAGGAAGTTACCTTTGAAGGATATGGTCCGGGAGGAGTTGCTGTTTATGTAGAATGCCTGACAGATAATAATAATCGTACGGTAAGTGTAATCAGGTCTATATTTACAAAGAGAAGTGGAACATTAGGAACCAATGGATCACTTAGTTTTTTGTTTGACAGAAAAGGCGTTTTTACAATTCCTAAGGGCGAAATTGATCCTGATGAGTTTGAACTTGAGCTAATTGATGCAGGGGCTGAGGATATTGAGGATGAAAGTGATGTATATATTATTACCACAGCACTGGAAGATTTTGGAAATGTTCAGAAAAAGCTGGATGAACTAAAACTGGAACCTGAAAATGCAGAACTGCAAAGAATCCCTAATGATACAAAAGAGCTTGAACCTGAAGCAGCCATGAGATTTTTAAAAATGGTAGATGATTTTGAAGAAGATGATGATGTGCAAAGTGTTTATCATAACCTGGAAATGACCGATGATCTTATCAATTTGCTGGAGAACAACTAATGCATTTAATTAACCTTAATTTCATGGCCTTGCAAAAGTATAAGCCTGCTATTGCAGGAGTGTTGTTGATTATGACGCTGGGTAGTTGTTCAATGATGCAGGAAATTCAGGTAGGGGATGTTCAGGAGATAAAAATAAACCAGATACGAAAAGGGGGACTTGACCTTGAACTATATATTCCGATTGAAAATCCCGGAAAGCAGAATCTTAAACTTACAAAGATGGATCTGGATTTGAATTTGAATGGCATTGAGTTGGGGAACATTTCAAATAATGAAAAAGTACTTATAAAAAAGATGTCGGATGAGATCTATATGTTCCCTGTTGAAGTTGAGTTGAAAGGATTTATTAAAACCACAATGGCTCTTATTTCCCTGGCAGAAAAAAGCACGGCAGAATACAGACTTACCGGAAATTTAAGAGTAAAATACCTTTGCATTAAAAGGAGTATTCAAATAGATGAGAGAGGGATAGTTGATTTGAGATGATTTTACTAAATCATTTTTAAGCATTCTGTATTTTTTTTTGTATTTTTAAAGCTTAGGTTTAATAACCTGCTAGAATCAAAAGCTTTGGCAGATTACAAATAAATGACCCATTATCTGAAAATCTAAAAATTACACCAATGAAAAGCATTTTAGTACCCATCGATTTTTCAAAAGACTCAATGAATGCCCTGGAGCATGCAATTACAATGGCTAACAAAGTTAAATCCAGTGTTAGGGTTATTCATGTGAGGAAGGATAAAAATTACGATGAGCCTTTTATTATTAAAGGGAAGGAAAAGGAGTATGGTAGTACCGTAGATGACTTTTGTAAGGAGCTAATAGAGCAAAATATGTCTAAGTATAAGGGGGGAGGCACATTTGATTATCTGATTAAAGTGGGGAAAATCTATAAAGTCATTTCAGATCAGGCAATTAAAGATAAGGCCTTTTTAATTATAATGGGTACACATGGGGTTTCCGGGTTTGAAGAATTTTGGCTTGGCAGTAATTCTTACAGGGTTGTTTGTAAGGCCCCATGTCCGGTATTAACTGTAAGGAATGGTTTTAAGAAAAAGAGCATCAACAAAATTGTATTACCTCTTGATGCATCAAGAGAGACCCGTAAGAAGGTGCCATTTGTTGCTGATTTAGCTTCGGCTCTTGAGGCAGAAGTACATGTTGTGAGCGTGAGAACCACACAAAGAGCAGATATTATTAAACGTCTGAATAATTATGTGAAGCAAATAGGAGACTATTTTGAGAAAAGAAATATTCAGGTAGTAAGAGACAATTTGTATGGAAGCGACATATCAGACCTTACAGCTTCTTATGGAGTGCATATCGGGGCAGAGCTGGTTGCAATTATGAGCAACCAGAGAGGAACACCCTTAAATATGCACATAAGTACTGCAGCCCAACAAATGGTAAACCATTCTCCGATTCCAGTTTTAAGCATTCACCCTTCCTACTTAAAATAATCAATGAGCAGGTATATTCTTTTTCTATTTTTATTTCTGGGTTTATCTTTTCAGATTTTTGGCCAGGAAAGATATTATTCCAGAAATGACACACTTTCTACAGGAAGAGAATATATTCCAGAGGAAGGTAAGCTTCAATTATACCAGGAAGAGAGGTTGAATGATTTATTAGAGAGATATAAGGATGTGAATGTCAGAAGAAACGGAATGGATGGATACAGGATTCAGCTTTTTTTTGAATCCGGACGAATGGCCAGAGAGAATGCATATGAAGCTAAGGCAAAATTTCTTTCCAGCTATCAGGGAATTGCTGCCTATGTAGACTATCAGGCTCCATTTTTTAAGGTCAGAGTTGGTGATTTCAGAACCAAAAGAGAGGCCCAGATTTTGTATAAAAAATTGAAAAGACAATTTCCGGATGCTTACATCACACCCATTGAAACCATTTATCTTCCTGCAATTGATTGATTTTGAGTGGAAGTTTAATTCTATAATATCTAATTGTGAGTGATGCCATAAAACATGAATGTGGAATAGCCCTGGTAAGACTTTTAAAGCCCCTTGAATATTATAAGGTAAAATACGGATCCTGGAGATATGGCTTACAAAAGCTTTACCTTCTAATGGAAAAGCAACATAACCGGGGCCAGGACGGGGCAGGTGCAGCCAGTTTAAAGTTAAACTTACCACCGGGGGTGAAATATATTCACAATTACAGGTCAAACTTTTCTAATCCGATTCAGGAAGTTTTCGCAAAAATTAACAAAGAATTTTATTCCCTGTCAAATGGAAATGCAGATTTGATGAACGATCCGCATTGGGCTAAGGAAAATTTGCCTTTTGCCGGAGAGATTTACCTTGGCCATTTGAGATATGGTACTTTTGGCATGAATAACATAGAATATGTACATCCGGTAACACGTGAAAATAACTGGAGGTCAAGAAGCATTGTTCTGGCAGGAAATTTCAATCTCACCAATGTGGATGAATTGTTCCAGGCATTAATAGAAATAGGTCAAAACCCGAAAGACTTTTCCGATACTGTTACTGTTCTTGAGAATATTGGACATTTCCTGGATGAGGAGAATCAAAAGTTGTTTGAGGATTTTAAAAGAAAAGGATTTAGTAATAAAGATATTTCTCCTTTGATTGAAACAAACCTGGACGTTGCTAAAGTTTTAAACCGGGCGAGTAATAAATGGGATGGGGGCTATGCAATTGGAGGCTTGCTTGGCCATGGCGACGCTTTTGTTGTTCGTGATCCATGGGGTATAAGACCGGCATTTTACTATTATGATGATGAAATTGCTGTGGTGGCCTCAGAACGACCGGTAATTCAAACAGTCATGAATACTTCTTATGATAAGGTTAAAGAATTACCTCACGGAAAGGCAATTGTAGTAAAAGCCTCAGGAGATGTTAGTGTTGAAGAAGTACGCCCGCCCCAGGAAAAAAGAGCCTGCTCCTTTGAGCGTATTTATTTTTCCCGAGGCAGTGATAAAGATATTTATATTGAAAGGAAAGAGTTAGGCAGACTGTTAACTCCACAGATACTTCATATGGTGGATAAGGATTTGAGAAATACAGTTTTCTCTTTTATCCCTAATACAGCCGAAACTGCATTCTATGGCATGGTAAGAGGAATGGAGGATTACCTGAGCGGAGTAAAGCTTGATAAGATCCAGGAGATGAGAGCAAGTGGGAATTGGGATGATCTGGAAAGAGTTGTTGGGATGCGACCAAGAGTTGAGAAAATTGCCGTAAAAGACGTAAAGCTCAGAACATTTATTGCTGAAGATGCTGGCAGGGATGACCTGGTAGAACATGTGTATGATATTACCTATGATACTGTTCAAAAAGGGAAAGATAATCTGGTAATTATTGACGACTCTATTGTTAGGGGCACCACATTGAAGAAAAGTATAATAAAAATCCTGGATAGACTTGAACCAAAAAAAATTGTGATTGTTTCTTCTTCTCCACAAATACGATATCCTGATTGTTATGGGATTGACATGGCCAAGCTATCTGATTTTATTGCTTTTAAAGCAGTTATTAGTCTTTTGAGAAAAACAGGACGTGAAACATTGATAAATACGGTTTATCAAAAATCAAAATCACAAGAAAAGTCTCCTAAGGAAAAAATAAAAAACTATGTGAAAGACATTTATGCTCCTTTTAGTAATGAAGAAATTTCTGCTGAAATTGCCAGTATGCTCCATACCAGTGATATAAACGCAGAAATTGTGGTTGTTTATCAAACAGTTGAAAATTTACATGCAGCCTGCCCTGGAAGTAGTGGAGATTGGTATTTTACCGGCAATTATCCCACTCCTGGTGGGAATAAGGTAGTAAATACTTCTTTTATTAATTTTATTGAAGGGAAAAATGAACGGGCATATTAATGCTTGATTTCAAAGACTTAAGTAGGGATCCCTAAGCTCAACCTCCACCTTTTTTTATGTTTTCCTGTTTTCGCCATTTTTCGAAATGGTATAGTTTTTTGCTCTAGGTGACCCAAATGGCGAAAACAGGAACGTATTTTAGCCCAGTCTCTAAAGTTCGGGGTAGTTTTAAAAAGAAATATTTTGAATATCGAACAAGGATTACTCACAAAATATTATATTTTAGTTGAGTTCGTGAGAACGCTTCGCTCAGTTAACGATTTCAGATTTCAGATTTTCATCTACTTCTCAAATCGTTAATCGGTGTTCCTTGTTCTTAAATCAATTTACACTTACTTTCTTCCTGTTTTGTGTGCGATGTGAACATACTAAAAACACATTTCTGATTATCAGACATTAAGGTTTTGAAAAATTGCAATTTGGATCATCACAAAACAAGTGCAAGCTTGATAATTACCTGGTGGGAAACACGTAGTCTTTTGAGTAAGAAGAAAAATGCCTGTTGATTTTTGAAAGATACATGTCTTTTATGGTAATCATAATACCTGTTTCTTCAACATTCCCAAAACCCCTGTTGATTACAGTTCCAAAAGTCTTCAAGGTAGGAGAAAGGTTCACATATGCATTGATGAGAGGAGGAATATTTTCACCTAAGGCTCGCACCTGTGAGGAGAGAATTTTATAATCTTCCCGGGGACTGTTACCAGTGAAAATTGAATCTAATTTTTCTTTATCCATATTCAATTGCAAAGGCTCATAAGGAACCATTAAATTTTCATGATCTCCAAAATACTTATGCAGGAAATATAAGATCATATTACGGGCTTCCTGGTTAAAGTGTGTGTACATGGTTACTTTACCAAAGAAATACCGAATCCCGGGATTATTAATAACCAGGGCTCCAAGACCATCCCATAAATTATCAAGTGCAAAAACACCCTTGCGTGATCCAGCTGTTTTTTGAAGCATGGGAGGCACAAAAGATCTACCCAATTCAACTATATAGGGCAAATAATTCTTTTTAAACTTTTCAGAAAAACTAAAAAGCCTGGCGGTTGCAAGTTTTGAAAAATCGACAAAATCATTTTGTGCCTTACCGAATATGTAATATCGATAACCCCCTGTAATTTCTTTATCTTTAGGATTCCAGACAAATAGTTGTTGATAGGGCTGTTCAGCAGTATCATAATCATCAAGATCGCAATCTTTTCCTGTGCCACCGCCGGCATTTCGAAAGCTTAGCTCTCGCAACCTGCCAATTTCTTTTACAATCTGAGGAGTTCTATGATAATCAGTAATAAATACATCGTTCCCTCCATAATTGGTTTTTCTAAGAAATTGAGCTAATAAGAGCTCCTGCTCAAGTTCATGGATTGGAATTGGAGGAATAATTTCTTGCATAATCAGAAAATCTATTTTATCAAAAATACGAATAAAATCAGAGAAAAATGTATCTAATAGTTTTCAGATCATATCATGGACCAAATCTCTTAGATTGTCAGACCATTCCTGTGGTGTTAAATCTGATTCCAGAATGGTCTTGTGGAGTATAGGAGGACCAAAACTAATTTCCAGGGTTTCCCCTTTTTGCCTGAACATTTCATTTGGCAAATAGAGCATTTCAAAGTTGGCTTTAATGCCTGTAAACTTCCTGAGGTTGGCCAGTCTGTAAAAGAAATTTGAGTTTCTTCCGCTAAAATGTACGGGAATAATGTCTCGTTTATGCTTAATGGCCTTTACTAAGAAATTCTTTTTCCATTCCAAATCTTTGATCTCACCACCTTGCTTTCTGGAGCAAAGTCCGGCAGGAAAATATAAAATCTGGGCATTGGATGCATATGCTTCTTCAATTAAATGAACAGATTCCCTTGCTTGTTTTCCATGCTTGTTAATAGGGAGAAACAAGCCCTCAAAACTTTTTACATTCAAAAGCATGTCATTAACGGGGAATTTGATATCAGGAAATATTTTCCCAACTGCATCTATAAATACAACCCCATCCAGTCCTCCCAGAGGATGATTTGAAGCAAAAAGAAACCTCCCTTTCTCAGGAATATTTTCTGCTCCTTTTACCGTGTATGAAATATTCATATAACTCAGGCTGGCTTTAACGAATTCAAGACCCTTTAAATGCCCGTACTGGTTAAGAATCTCATTGAGTTCATCCTGATGTATAATTTTTTTCAGGTAAGAAGTAAGAAAACCCGGAAGCATTTTGGATAGCCTGGGGTTTTTGTCTTTCAACACCCTTTCTATATCTATCTGACCCATAGCAATGTAGCTTACATAAGCAGCTCGGATTATGTTCAAAGAGGAGCTGTAAAAAAAGTATTTAAATGTAAAGAATTATCATGAAATTATAATAAAAAGGGAATATAATAATCATCTCATTTTTTTGAATTCTGTTTATATCTGCTTCAAAAGTTATGAACATAGTGGGAAAAAATGGGTGAAAGTGGTTCGAAGTGGGATTTTTTCTATATTTTTACTTTTCTAAAAGATCAGGAGATGAGTGCGTTTGTTGGAGATTATACATGTAAGCTTGATGCAAAAGGCAGGATTCTGCTTCCTTCTGCATTTTTAAAGCAGTTGCCAATAAAGGGACAGGATCGTTTTGTTGTGAAGAAAGATATTTTTGAAAGTTGCCTTGTTCTTTATCCAATTGAGGAATGGGAAAATCAAAATAGCCTGATTAGGGCAAAGATTAACCCTTATAAAAAAGAGCATAATCTTTTCTTAAGAAATTTTTATCGGGGTACTGCAGAATTGGTTCTTGACAACAATAACAGGGTTCTTATTCCCAGGCGTTTATTGGATCTTTTAGGTGGTGGTAAGGAGGTGGTGCTTGCCGGACAGGATTCTAAGATTGAGATTTGGGCGAAAGATGATTATGAAAAGCATGCTCCCGGAGAAGAAGATTTTGCGCGACTGGCTGAAAAAATTATGGGTGGTCCTCTTCCTGAAGAATGAGCAACTATCATATACCGGTATTATTGAAACAGAGTGTTGATGGATTGAACATTGATCCGGCAGGTACTTATGTTGATGTAACTTTTGGTGGTGGTGGGCATGCCAGGGAAATCCTGAAGAGATTAAAAGGGGGGCGGTTAGTTGGATTTGATCAGGATCCGGAAGCAGCTAAAAACATTCCTGATGATGATCGATTTTTGCTTGTAAGACAAAATTTTAGTTATCTCTGGAACAACCTGAAATACCTGGGTATTGATAAAGTGGACGGGCTTATTGCAGATCTTGGAGTTTCGTCTCACCAGTTTGATTCTGCTGAGCGTGGTTTTTCATTTCGTATGACTGGAGAGATGGACATGAGAATGAATCCCGATGCTGAATTTTCAGCACTTGATTTGATTGGTTCGTATTCTGAACAAGAAATGACCAGAGTTTTTTCAGCATATGGTGAAATAAAAAATGCCAGGACTTTAAGTCGTCTGATTGTAGCAAAAAGGGAATTGAAAGCCTTACACAGAATAGAGGATTTTGTTGATGCCATAAAGGAATGTACTCCCAATTATAATGAATACAAGTACCTGGCAAAGGTTTTTCAGGCTATAAGAATTGAGGTAAACAAGGAGCTGAGTGGTTTGCAAATTCTATTGGAACAGACGGTAGATGTTATCAGGGGTGGAGGACGACTGGTTGTTCTTACTTATCATTCTCTTGAGGACAGAATGGTAAAAAACTTTGTTAAGTATGGAAATTTTGAAAAGAACATGGAAACTGATTTTTACGGAAATCAAAAGACTCCTTTTAAGGCGGTAAACCGAAAGGTAATTTTACCTGATGCATCTGAAATTACTGATAATTCACGGGCCCGAAGTGCTAAATTGAGAATTGCAGAACGCAGAATATAGATTTCATGGAAGATAGAGTTGAATTTATTGATCAGGTTGAAGAAGTAAAGGAATCAAAGAAAGGGATACTGAAGGAGGTTTTTGATGGAAGTATTCTTACCCGTGATGTAGTTGCCAGGCAATTGCCTTATTTGGTTTTTTTAGCCTTTCTGGCCCTGGTATACATTGGAAACAGATACCACGCTGAAAAAATTGTAAGGGAAGAAAGTGGTCTGCAGAATGAGATAAAGGAATTACGAGCTAAGTCAATTTCTATAGCAGCTGAACTTATGGATGTGAGTAGGCAGTCTGAGGTTTCAAGGCTGATATCAGAAAAGGGAATGGATTTAAAAGAAGCAGTACGGCCACCTAAAAAATTAATAATTGAGGAATAGATTAATACAATGTCTCTAAAGAAAGATATAGTTTGGCGTGTTGGCCTCATTTATGCCTTGTTTTTTATACTTGGCTTGAGTGTCATAGGCAAAATTATTTATATACAGCTGATTGAAGGAGACAAATGGGCTGCCAGAGCTCAGACACAAACGCACAGGGATTTTACCATCCTTCCCGAAAGAGGGAATATTTACGATTCTGATTATAACTTGCTTGCTACATCAGTGCCAATCTATGAGATAAGAATGGATTTGGTAAGTAATGCCCTGTCAAATCAGGTTTTTGAAGAGAATATAGATGCTCTTTCAAGGAGACTGTCCAGGCTTTTTGGAGATAAATCAGGTGCGGAATACAAGAAAGAATTAATGAAGGCCCGGAGGAAGGGAGAGAGATATCACTTGATTAAGCGAAATGTAAGCTATGCTCAGTTAAGTCAACTTAAAACATTTCCCATTTTTCGTAAAGGGAGGTATAAAGGAGGTTTTATTTATGTGCAGAATAACAAACGGGTTTTGCCTCATAAAAATTTAGCAGCCAGGACAATCGGCTATATAACCAAAGGAAATTCCGGAAATGTTGTGGGTATTGAAGGTGCCTATGAAAACAATCTTAGGGGAATTGTTGGCCTGCGAATGATGCAAAGACTGTCTGGAAATGTATGGATGCCTTTAAATGATAAGAATGAGGTTGATCCTAAAGATGGTCAGGATATTATTACCACCATTGATATAAATATTCAGGATGTTGCACACCATGCACTTTTGAAACAACTTACACGGCACAATGCTCATCACGGTACAGCAGTTTTAATGGAGGTGAAAACAGGTGAAATTCGCGCTATTGCCAATTTACAGGTAGGTAATGATGGGAACTATCATGAAAGTTACAATTATGCTATTGGAGAAAGCTCTGAGCCGGGTTCAACATTTAAGCTTCCTGCCCTGATGGTAGCACTTGAAGATGGTTTGATTGAATTGGGGGACTCTGTTGAAACCGGCAGCGGACAGGTACGATTTTATGACAAGATCATCAAGGATACACACGAAGGTGGCTATGGAACAATTACAGTGGAAGAAGTGTTTATGTTTTCATCAAATGTTGGTGTATCCATGCTGATTCAGCAAAACTATCAGGGAAAAGAAAAAGAATTTATTAACCGGCTTTATAATATGGGGCTGAACCAGAAACTTGGAATCGAAATCAAGGGAGAAGGTGTTCCTGAAATCAAATATCCTGGTGATCCATTGTGGTCTGGAATTTCTTTACCAATGATGTCACATGGCTATGAAGTGAGAATGACTCCTATTCAAATCCTTGCTTTTTATAATGCGGTGGCTAATGATGGCAAAATGATAAGTCCAAAATTTGTTAAGGAAATAAGATACCATGGGAAATTGATTAAGAAGATTAAAACGAAGGTAATTAATCCTTCAATTGCCTCGGAAGCTACTATTGAAGATGCAAAAAAAATGCTGGAAGGAGTTGTTGAAAAAGGTACTGCAAAGAATCTAAACAATGATCTGTATAAGATTGCAGGGAAAACCGGAACTGCTCAAATTGCTGATCAAAATATGGGTTATAAGGGGAAAGTTCAGTATCAAGCTTCATTTGTTGGGTACTTCCCTGCAGATAAACCCAAGTACTCCTGCATTGTTGTGGTAAATGCACCCTCTAACTCAGTGTATTATGGGAATTTAGTTGCTGGTCCGGTATTCAAGGAAATTGCAGATAAAGTTTATGCCAGCAAAATGGAGTTGCAGATTGAAGAGGATCTTGCAGAAAGACCTGTTTTTGCAGCTCCGTACTCAAAAAATGGGAAGCTTTCTGACCTGGATCAGGTTTTTGAGCAATTAGATTATGAAACAAGCATTATGGGAGCTGGAGGAGAGTGGGTAATTACTGCCTCAACTGATTCGGCCATTGTTGTTAAAAATCTGATTGTACGTGATAATATGGTCCCCAATGTTGTGGAAATGGGTTTAAAAGATGCAGTTTTTTTGCTTGAAAATGCAGGATTAAAAGTTAAAGTAAAAGGCTGGGGAAAAGTGCGTTCTCAGTCAATTGTACCTGGAAGCATTCTTGTTCCAGGACAGAATATAAGGCTGGAGATGAGTTTTGTATAGAGAGGTTTGAATATTATGAGCTTATTAGGAGATATATTGGAAGGAATTAAAACCAGGAAGGTTCTTGGTTCCCTTGATATTGAAATAAACCACCTTCAGATTGATTCACGAAAAGTCTCGAAAGGAGATTTGTTTATTGCTATAAAAGGGACACAATTAGATGGACATAATTATATTTCCCGTGCTATTGAAGCTGGTGCCAGCGCAATAGTTTGCGAACAGATTCCAGACTCAATTCAAAAAAACCTGAGCTATATTGAAGTGGAGTCTGCCTCAAAAAGCCTTGGCCTTATTGCTTCTGCCTATTATGATCACCCAACTAGAAATCTTGTGATAACCGGAGTGACCGGAACCAACGGAAAAACATCGATTGCTACTTTTTTATATGAAATATTTGAAGCACTGGGAATTCCTTCGGGTTTAATTTCTACTGTAAGTACAATTATTCATAATGAATCGTTTGATGCAACTCATACAACACCAGATGCCATAAGTATACATGACATGCTAAGCAGGATGGTAGAAGCAGGGTGTTCTCATGTTTTCATGGAGGTAAGCTCCCATGCTCTGGTCCAGAACAGGACAGCAGGATTGATATTCAAGGGTGGAATTTTTACCAATTTGACACATGACCATCTTGATTATCATGGAACATTTGATAATTATATTGAAGCTAAGAAGAATTTTTTTGATGCTCTTCCTGCTGAAGCATTTGCCCTGATAAATACAGATGACCGTAATGCAAGAGTAATGGTTCAGAACACCAGGGCTAAGATAAGTACTTATGGCTTGAAAAAAATGAATGAATTCAATGCCAGGATCGTAGAGCGAAATCTTGAGGCAACGTATTTGAAAATTGACGAAACTGATGTATGGGTTCCCTTTATCGGAGATTTTAATGTGTATAATCTTCTGGCAGCTTATGCAGCATCAAGTTTATTGGGATTGGACAAAGAGGAAGTTTTGAGAATAATTAGCAAGCTAAAACCGGTTCCAGGAAGATTTGAAACCATAAGATCTATGGATGGTAAGCTTGCTGTTGTTGACTATGCACATACACCGGATGCATTGATGAATGTATTGACAGCAATTAATAAGATAAAAAACAAGAATTCAAAAACTATTACTGTTGTAGGAGCTGGTGGTGACAGAGATAAACTAAAGAGACCTAAAATGGCTAAAATTGGAATTGAATATAGTAACCAGCTTATTTTAACTTCTGATAATCCAAGAGGGGAAGATCCTGCAAGAATTATTCAAGATATGATCCATGGTATTCCAGATGAGTATATAGAAAAAACCCTGTCTATTGTTGACAGAAAAGAAGCTATTAAAGCTGCATGTATGATAGCTCAACCAGGAGATATTGTACTAATTGCCGGAAAGGGTCATGAAACTTATCAGGAGGTATCAGGGAAAAAGCATCATTTTGATGATAGGGAAGAGGTGAGAAAATATTTCAAAGAACCAGGAATAACTAATTAATTAAAATGCTTTATTACTTATTCAAATATCTTGAAGCCTTTGATTTCCCTGGAGCAGGTATGTTCCAGTATATATCTTTCAGGGCTGCACTCACGATAATTACCTCTCTTATAATTTCAATGCTTTTTGGAAAGAGAATTATTCAGTTCCTTCAAAAAAAGCAGGTGGGTGAAGTTGTCAGGGAATTGGGACTTGAAGGGCAATACAGAAAAGAGGGTACGCCCTCTATGGGTGGGCTGATCATTCTCGCATCCATTTTAGTTCCGGTCTTACTTTTTGGAGATCTTAAAAACGTTTATGTTCTTTTAATGTTGATCACTACCGGATGGCTGGGCCTGATTGGATTTATTGATGATTATATTAAAATATTCAGGAAAAATAAAGAGGGATTAGCAGGACGATTTAAAATATTAGGACAGATTATCCTGGGCCTGGTTGTGGGATTAACATTATACCTGAACGATGATGTTGTTATTCGGGAGCAGCATCCGGCTTTATCCAACACACATGTGATTGCTGAAGGAGACGTATCACAATCCATTGATGTAAAGTCGACAAAAACTACTATTCCTTTTGTTAAAAACCATGAATTTGATTATGCATATATAGTTGGATTTTTAGGAGAAAAAAGTCAGAAATGGGGGTGGCTGGTATTTGTGCTGGCAGTTATTTTTATTGTTACAGCTGTCTCGAATGGTGTGAACCTTACCGATGGACTGGATGGCCTTGCTGCAGGCACAACTGCTATCAGTGGAACAACTCTTGGGGTACTGGCCTACCTTTCCGGTAATGTTATTTATGCAGGCTATCTAAACATAATGTATATTCCATATACAGGGGAATTGGTGATTTTTGCCAGTGCCCTGATCGGAGCAACTATTGGTTTTTTATGGTATAATTCTTATCCGGCTCAGGTTTTTATGGGAGATACCGGAAGCCTGGCTCTTGGTGGAATACTTGCGGTGTTTGCCATAGTGATTCGTAAAGAATTACTAATACCAATATTGTGTGGAATTTTTCTTATCGAAAGTGTTTCGGTCCTTTTGCAGGTAAGCTATTTTAAATATACCAGGAAAAAATATGGTGTCGGGAAACGGATACTTCTAATGGCTCCACTACATCATCATTATCAGAAAAAGGGATATACAGAACCTAAAATCGTTCTGCGATTCTGGATCATAGGAATTATGCTGGCAATAATTACAATCGTTACACTAAAGATTAGGTAGTAATGAATAGAGTTGTGAAAAAAATTGTGGTTTTAGGAGCCGGTGAGAGTGGTGCTGGTGCAGCATATTTGGCCCATAAAAAGGGATTTGAGGTGTTTGTATCTGATCATGGAAAGATTGCAGATAAACATAAAGAACTGTTTAATAAGAACAATATTGAATGGGAAGAAAAAGTGCATACAGAAGAAAAAATACTTCTGGCAGATGAAGTGGTAAAAAGTCCGGGAATTCCGGAGAATGCCGAAATCATAAAAAAACTAAAAGACAGGGACGTGCCTGTAATCTCTGAAATTGAATTTGCAGGAAGATTTACAAATGCCAGAAAAATTTGTATTACCGGGAGCAATGGGAAAACCACAACAACAAATATGATCTGGCATATACTGAAAAATGCCGGACTAAATGTAGCTATGGCAGGGAATGTGGGACAGAGTTTTGCTATGAAAGTAGCTCAGGGAGATGTTGACTACTATATTCTTGAACTTAGTAGTTTTCAGCTGGATGGAATGTATGATTTTAAAGCAGATATTGCTGTTTTGATGAATATTACGCCTGATCATCTTGATCGTTACGATTACAAGATGCAGAATTACATTGATTCAAAATTCAGGATTATCAGAAATCAGACGGAGAAAGATTTCTTGATTTATTGTGATGATGACCCTGTTATTAAGAAAGCACTTAATAAGATGAATCCAGGTGCAGGAAGGTTGCCCTTCTCTATTAAAAAGATCGAGGGGCAAAATGCATACTTAGTTAAGGAGAAAATAAATTTTCAATATAAAAACCAGAAAATTACCATGGCAATAACAGATTTAGCACTTAAAGGTAAACACAACACCTACAACTCAATGGCTGCAGGAATTACGGGCCAGGTATTACGCATTAGAAAAGAAACAATCAGAAAGAGTTTAAGTGATTTTCAGGGTGTTGAGCATAGGCTTGAACCTGTAATTAAGGTTCATGGAATTATGTTTATTAATGACTCCAAGGCTACAAATGTAAATTCAACCTGGTATGCTCTGGAAAGCATGAACGAAGAGGTTATTTTGATTTTAGGTGGAGTGGATAAGGGGAATGATTATTCTTCATTACAGGTATTGATTGAGCAAAAGGTTAAGGCCATAATTTGTTTGGGGAAGGATAATTCAAAAATCATCAGTGCATTTGAGGAAATGCCCGTGAAGATTGAAGAAGTAAGATCGATGGAAGAAGCTGTTAAGATGGCTTATTCAATCGGAAAAAATGGAGATGTGGTTTTGTTATCTCCAGCTTGTGCAAGTTTCGACCTGTTTGAGAATTATGAAGATAGAGGGAGACAATTCAAACAGTTTGTTCGTAATTTATAATTAGGCATTTGCTGTTACAATATGTGAATTGAGAATGGAAGAGAATGTAAAAAAATTGTTTAGAGGAGATAGAATCATCTGGGGGGTGATTGTTGTGCTAACAATCTTCTCTATCCTGGCGGTTTATAGCTCTACAGGAACTCTTGCCTACAAAAATATGGGAGGGAATACCACATATTACCTGATCCGGCATGGAGTGATTCTGGGCATTGGAATATTTATCATTTTCATTACCCATCTGGTTCCGTATAAATACTATTCCAGGCTTTCCCAGTTGTTCCTTTTTGCCTCAGTTCCTTTGTTACTGCTTACTCTGCTTATAGGTACAAATCTAAATGAAGCATCCAGGTGGCTTACCTTGCCGGGCCTTGGCTTTACCATACAAACATCTGATTTTGCAAAACTTGCTCTCATAATGTACCTGGCTCGCTTGTTGTCTATGAAACAAGTGGAAATCAAAAATTTGAAAGAAGCCTTCCGGCCTTTAATTGTTCCGGTGATATTGGTTTGTATGCTCATATTACCTGCAAACCTGTCAACAGCTTTAATATTATTTATCACAGCTGTAACATTATTATTTATAGGCAGAGTCCCTGTTAAGTACCTGGCAGCTATTATTGGGATTGGCTCATTGGCACTTGTACTTTTTGTAAGTGTGGCCCTGATGGTAAATAAGGAGGGCCGTATTTCAACCTGGAAAAACAGAATTGAAAATTATGTAGATGGAACTTCTGATGAATACTTCCAGGTGGAACAGGCTAAAATTGCAGTTGCAACCGGCGGGTTTTTCGGAAAAAGCCCGGGAAAAAGCACACAAAGGAATTTTCTTCCACATCCCTATTCAGATTTTATTTTTGCAATTATTATTGAAGAATATGGCCTTTTCCTGGGAGCTATTCCACTGGTTCTTGCCTATCTGATTTTATTGTACCGGGGAGGGGCGCTTGTCCATAAAGCCAATAAAACATTTCCTGCATTTCTGGCTATAGGATTAACCTTATTGATTGTTTTTCAGGCTTTTGTAAATATGGCGGTTGCAGTTAATCTTTTCCCTGTAACCGGACAAACACTACCTTTTGTGAGCATGGGAGGCTCATCATTATTATTTACAAGTATTGCTTTTGGAATTATTTTGAGCGTAAGTCGCGGCATTGAAAAAGATTTATTGAATGAAGCAGAACCAGCAGAATAAAAGATTTATCATCAGTGGTGGTGGTACAGGAGGACACATCTTCCCTGCTATTTCTATTGCCAGAGCCTTAATGAAACTTGAACCAAAGTCGGAGATTCTGTTTGTTGGAGCTGAAGACAGAATGGAGATGGAAAAGGTCCCTGCTGCAGGCTTTCAAATAATTGGTCTCCCGGTTAGCGGATTTATTAGAAAACTAAGCCTGGAAAATATCAAGGTGCTGATAAATTTGGCAAAAAGTCTTAGAAAGGCAAGGAAAATAATTAAGGATTTTGATCCCTGTGTGGCTATTGGAACAGGTGGGTATGCCAGCGGCCCAATACTTCAGATTGCTGGTAAAAACAGTATACCGACTTTAATCCAGGAGCAAAATTCATATCCTGGTATCACTAACAAATTATTGGCAAAAAAAGCTTCAAAAATATGTGTAGCCTATCAGGGAATGGATAAATATTTTCCTGAGGATAAAATTATTTTTACAGGAAATCCGGTTCGGGAAGATCTTGAGGAAAATGGTGACAAAATAAATGAAGCACTGAAATACTTTAATCTTCAAACCGGGAAGAAAACATTATTGATACTGGGAGGAAGTTTGGGTGCCAGAACAATCAATTTAGCTGTTATACAAAAGTTGGGAGATCTGAAGAATGAAGACATACAGATAATTTGGCAATCGGGGAAATATTATCATGATTCGGCAAAAAAGGAATTTGATTCTATTCATCCCGGCAATATCCATTTATATGATTTTATAGCCAGGATGGATCTGGCTTATTCTGTTGCTGATCTTGTTATTTCAAGGGCCGGGGCAGGAACCATTTCTGAATTGTGTTTATGCGGGAAGCCTTCAATATTGATTCCTTCACCCAATGTTGCTGAAGATCACCAAACTCATAATGCCCGCAACCTTGTTGATAAAAATGCGGCTGAACTTATAAGTGATTCAGAAGCTGCTGAAAAACTTATAGTAAGAGCATTGAATTTGATAAGGGATGATTCGGCATTAAGCATGCTGTCGCAAAATATAGTAAAAATGGCTATTAGGGATTCGTCGGGAAAAATTGCAGAAGAGGTTCTAAAACTAGTGAATGACCAATGAAATTTGAAGATATACATAGAATTTATTTCCTGGGCATTGGTGGCATAGGAATGAGTGCATTGGCAAGGTATTTCCTTGCCGGGGGCTTTGATGTAGCCGGTTATGATAAGACCTCAACTCATCTTACCGATCAGTTAATAACGGAAGGTTGCCAGGTGCATTTCACAGAAAATACGGACGAAATTCCTATTCCCTTTGCAAATCTGGCTCAAAAAGATTCTACTCTAATAGTTTATACCCCTGCAGTTTCAAAGGATCATGCCGAGTTGAAGTTTTTTGAGGCCAATAAATATCATATACTAAAAAGGTCAGAAGTTCTGGGTTTGATTTCAGCAAAACTTAAGACTATTGCCATAGCTGGAACTCATGGAAAAACTACTGTTTCTGCAATGTTAGCTCATATCTTAAAACAATCGGAGACTGACTGCACGGCATTTCTGGGAGGAATTTTAAAAAATTATAATAGCAACTTGCTTTTTGGCTCCGGAGAATTAGCCGTGGTTGAAGCAGATGAGTTTGATCGTTCTTTCCTGCACTTAACTCCATTCGCTGCAATCATTACTTCTATTGACCCCGATCATTTAGACATATATAAAGATCGCTTGAATTTGTTAAGGTCTTTTGGCCTTTTTGTTGGAAAGATCAAAAAGGGAGGAAAACTTTTACTTAAAAAGGGGGTTGATCTTCCACTGTCAGAGGATCAGTTTACCGGTATAGATATTCTCAGTTATTCACTTGATTCTGAAGCAGATTTTTATGCTAAAAACATTCAGCTGATTGAAGGATTTTACCTTTTTGATATGGTGGTACCGGGAGGTTTAGTTGAGGGATTGCGTTTAGGAATGCCAGGGAAAATTAATATTGAGAATGCTGTTGCTGCTGTATCTATAGCCTGGCTTTTAGAGATTCCTGTGGAAATAATCAAGAAGTCACTTATTGGTTTTCGAGGTATTCAGCGCAGGTTTGATTTTCAGTTTGAGCATCCAGAGATTGTCTATATTGATGATTATGCTCATCACCCTGTAGAATTAAACTCCTTCATACAATCAGTTAAACAATTGTTCCCAGGAAAGAATTTAACCGGCATATTTCAACCTCATTTGTTTTCAAGAACGCGGGATATGTATATTGATTTTGCAAAGAGTCTGGAAAACCTGGATGAATTGATCCTTTTAGAAATTTACCCTGCCAGGGAAAAAGAAATTGAAGGTGTTTCTTCAAAAATGATTCTGGATAAAGTAGGAATCAAGCGAAAAGCAATTATGAATAAAGATCAGATTCTGGATTATGTGCGGGAAATTAAGACAGATGTATTGCTTACAATGGGTGCCGGAGATATCAATGTATTAACGGAACCAATTGTGAAAATACTAGAGGAACGGAAAACATTTAACTGAAATGAAAAGGATTTTAAACATATTGGTCTTGTCTGGCGTGGTGGCATATTTGATTGTTGTCCTCGGTCTTGTCTCAGATAAAGTAAATAAAGCCCCATGTCAGTCATTGCATATTGCAATTGTAGATTCTGCTGAGAATCACTTTGTGTCAGGCAATGATATCTATAACTTAATTGTTCAGGATCAGATAAACCTTCTGGGTGGTAAATTGGGTAAAGTCAATACCAAAGAATTGGAAGAAAAAATCAGAAATACTCCATTTGTGAAAACAACGGAGGTTTATAAAAGTTCAAACGGGAAATTAAATGTATGCATAACTCAAAAGGAACCGATTATTAGAGTAATTGATGAACATGGAGAAGGATACTATATAGACAAAGAGGCTAATATATTGCCTCTGGGAGAGTATTATACAGCCCGGGTAGTGGTAGCAAATGGTTGGAATCTGGCTGGAGGAGCGCCAGGGGACAACCTTATTGAGCTGAAAACAAATGCCAAATATAGAAGGATATATGATCTGTATCAGTTGGGGATTTTTATATACAACGATGATTTTTGGAGGGCTCAGGTTGAACAGATTTACCTGACTCAGGTCGGAGAATTTCAGCTAATCCCCAGGGTTGGGGCACATATTATAGAGTTTGGGGACATTGGTAATTACCAGGATAAATTTAACAAATTGTATGCATTGTATAATCAGGGATTTCAAGATGAGGGATGGAATAAATACATCAAAATTAATTTGGCATTCAAAGACCAGGTTGTTTGTACAAAAAGATAAAGAAAACTATTAGAAATATTGTTTAACCGGATAAACACTTAATTATGAGTAAAAAAGAAAAAATAATTGCTGCCATTGACATAGGCACAACGAAGATTGTGTCAATTATTGGCAGAAAGAATGAAAATGGGAAACTTGAAATTCTCTCATTAAGCAAAGCTCCTTCGAAAGGAGTAAAAAGAGGTGTTGTTCAGAATATTGAAGAAACAGTAAATGCAATTAGATCTACTATTGAGGAAATACAGAGTAAGTCAGGTGTAATATTTTCTGAAGTATTCGTTGGTATTGCCGGACAGCACATAAAAAGTATTAGAAACAGGGGTTATATCAATAGAAATTCTGATGAGGGAGAAATTACAAAGGATGATATTCGCCAGCTTATTGAAGATATGCGTAACATACCTATAGAAGTGGGAGAAGAAATTATTCATGTTTTACCCCAAAATTTTATTGTGGATCATGAAACAGGGGTGAAAAATCCTGTTGGAATGTCAGGAAGAAGGCTGGAAGGAAATTTTCATATTGTAATAGGAAAAGTAGCTTCTGCAAGAAATATTGAGAAGTGTATTAACAGAGTAGGTTTGCAGATCAATGAATTGATACTGGAGCCTCTTGCCTCATCTGAAGCTGTATTAACTGATGATGAAAAAGAGGCTGGAGTTGTTTTGGTTGATATTGGAGGAGGAACAACAGATGTAGCAGTATACTACGATAATGTGATCAGGCACACTGCTGTAATTCCGTTTGGAGGGAATGTGGTTACCCATGATATAAAAGAAGGTTGTTCCATTTTAAACAGGCAGGCTGAATCTTTGAAAGTTCAATACGGATCGGCTCTTGGAGATATTGCCCCAGCTGATAAGGTTGTTACTATTCCGGGAATCAGTGGAAGGGAACCAAAAGAAATTTCATTTAAGAACCTGGCATATATCATACAATCCAGGATGGAGGAGATTATTGATGCGGTTAGTTTTGAAATTCAGAATTCTGGTTTTTCTGAAAAAATGGCTGCAGGCATTGTTTTAACCGGAGGAGGGGCATTATTGAAGCATTTGCCTCAACTTGTAAAGTTTAAAACAGGTATGGATGTGCGTATCGGATTACCCAATCTTCATCTGGCAGGCGAGGTAGATGAGGAAACTAATCAGCCCATGTATTCTACTAGTATAGGCCTTGTACTTAAAGGATTTGAGTATTCCAATCCAAATGAGAATATGAATAAAGTAACCGAGGAGGTTCCGATTGCTCTTATTGAGGAAGACGATTTTGAAGAGGAAGGAACAAACAAAAGAAGTATTTTCGAAAAATTTAAAGGCACATTAATAGACATATTTGCTGAAAATGGTGTAAAAATGGAGTAAACAAATTTCGTTTATCCGGAATTAATTTTGATAATAATTTAAAAATTCAAATACTATGGCAGAAGAACTCATGAATTTTGATCTCCCTGTAGATAAATCTTCCATTATTAAGGTTTTGGGAATAGGTGGAGGTGGAAGTAATGCAGTAAACCACATGTTTTCCCAGGGAATTAAAGACGTAAATTTCATGGTTTGCAATACGGATGCACAAGCTCTTGAAAACAGTCCGGTTGCAGTAAAAATTCAAATAGGTGAATCTATTACAGAAGGGAGAGGAGCAGGGAATAAACCAGAAGTTGGCAGACAAGCAGCACAGGAAAACCTGGATGATATTATTGAAACCTTATCGAAAAATACCAAAATGGTATTTCTGACTGCGGGTATGGGAGGAGGAACAGGAACCGGTGCTGCACCGGTTATTGCAAAAGCCTGTAGAGAATTGGGAATTCTAACAGTAGCAATTGTAACAATTCCCTTCCGGTTTGAGGGGCAAAAAAGAATTCAACAAGCCATAATCGGGATTAATGAATTGAAAAATAATGTGGATTCTTTGCTGGTTATTAACAATGAAAAATTGCGGGAAATATATGGTGATTTGAAGCTTTCAGAGGCCTTTTCCAGGGCAGATGATGTTCTTACAAAAGCAGCAAAAGGAATTGCTGAAATCATAACAGTTCATAGTTATATAAATGTTGATTTTGCTGATGTTGAAACGGTTATGTATAACTCCGGAGTTGCCATGATGGGCTCAGGTGAAGCTTCCGGGGAAGACAGAGCCAGGAAGGCAGTAGAAATAGCCATTACTTCACCTTTGTTAAATTCAAATGATATTACCGGAGCCGGGAGTATTTTGCTAAATATCACTTCAGGAGAATCTGAAGTAAGTATGGATGAGGTGGGTGAAATTACAGATTTTATAAACTCAGCAGCAGCTGATGATGTAATGATTATCTGGGGAACAGGGAAAGATGAGAGTTTGGAAGAGAAGGTAGCAGTAACGGTAATAGCCACAGGATTTGAACCAAGTTCAATACCTGAATTATATACAGAGAAGAGAAATACCGAGAAGGTATTCCTGAAGGAGCCAGAGCAGGATAATCTTATTCCTGATTCAAGCTTTGAAGTAAAAGATAAAAATATGGGACCCTATACCATTGATGAATTTAATACTAATCAAAGAACCATTGATTTTGAAGTAAGTTCAAATGGAGAATTGTCAAATCCTTCAGGGCAGAATAATGATGAAGGTTATGAATTGCTTGATGAAGAACAAACGGCAGAAAGGATAAAGAAAATTAAGAAACATCAGGCCTACCTGAAAGATCAGGGATACCTGGAAGAGGACAAGGAGAATGAAATTGATGAGTTGGAGAATCAGCCGGCCTATATCCGGAAAAACAGAAAAATCCATAAAGCGGCACATTCTTCCAGCAAAAGGGTATCTAAATATTCATTATATGATGATGAGGAAAGTGGAACCCGTTTGAGTTCTGATAACTCTTACCTGCACGATAATGTAGATTAAATGAGGGAGATGAAAGAGAAGCAAAGCAATATACTCGTCAGACCACTATTGGCTAGTTCATCGGGTATTTAATAAAATTTTGATCTTTTATCTACAACATTGGCATTTTCAAGTAGAGCGTTATAAACTTCGAAATTAACCCTGTTGCTGAAATTACTGATAAGTGAATTCTTTTGGAATGTCTCATCCAGATCGGTATTTTCGTTTATGCTTGTGACAACTGCAATATATACACCATTCAAACCTTTAACAGGTTGGGAAATAGTGTTCTCAGAAAGACCAACAACCGTGCCAACCAAAGCTGGCTCAATGCCTGCGCCGGGTATGGAAAAGGAGTTAAAATTAATTCCACTTACTTCCTCCACACGCGTGTTAAGGGTTTCGGCAAGATCTTCAATATTTGATGTTTCAGCCAGGCTATTTTCAAGGGCATGTATTAATTCAACTGCTTTTTTCTCATTTCTTACATTGAATTCAACATCTGTTTTAACCTGGTCAAAAGGAGCTACGCCTTTTTCTTTTACATCAGTTAAATAGGCCACTACAAAAACATTTTCCAATTCAAAAACAGCTTGTTTGTTTAAATCAAGAATAATGTTGTTAAGTTCTGACTGATACATAGCACGAATTAATTCCCTGGGTGATTCAAGCCCTGGAATTTGGCGATCATCTTCCTTTATATCATTGGCAATTCTTTTGGTCAGGCCTTCATCTTCATCAATAGAGGCTATAAATTTTTCATGACTATCATTCATGCCGGCAAAGCGGCTTGCTTCAGAATATACCAATTCATAGGTTGCTGTGCTGGCCTGTATAGCCCTTGTAATAATTCCAACCTGTACTTTCTTGACTTTCGGGCCCTGTCCCAGTATTTCAATTATATGCCAGCCAAACTGTGATTCTGCCAAAACTATTTCCCCCCCACTCCCTTTAAAACACGCATCATTAAATGGCTGAACCATAGACCCTTCACTGAACCATCCCAGATCTCCTCCTAATTGAGCACTTCCCTGATCATCAGAATTCATTAAAGCCAATATAGCAAAATCAGTGCCTGACTCTAACAATCCTTTTAAGCTATCTGCTATTTGTGAAGCAGCCTCTGCAGATCTTTCAGCGGAGGGACTAATCAGAATATGTCTGGCATGGACAGAATCTGGTAAATAATTAATTTCACTTAATCTGGCCAGCTTATAACTTTCATTTTCAAAATAGGGCCCGAAGCTGGCGCCTTCTTCATTTTCAAACATAAAATCATTGATGACCTCGGGTAATTCCCCTTGTTTGTAGTTCTTGAAATCATAAGGAAGGTCAGAATTAGCATTAACAAATTGAGGTATCACTGAAGTGCTTTCAAATTCAGCTTTTATATCATTAATCCAATCTTCAGTGTCTTCTATGTCTTTCTCTGAGGGCTTCACTTCGAAACTCACATACTCAATATTCCTTGAGGCAGTTTGTTCATAATTGTCCTGATGTTCTTTATAATAATTTTTTAGTTCATCTTCCTTAATACTAATAACAGAATCGGGTATGCTTGAATATCTCTGAACAATATACTTAAAATCGACCTGTTTGTTACTATTACTAAGACTATAGCTTACCTGATTTGAGTTTACATACAAACCTTTTTGAATTATGGTCAGGTATTTGTTAAACATATGCTCATCGTCAATTTGAGTTTCCATGAACATCCAATATTTCTTTTGATTTCCTGTTGGGTCACTTTCCATATTTTTAAGAAATCGAATCAAAGCTCCCCTGTCAAAAATTCCAGTTTGCTGGTCGGTAAATAGTTGTCGAACATATTGATGGGGATTATCTCCCTGGATCAAGTCAAAAAGTTCTTCAGAACTTACAGCCAATCCCAGTTTTTTATATTCACCTGACATAACAAATTCTCTGATCATCTGGTCCCAGGTTTGTTGCCGAATACTTAATGAAGTTTGCTCATCCATACTGGTATTGCCTGAAAGTTTGTAAATCTCAGTAAGATCGCTTATTCTTTTTTCATATTCCAGGTAAGAGATAGATTGGTTTGCTACTTCAGCAATTTCCAGTTTCTTTTTCATACCCATGGCTTGCGAGTTGCCACCACCCAGAAAATCTCCGAGCACAAAGGCAAGAATAGCCAGCCCAATAATTATTGCAATGAGTAATCCTGCTCTATCCCTTATAGTTTGTAATGTTGCCATGAATGATGATTTGTTATTGGTTGAAACAAAAATTCAGGGTGCAAATATAAGAAAAATGCGGCATGTTAAAGCTTCTTCATTTATTTTTTCAAAAAGTTCTATAACTTTGGAATAAGATGAAGCTTTTTTGTTTTATGAGTGATCAAGAATGTTAAGTTGGACTAGTTCAATTCGGGTTTCACTAACTTTCAAAACCTTAAAACTATATGAATCAACGTCAATATGATGATTTAGTTTAGGAATGCTTTCGTAATAATAGAAAATTAACCCGGCCAGAGTTTCAAAGTCATCTTTTTTTGGAAGGTCTAATTTATATTTTTCATTCAGGTAATCAATTTCGAGTCTTCCCGAGAAAATATATTCATTTTCATTAATAGTTTTTTCAACAAGTTCAATAGTATCGTGCTCATCTGTGATTTCCCCAAATATTTCTTCCAGGATATCCTCTATAGTTACAATTCCGGAAGTTCCTCCAAATTCATCAACAACCAGGGCAATTTTCATTTTCTCATCTACAAACATTTTTAAGAGCTTATTGGCATGCATTGATTCCGGCACAATATCTAAGGGAACGATATAAGGTTTAATATTTACAACTTTTCCAAAAAGGTCTTTCATGTTTACATATCCGATAATGTTATCAATTGATTCCTTAAAGATTAAAATTTTTGATAAACCCGATTCAATGAAGATCTGCCTTAATTCTTCCACACTTGTAGTTTCTTCAAGGGCAACAAGCTCAGTTCGGGGGATCATACATTCCCTGAGTTTTACTCTGGATAGATCAAGGGCATTCTGAAATATTTTTAAGCTGGAGTCCTCCTCTTGATCCAGGCTTAAGTCTTCCTGAGCTTCATTTACAAGGTAATCCAGATCGGGTTTCCCAAATACACGGTCCTCAGATCTTTCAGTTAATTTTATCCTCATAAATACTCTCAGAATAATTCGCGATAGCCAAATAGTAAATTTGCTAATTGGATAAAAAATAAGATAAAACAGAAAAATGGGCATACTGAATATTTTCAGAAGCCCATTTGCATTGATTCTGAAAATGGCTTTGGGAATAAATTCAGCAACTACCAGTATTAGCAATGTTGATATTATAGTTTGAATGGCCAGAATAGATGTGTCGGAATTGGTGAATGTGCTGATTGCCGGCTCCAGAATCATGGCCATTATAATACCATAAACAACAAGGGCTATGTTATTCCCGATTAGCATAGTAACAATATATTGCCCTGGGTTTTTAGTGTAAATAGAAAGAATCTGGGAAGTGAAACCTTCTTTTTTCTTGCTTAATTCCAGGCGAAGCTTATTGGAGGAAACAAAAGCGATCTCCATACCTGAAAAAAAAGCTGATAAAAGTAAACTTATAAGAATGGCTATTAAGTAGCTCATTGTAAGTTTATATTAAGGATGAGTATGCGGGAACAAATTTAGTCATTTCTTTTAAGCCTTCTAAAATAATCAAGTGAGGCTTTTCTAACCTTAGGAGCTAACAATATAGCTGAGATCATGGTGGGAATAGCCATTATAGCATATACTCCATCAATAAGATTGATTATAACACTTAATGATGCTGTTGCACCCAGAATGATTGACACGATATAGAAATAGTTGTAGAGATATTGTTTCCTGGCACCAAATAAAAAACCAAATGATTTGGTTCCATAATAGGGAAAAGCAAATAAAGACGACATTGCAAAAAAAGTAATGCATACAATTAAAACGTAATGTCCAATTCCCGGAATACCGATTTCGAAAGCCTTAAGTGTAAGTGTGATTCCGTTTGCATCCGGATTTTTCCATACCCCGGTTACTATAATTGCAAGTGCAGTCATAGTACAGATTACCATGGTATCAACTATAGGTTCTATCATGGCAACTAATCCTTCTCTGACCGGTTCACTGGTTTTTGCTGCCCCATGAGCCATAGGAGCCGTACCAATACCGGCTTCATTTGAAAAGGAACCTCTCTTGATCCCTGTTATGATTAATTGTCCAAGGGCACCGCCCAAAACAGCTTTTCCTGAAAAAGCATCGGTAAAAATAAGCTTTAGCCCAGGAAGAACCTCACTTGAATATGAAAAGAGAATTACCATTACAGCAAGTACATAAAGAACTGCCATAAACGGAACCAGTTTACTTGCCACCATTCCAATTCTCTTTATTCCACCAAAAATTACCAGGGATGCAATGGATGTAATAATGATACCTGTTAATAAATTTGTATAAAAAGATCCTGTAATTCCAAGGTCTACAAGTACAATATCCCTGAGAGCTTGTGTATATTGATTAACCTGGAATACCGGGAGAACTCCGATCATGCCTGCAAGGGAGAATAAAATAGCCAGAAACTTCCAGTTTTTACCTAAACCTTCAGTGATCACATACATTGGGCCTCCCTGTAATGCTCCGGTACTGTCGCGACCGCGATACATAACTGCCAGTGTGCATGTAAAAAATTTAGTGGTAATACCAAAGAAAGCACTTACCCACATCCAGAAAATTGCTCCGGGCCCTCCGGTAGCAATGGCTACTGCAACCCCACTTACATTTCCCATGCCAACTGTTGCTGAAAGAGCAGTGGAAAAAGCCTCAAAATGATTGATTTGCCCGGGCTCGTCCGGGTTATCATATTTGCCACGTATAATATTTATAGCATGACGAAAATATCTGAACGGCAGAAACCTGGAATAAAGTAAAAAGAAGAATCCACCTCCCAGCAATAGTATGACAAGGGGAGTCCCCCACATAAAATCGCTAAATGCTGCAGTTATAAGTTCAAGTTTTTTCAAGTTTTTTTCTGTTTACCAAGATATCTTCTCAAAAAGTACATAAGGAAAGATACAGCAGAAATGATTAAGAGCATATTAGTTTCAGTTTTTCCTTCCTTTTGAAAAGAGTATATCCAGGTTCCAAGACTTACAAACGCGATAAATAACCATACCCATTCCATAAACTTCTGAAATTTCCCAAACTTTCTGGTGTGTGTTTTATTCCCTTCCATATTTTAAATAAAGAGGATTTGGATTACTATGGTAAAAATAGAATAAATAATGGGATTACAGTAAAGCTTAGTTGGTGTGATATATAGTACCTGTCATTTTCTTAATATTCCAGGTAGAAAATGTTTGATCTGCTTCAAATCCTTCCCCATGAATAACATCATTCATGGTTGTGATTTTGACAAATTTTGATGAGTAGATTTTTTCTGTTTTTTCATCCCAGAATAATAGTTCAGTATTCAGTATTTCTCCTTCAGAATTAACTACCACAACACTATCAGATGCTTCCCACAAATTGTCTTCTTCATGGTAAATGGCATATTTGGAACTCATATAAGATTCTTCTTTTCCATGCTTATTATAAAAATGCACCAGAATTCCCTGAGTGAAATAAATTTTCTTATTTACATCTTCAGAGTATCGCTCAACGAGGGGAGCCTGAATTTGGAGTTTAATTCTACCTGAATCAGTATAAATTGTTTGAAGATCCCATATAGACATTGCAGGAATAGTATCCTTAAAAGTAAGGGCATACACAATTTCCAGATCATTTTTTTTACACGAAAAAAAAAGCATAGCAGTTACTGCAATGATAACAACTATGCTCTTCCCTGGTATTTTTGAAAGGCTTGTAATATTGCCTGTTTTTATTATTTAGTCCTTACAGTAGTTGATTCATTTATCCACCCATCAAGCTTATAGCTATCCCCAACCTTAAATCCAAAGAAAAAGATCATTTCAGTATCGGGGAAGTATTGTGAGTATGCCTGAATTCTATCATTGGCAATGGAAGCTAAATCTAAGTCTTTCTGTTTTGCTTTTGTGTATTGATCAACAGACACCCAGAATACAGCTTTATGCGCCAGATCATCAGGTCCATAATTTTTTGCTCCGGCATAGATATTGCCAAGAAGCAAATATGGCTTTCCTGAGCTTGGGTCAGCTTTAATTGCTCTAAGGGCATAACTTTTTGCCTGGGGAAGATCTCCATATTCGCTTTGAGTAATGTACCCAATCTCAACCAGGTATTTAGACCTGGAAGTATTCTCGGTTTCCTGATCTATAGCCTGCTTGTAAAACTTAACTGCAGCATGATAGCTTCTTTGCTTCACATATAGCTGAGCAATATGATAAGCAAGTGTGGCTGAGGGCTCTATATTATTTAGAGAAATAGTTGTTTTCAAGTACAGATCAGATTCCGTACATCCTGTATTGTTGAGCCAATAGCTTATCCTTTTCAAAACATCGATATCATCAGGGCTTTCCTTGAATTGTGGGCTAAACAATTTGATCAAAGCCTCGCATGAAGCCGCACCGCTATTGGCAAAATTAGAGCTGACAGATGATTTTAAGTTTTCCAGTTCTTCATCATCAGGGTTTTTTGCAAGCTGGGCATCCAGTATTGCTATACTTTTTGCATAGTTTTCAACAACTTCGGAATCTGTAAGATCATTGTTATCGAAAAGAACTAATGTTGTATGCATATAAGTATTAATTACTGATTTAGGGGTGCTATTTTTGCGAATATCCATAGACTCACTACTAAAAGCATAGGCTCTTTTCATACACACCAAGTCATTTTTCTTAAATCTGAGAATATCTGCAGCCATGTAGCCCAGAACCCTTCCTTTATCTTTAGGATACCATTTTATTCTTTGATCGTATACTTGCATTAAAGTATCTACAAGGGCATTTTTAAGGTCAATATTATTCTTTCTACTTGCCTGAATAATATAAAACTTATACATATTGGCTCCATGCTGGTAAATGTTCTTGCTAACCTTAGGACAATCATTAAAAACCAATCTCCAATAAGGTATGGCATCATCATAATTTTTTTGCTTATAGTATTCACTGTAAAGTGAATAATTCCTTATACATAAGACTGAATCCTCTCCATGGCCATACTTGGATCCATCTATATAGCCTTTTTGAGAGTACCCGACAAATACTGCCAGTGCGAGGACTACTACTGTTAAGGTGAATTTTGCAGTTTTCATTTTTAGGAGGTTTTATTTAATTGTATTTGAATTTTCTAAACCAAACATCATACAAACTTAAGCTAAAGGTAATCATTCCATGGTTTTCAAGGATAAGATTATTCTGTTTTGATCCTCTTCGACCATAATTAAAGGCCAGATTAAATGACGAACCTACCCGACCTATTGGTAATCCAACTCCAAAAGTTATGCCAGAATCATTTATTTGATTCCCGTGAACCTTCAGATAGGAGTTGGTATAATAGGCTCCCAAACGATAATGTATTCTTTGGAGATACATATTAAAATTCCTTGGTCTGGGAGTATATTCCATTCCGAATAACAAAGAGTTGCTGTTTGCCAGGGAGTCAGAGTTAAGTATAGTAGAGTTTTTCCATTGAGTACCTTTGTAATCCAGGCCTATTTGAAATTTTTCTCCTTTTCCTACACTGAACCCAATACCATAATTTGATGGAAAAGTTTCTTTCGTTTTTGACGAAGTCCTGGATTCCAGAGTGTCAATAATGGCACCTGTTCCCGTGAGTAACAAAACGTTTGTCTTAAGAAATTCTGTTCTGACATTGATTTTGCTTTGTTTTGTGTATTTCCCTCCCGCAACAATTCTCCAATCATTACCAAGGTCTGTATAATACTGAAGTCCGAGACTAAAGTTAAAGCCTGAAATTAAATCTTCTTCCTGGATCTTTGGGTTGAAGCTATTAGTTTCTTCAAGGAAGCTAATGGTTTGCAGAGAAAGCATATTCCCAAATATGAAGTTGGTGTTCACGCCAATAGATAAATTCCTTGCAACCATATAACTGGCACCAAAAAATATTTGACTCATCCCGCCTTCCCCCCTGAAAATATAATCAAGCTCCCCAAAGTCAGGGTCATAATCATCATCCCCATCTCTAATGTTATCAATGAAATTATAGCTTATCAGACTAAATGGTACCAATCCTGCACCTACAGCGACTTTTTTATGTACAGGAAAACTAAAAGCGAGGTGACTGAAGTTCATATCCCAGGGAACATCACTTTTGTCCTCAGTGGCAACCTGTGAAGCTTGCAGGGATACACCAAATTCAAATAACATAGATAAAGAATCTCTCGCAGAATAACTGGCCGGATTAGAATAATCAATATAGTCTGGGTTGCGAATTCCCAAAGAAATTCCTCCCATTGCCTGGTTCCTGGTAAAACCTGTAAAAGTAAGATCTCCTAATCCAAAACTGGAATAAGGGGAATTAAATGAATTTTGTGAAAATCCCTGTTTTATAGGAAATAGAAAGAGAATAAGGATAAAAAATGTCCTGAGGATTTTAAGCATTAAATATTAGTATTTGGTTTAGGCCTTTCAGCACTATATTTGAATCCACAAAGATGCTATTTTTTAGTTTTTTTTCAAAAAAAATAGAATCCCCTCCGGTAAGAACGATTCTCAGCGAATTGAATTGTTCACGGAACTCATTAATTATTCCGTCAATCTCATAAATTATGCCTGATTGTACTCCCGAAATTATAGCACTTTTAGTTGTATTGGCTGGTAGCTGAAATTTTTCTTTGGGTTCTGTCAGAGGAAGTTTTTTAGTATTTTCATGTAATGACCTGAAGCGCATTTTTAATCCGGGAGAAATTCCACCTCCAATGTATTGCCCCCCGGAGGTTACAAATTCATAGGTCAGGGCAGTACCGGCGTCAATAATTAATACATTAACTCCAGGAAACAGGGAATATCCACCTACAGCAGCAGCAATCCGATCTTTTCCCAATGTAGATTTTGTTTTATATAAATTTTCAACCGGCAGGGGAGTTTTCTCATCAAGAATAAGCAATTTAGTGAGATTTTGTTTTAAGAAGCTATATATTTTATCGTCTTCCTGCCTTACATTAGATACAATTCCCTGCCGGATATGATGATGATTTTTAAACACATTCTCTAAAATTTTTAAACTTATTGATTCATACTGTTTTAAGAAAATAATATTTTCCTTGTTAAACAGGGCTAGTTTTGATAAACTATTGCCTATATCCAGTATCAGGTTCAGACTCATATATGCATTTTGGTTCAAATTTATAAAATTCCGTTCTTTACATGAAGCAAAGACGAGTTTAAATCATGAGCTTCGAAAATAAGCAGATAATGAAAATTGGTATTGGTGGTATTAGCAGGGCCGGGAAGACACAGCTGGCGGATCTTATTAGGAGTTTATTCACAGACCGGAAAACAATAGTGCTTTGCCAGGATGATTTTGTATTTGAACAAGACAAACTCCCTGTTATAAAAGATGAAATTGACTGGGAAAGTCCTGCTTCAATTGATTTTGAGAAATTCAGGAAGGCAATAATTACGGCAGGGAAGGAATATGATATTGTTATAGCTGAAGGATTGCTTGTTTTTTACGATTCAGGGATATGTGCAGAGTTTGATAAGAAATTATTTGTCCATATCAATGAAGCTGTTTTCAGGGACAGAAAATTTAAAGATTCCCGCTGGGGTTCATTTCCCTACTGGTATGTAGATCATATATGGGATAGTTACCGGAAATATGGCAGGGTTGAAAGAGGACGTAAGGATTTTCTATACCTGGATGGGACACAGGAGTTTGATAGAGAAAAGATATTGGATTTTTTGAGCATTCAATAAGACTGAACCGACAGACTACTAATGGTCTGGAATCAGGTTCTCAAGTACCTGAATGGCCATTGATGTGGAATGTATATCACTAACATGAAGCATCAATTTTGAATTCCTTTCCTTGATTTTATATTGTACCGGTTTTTTTTGAATCACAGCGATGACTTTTCCAAAAAATGGAGATTTATAATAAATAGATTCAGGGTTTGAGATAAAATGAAGAATTAGGGTTTTCTTTTTCAGGATAATTTTTTCAAATCCCAGTTCTTTGGCGAGTTTTCGTATTGGAACGATATTCATTAGCTCTGAAGCTGGAGGAGGAATTGGTCCAAAACGGTCTTCCAGATTTTTCCTGAATAATTCAAGTTCTTGCTGGTCATCAATATCATCGAGTGATTTATATAGCCTTATCCGTTCTCCGATGTTTTCAATATAGTTTTCAGGAAACAACAATTCAAGATCAGTTTCAATATGGACTTCTTTAATTAATATTCCGGATTCAGACAAAGAACTATTCTTCATGTCTTTTTCCAATTCTGCCTTGAACTCTGTTTCTTTAAGTTCGTTCACAGCTTCTTCCATGATTCTCTGGAAAGTTTCAAGCCCAATTTCTGCAATAAACCCACTTTGTTCGGCTCCAAGCAAATTGCCTGCACCCCTGATATCCAAATCCTGGAGTGCGATATTAAAACCACTGCCCAATTCTGAAAACTCTTCTATGGCTTTTAATCTCCTTCGGGCTTCTGAAGATAATGTGTGGAGAGGAGGAGCTAATAAGAAGCAAAAAGCCTTTCTATTGGATCTGCCAACGCGACCCCTTAATTGATGCAGATCACTCAATCCAAAGTTTTGAGCATTGTTTATAAAGATGGTGTTGGAGTTTGGAATATCCAGACCTGATTCTATTATAGTTGTAGCAATAAGAACATCAAATTCACCACCAATAAAATCCATCATAAGGGCTTCCAGTTTCTTTCCTTCCATTTGTCCATGAGCAACTGCTGTAGTGACTTTTGGCAGTAAGCGGCCAATTAATTTTTGGATTTCAAAAATGCTGTCTACCCGGTTGTGAATAAAAAATACCTGCCCTCCCCGGCTAATTTCATATTCTATTCCCTCCTTAATTATCTCTTCATTGAAACGATGAAGCTCAGTAAGTATGGGATGACGATTGGGTGGGGGAGTCCTCATTACGGAAAGGTCACGTGCCCCCATCATAGAAAATTGCAATGTGCGTGGAATTGGAGTGGCTGTTAAGGTAAGTGTATCCACATTAACTTTAAGCTTTCTGATTTTTTCTTTAAGAGCAACTCCAAATTTTTGCTCTTCATCCACTATGAGTAAACCAAGATCTTTAAAATGCACATCCTTACTGGCCAGCCTGTGAGTTCCAATGATGATGTCTATTTTTCCATTTGCAACATCATTGATAATAGTTTTTTGTTGAGCAGGTGTTTTGAAGCGACTGATATACTCCACTCTGCATGGGAAATTGTGCAGGCGATTTCTGAATGTGTTATAATGTTGAAGCGCCAGTATAGTTGTTGGAACAAGAAGAGCAACCTGTTTGCTGTCGGTAACTGTTTTAAAAGCAGCTCTAATGGCAATTTCTGTTTTTCCAAAGCCAACATCTCCACAAACCAGCCTATCCATTGGAAATGATGCCTCCATACCCTCCTTTACCGCCCGGGTTGTTTCCAGCTGATCAGGAGTATCTTCATAAATGAAGGATGCTTCAAGTTCTTGTTGCAAGTAGGAGTCAGGGCTGAAACCAAAACCATGGGTGGCTTTTCTTTTTGCGTAGAGAGAAATCAGTTCCCGGGCAATATCCTGAACCTTTTTTCGGGCTCTTTGTTTTAGCTTTTGCCAGGCACCTGATCCAAGCTTATAAATTCTTGGAGGTTCCAGGTCTTTGCCTTTGTATTTTGTTATTCTGTGAAGAGAATGAATGCTAACATAAAGAGTGTCATTATCCTTATATACAAGCCTTACGGTTTCCTGGGTTTTGCCATTAATATCTATTTTCTCTAATCCTCCAAATCGTCCAATTCCATGATCAACATGTACTACATAATCTCCCGGCATTAAGCCTGTAAGTTCTTTTAATGTAATTGTATGTTTCTTGGAGAAATTTTGTTTAAGCCGATATTTGTGGTAGCGCTCAAATATCTGGTGATCGGTATAACAACAAATCTTCAACTGATGATCAACAAAACCCTCATGCAAATTTGCATTCACAGGAATGAATTCTACTTCTTTTTTTATGTCTGAAAATATTGCAAGCAACCGTTCTACCTGCTTTTCATTCTCTGATATAATATAATTTGTGTATCCTGAAGTTTTATTTTCAAGTAGAGTTGTGGCAAGCAATTCAAAGTTTTTGTTAAAAGACGGCTGGTGAGAAGTTTGAAATAGTATGGTCTCAGAATGTTCAAAGAAGTTTTGTCCTCCAAATTCAAAACTTGTGAATTTCTTTATGCCTTCCAGGAAGGTGTCATGATTAATAAACAATCTCTTTTTTTCTTCAATTGTTTGTTCATCTTTCTCTTCAGTCAAGCGAGTTTGACTTGAAGCTTCAAGAAGTTTAGTGATTGTATGCAATGAAAATGCAAGATCGTCAATCCATAATTGATAAGAGGGATCAAGAATCTCAAGGAAGGATAATAATTGAGTCCCTGAAAGTTTGGTAATATCAGGGAGGATTGAAATTTTTGAAATAGTTTGAATTGAAAGTTGTGTTTCTGCGTCGAAACTTCTTATTGATTCCACCTCATCCCCAAAGAAATCTATTCTGAAAGGATATTCGCTTGAAAATGAAAAAACATCAACAATACTTCCCCGAATAGAATACTCCCCTGGTTCATAAACAAAATCAACTCTTTCAAACTTATATTCTTCAAATACTTCCTCAATAAATGCGATTGAGATTTTTTCGCCCTTACCAAGCTGAAGTGTATTATTCTTTAGTTCACTTTTCTTCAGAACTTTCTCAACCAGTGCTTCAGGATGAGTTATGATAGTGATCTTACGCTTTGAACTTGCTAAAATATTCAGAACTTCCGTTCTTAATACAATATTTCCCGGGTCAGGCTGCTGGTATAATAGTGATCTTTTATAAGAAGATGGGAAGAAATATACAGATGACGGATTCGAAAGATTTGAGAGATCATTGTAGAAATATGCCGCAGCTTCCTTATCTGCTAAAATGAACAATTGCGGATGCTTGTTCCTGTCTATAAAATTGGAGCTGAATATTGCGGTGGATGAACCGGTTAATCCCTTAAGAAAAAAGTTTTTTATCCCATCTCTTATTCTTTTCTCAAGGATGTCAATGTTGGGATGAATATGTGCCTTTTTAAATTCTCTTGTATCTATCATTATTTTTTTTACCAAAATCTGCTGAAAGATACTACAATATTACTTCAGCTATTGAGTTGAGGAGTAAAGAAAAGAAGAGTGAAATATTGGAATTTTAGACCTGTCAGTGTCCGTAGGTCCTGACAGGGTCTATATAAAAAGAATTCAAGGTGGAATATTGTAATACTGGAATGATGGAATGGAATATTGTGTCTTGTCCTGATATAAGTCTACATGTTTAACAATAATTTATGCCACAAAAGTGGGGACATCTTCTGATAATTTTAGGTCAAATGTCAGAAGGCAAATGTATCATGTAAATAAAAGAGGTCTTAACATTTGACATTATACCTTTGACCTCTGATCTTTCGACAAACTCAAGACATGCTTTTGACATTATATTTCTTCTTTTTTATCTTTTTCCTTTAATCTTTAATCTTTTTTCATCTCTCCACTCTTCTTTTTTTCGCTCTGTCTCTCCGTCTCTTCTCTTTGCCCTTTGCCCTGTGCACTGCGCTTTTTTCTTTTATAGAAACTCTTCCAATTTATCAATTAGATTTGCAGATCCAGTATAAAACGGGACTCTTTGGTGCAGGGATTCAGGCAATATATCCAGGACTCTGGTTTTCCCACTACTAGCCTTTCCGCCAGCCTGCTCTGCAATAAATGCAATAGGATTGCATTCGTACAAAAGTCTTAATTTTCCGTTTGGATTACTTAAGGTTTGAGGATAAAGAAAGATTCCTCCCTTTAGCAGGTTCCTGTGAAAATCTGCAACTAGTGAACCTATATACCTGGAGGTATATGGCCTGTTTTCATCTTCCTTTTTTTCCTGGCAATATTTCAAGAATCTTTTAACCCCTTCAGGGAAAGCCAAATAATTACCTTCATTAATTGAATATAATTCCCCCGGTGGTGTTTTGATAGCCGGGTGGGACAAACAAAATTCTCCCAGTGAAGGATCTAGTGTAAAACCAATAACCCCGTTGCCTGTAGTGTATACAAGCATTGTGGAAGATCCATAAATAATGTAACCCGCTGCAACCTGCCTGGATCCTTTTTGCAGAAAGTCTTTTAGTTCAGGTTTACTTCCTCTGGGAGTGATTCTCCTGTAAATTGAAAATATTGTACCAATGGAAACATTCACGTCTATGTTTGAGGACCCATCTAAGGGATCCATACAAATAATGTATTTTGCATCTTTTGACATTTCATGGTCAAAAACCACTATTTCATCATTTTCCTCTGTGGCAACACCACAAACCTCACCAGAAGCCTTGAAAGATCCAATAAGCTGTTCATCAGCAAAAACATCCAGTTTCTTCTGATCTTCTCCCTGTATATTCGTACTTCCGGCAGCTCCAAGAATATCTACTAATCCGGCCTTATTTACTTTTTTATTTATCATTTTGGCTGCAACACCAAGGGAGTATAAAATCCTTGAAAATTCTCCTTTGGCTTCCATGATATCAGCCTGTTTTGCAATTATAAACTCAATTAAAGTTGTGAAAGGATAGCTATTCATAATTTGGATTTTTTGATGATTAATGTTTGCATTAAACTGGATTTGATCCAGGTTAACCCTATCAAGTTTTAAAAGTAAGAATTAATAATCGAACAAAAAACCCGACCCGCAGTTCATTACCTTGTAAGGCGAAATTAATTCAGGGGCTGTCTCAAAAGGTATGGAATGAAGGAATGCTAAAATGCTAAAATGCTAAAATGACAGAATGTTAAAATGATGGAATGTTGAAATGATAGAATGCTAAAATGTGAGAATGTTAAAATAATAAATTGGTATGATTCACGCATTTACTCATTCACCCATTCACCCATTCATTCAAACAATTATTATTTTCTGTCAAGATATTGTAACTGCACGGCACATTTTGATACTTTCCCTTTCCGTAAGCCCTAAGTTAGTTTTTAAGTTAAATAATCTTCTAATCTGTTTTTGCTTATATTCATAGTTAAAATTGCATTGAATAGCGGTATATTTTCTTATGAGTACTAAAACAGCCATAAAAAATTCAGAGGAATTTTGAAGCGGAACAATATTAATATGAAAAAAACTACCTATTTCCTAAAAAGCCTTTTAATTATTTTGATTCTATCTATTTGGGGATGTCACTCAAAAAATGAAAAAGAAAAAAATGACGGAAAGCAAACTGATAATCAGTTATTACAGAATTCACAATTTCTGACAATTGATTTCCCGGGAATCCTTAAACAAAAAAGGGAAGTCATGATTTCTGAGATTGCCGGAAGCCTTGACTACATCCCTTTGGAGAAAACGCCAAAGTCTTTAGTTGGAAGTATATTGGATGCATATATTACTCAAAAATATATTTTTATAAGACACAATGGATCACACTTACTTACTCAATTCTCTCGCGATGGAAAATTCGTTCGCCAGATTGGTTCTAAAGGGCGAGGACCAAAAGAATACGAGTTAATGCGCAAGTTCAGTATTGATGAAAAAAATAAACTAATTTACATCCATACCAATTGGACCAGAAAAATTCTGGTTTACTCATTTAACGGCGACTATGTAAAAACCATAAAATTTGAAGGTGTCGGAAGGGGATACATTACCTGGTGCCGGGATAGTTTGTTAGTTAGTTTTAGTGAACCTCATAATGGAAATGAACCCTATGTTTTTATAGAGATCGATAACCATGGCGATACAATACAGGGTGTGAAAAACCACATTTTCTGGAACAGTAATGAAAGCTCGCGTTATATGGTATCGTATTGGGGGCAAAATTCATTTTATTGGAGCGATGAAAAATTACACATGAAGGGCTGGTATAATGATACTGTTTATACCTATGATAGCGAAAACAACATTGTTCCGAAGTATTTTATCGACTTAAAAGAACACAAACTCCCAACAGACCAGATTCCTGAACGAAAGTCGTCAAAATCTATCCCGGAAAATTGCTACTGGACCGGTGTGAATGAATCTACAGATTATATTTTTATCCGGTTTGGTACACTTTGGTCGCCAAAAAGCAAGAATGAAACAGAACAGGCTTGTATGTTTGTAAATAAAAAAACAGGGACAGGAACAGCCCTAATTAATAATGGAGAGGATTATGGTTTTATAAATGATTTAGATGCAGGCCCTGATTTTAAGCCGAAATATTCGAATGATACCGTGGCATACTATTTCATCACGGCCATGGATTTTAAAATGTACCTTGATTCAGAAGAGTTTCAAAACAGATCAGCTATATATCCCGGCCAAAAAGAGAAGCACAGGCAATTAAACAAAACATTAAAGGAAGACGATAATCATATTTTAGTACTTGCAAATTTGAAATCGAATTTATAATAATTCCGGAGTCCTTGAAAAGGAGGTAATTATGATGATAAATAAAGACATCTTTGATCCTAAACGGAAAAGAGGTACCAGTATGATTTATTATCGTGTAGTAAAAGTTTCAAATAAATACATTTATGCGATGTGCATGAATGAGCATTCCGATAAATTGCTTGAAACCAACCCTTCCATAGAGATATGGGATTGGGATGGAAATCCTGTGGTTAAGCTAAATATGAATAATCCAATATTCACATTTGATGTAACAAAGGACGATAAGAAGCTGTATTGTATTGATAGGGTGGAGATTGATAAAATTTTTGTTTATAACCTGGAAGCCGCTTTGAAATAGGTCTCCATATCTTACTGATTACCCCCACCTTATATTTAGGATCTATCTAAACTATCAAAATGTTGAAAAATAAATCTCATTTTTGGGAATAAATCCAATTCTCACCGGATTAAGTAATGGAGACAATGATGGAATGAGCAAATGATAGAATGTTAAAAGGAGAGTTCCTATTGTTCCTGTAGTTCCTTTTGTAGGAACCATAGGAACAATAGAAACTTTAGAAACATTTATTAATAGTGAAAGGGAAAACACACCATAACCTTCAACCATTCGTATTCAGACTCCAGTTCTGGTAGCTCCCCTTTCCGGGGCAAAATTAATATCAAAATTGTAATTAAAACAAATTATTAATTTTTAATAAATAAAATTATGAAAAAGAATATTGTCAGATTAATTTTCCTTGGTTTTTTATTCATGCTAGGTATTGGGATGAATATGAACTTTTCTCCTGAAAAAGAATCATTTATAGATAATAATAAAGCCCTGGCACAGTCTGGTGCTGGAAGAATATGTGCAAATATATCTACTGAAGTTTGTACATGGTATAACGAAGATGGTTCAATTGATTATCAGGATAATGGAGAATGGGCACCAGAACCATTGTAATAATGCTCGTTAGAAACAGCTAATCTAGGATTAGCTGTTTCTAATTCTTATTTCACTATAGAGAAATTTACAGGTTGAGAAAAGGATATTTTGTAAGCATTTACAAGTTGATGAAGATTTCATAAAGAAACATATTCAAAATAGAAATAAGAAAATCAAAAAGAACAATAATGAAAATTACAAATGTTTTTAAAGTATTAATATTGAAAGCAGTCTCTTATTATGCTGATAACCATTATTTTAAGATGAAATCATTCATACATTTTTTACTTTTATTTTTATTTATCTCTTGTTCAAATAGTAAGAAAAATGAGATTCAGCTTATTCATTTAGAACATACTGAAATAAATATCCCACCTGAGGATATTAAAGATCCACACGGTTTATTACTAGCTGGTGATAACAAGTTTATTATTTTGAACGGACAAACTGATATTTTTTTTGATTTAATTGATTTGACACACGGAAAATGTATTTCATTTGGCATAAAAGGAAGAGGCCCTGGTGAAATGTTATCTGCCGTTTCACCATCCTTTAATTTCAGTAATAGATCTTTAAATTCTTATGATATAATGAAAGGGGACTATAATTCTATTTCATTGAATGATATCAATAAAGGTCAAAACAATAGTAAAAGCTTATTTATTGTAGATCGAAGCGAGGGCTGGCCAATACAATTTGTTCCTTTTAATAAATCCTATTTCATAGTGACAGGAACGTTTAAACATGGACGTTTTGGTCTTTTCAGTAATAAGGGGAAATTGCTATATACTTTTGGTGATTTCCCGGATAGCGAGTTTAATAGAGAGATGAGCAATATTCAACTTGCTGATGGCTATGATGGAAAGATCTGTTCTCATCCAAGTAAACCACTATTTGTTACAGTTATTCCCAAAAGCGATCTCATTGAAATTTATGAGAAAAAGGGAGATTCTTTTTTAAGGATAAACCCAAATTACCAACCAGAGTTCCCACCATGTTTTGAAGTTTTTCGTATGGGTAAACACTGGTCAACTGCAGCTTGTAAAGGTAGTATCATTGGTTTTATGGGTTGTGCGGTAAGTAACAAATTTATTTTTTCTGTTTTTGGAAAAGGAAAATTGAATGATCTGTTGAATAATAAGATAAACTACCCAAATATAATGCAAGTATATAATTGGCAAGGTAAGCATATCACAAATCTTTCATTTGATTTCCCAATAGTTCTATATACTGTAAAAAGAGATGGTAATATCCATATTATTTATGCTATTGTTGAGGATGATAAGAACGAAACAAATTCGCTCAGAATGGTTAAATATGAAGTAAAACTATAATGAAACGAGCTATATTTCAATTATTGCTCTCAATATTTATTGTGGTAACAGGTTGCACATCAGAGTCCTTCAATATACCTGGTTCATGGAGTTTTACAGTTATTAGGAAAAATCAGGTCTATGAGATTAGATCGCTTAATATACCACAAGATCATACTACCGTATTAATCTACTACCCTGAAATTTGTGGATTTTGTTTAAGTCAGATAGATGCAATAAAAGAAGAATTGGCTGAGGTAGAACCTGAAAAAAAGCGATCTAACATTCAGCTACTATGTGTGATAAATACTATAGATATAGTAACTATGCAGTATTATCTGGATGAAAAAATGGACTATTGTAATGAAATATATATTGATACAGAAGATAATATTGGAAAAGCGTTCTTTCCAGAAGCAATTCTAGAATACCCGTATTATTTTGTAATACAAGGAAACAGTATTACAGAAAAAAATGAAATTAATGATGACAGATCTTTAAGCCATTTGTTTTCACTATTTGTAAACTAAATATTTAATAAACCAAGTGTAGTCCATATCTTACTGATCATCCCTACCTTATATTTAGAGTCTATCTAAACTATCAAAATGTTGAAAAATAAATATCTTTTTTGGGAATAAATCCAATTCTCACCGGATTAAGTAATATAAACCATAAGAAATAATGATTAAATGAATAAAAAAAAGTTCATGTTGTTTCTATGGTTTCTGTAGTTCCTTTTGTCTGTGATTTGATAAAATTTCATATACTAAAAACATGATGTGCCGGGAAATAATGAGAAAACAGCAGAAATCAAAGAAACCATAGAAACAACAGGAACCAGAGGAACAATAGAAACTTTAGAAACAATTAATAATAGTGAAAGGGAAAACACACCATAACCTTCAACCATTTGTATTCAGACTCCAGTTCTGGTAGCTCCCCTTTCGGGAGCAAAGATACTTATTGATTTAATATGTTTTTAAATAAAGCTGAAAATTATTAATAATATAAAATTTTTTGTTATGGAAAAAAGGAAAATATTTATCGGCATAGCAACTCTTGTTGTAATAATTGCAATTAGTTTATTAACTCTTCAGCCAAAACCAGCGGAAGCTGCTTGGTGTTCATGGGGTTATAGGTCTACTACATCATGGCCAGGACAATGTGTTGCTTGTAATTGTTTACAATGGGATCATACAGGTAGAACTAGCTGCCCTGATGGACCAATTCAAGAGTAAAATAGAATTTTGTGAGGGATTAATTTAGTCCCTCACACTATTAAATAATTTGCAGTTTTAACTTTATAGAAATTGTTTAATAGCAAAATTAATTAGTTGTGAAAAAGAAAATTTATTTTGGATTAGCAATTCTTGTTACAATTATTGGAATTAGTTTATCAATCCTTAAACCAAAGCCTGTACAAGCTTCTGAGTGTTGGTGCCAGGGTTATAGGACTTGTACAGAGCCTGGCTAAGGTTTGTTGTAATTGTATGTGTCAGTCTTGGAATTATCAGGGTAAAGATTTATGCAACCAGGAGGAACCGGAATAGTATATAAAAATAATAATAAATATGTTCATTCTATGAAACAAGTTTACTTTCTTATTGTAATATTATTACTTGGTTGTACTGATAATACTTCTACAGACTACCTGGTAGGTAAGAAAATAATTTATCCCATCGATAGTCTTAAACAATATAATAGTTGTAAGCATAAGAAATCAAATAGCTTTAATGTTTTGCTGTGTTTAAACGCAAGCTGTCCGACATGTATTGAAGAAATATATAGATTAGATGCTTATTTACAGCAAGGATCTATGGAAGAAACACAGTTTGTGGTTATTCTAACCGGACAGGATTCTGAATTTGCACAATCCCATATAAATGAAATTAATTCATTTGAGTTTCCTATACTATATGATCAGGCAGATAAGTTTATTAAAATGAATGAACTTGGTATTTTAAAACTAAAACAAAGTAACTGTGTCCTCGTTGGACCTGATAGTATAATTAAAAACTGTGGATCACCTCATTTAAATCCTAAAGTAGCAAGGAAACAAAAAAACCTAATTAAAAAATTCAAGACTGATGAAAAAAATAATTTTTAGTATAATAATTTTAGCGCTTATATCATCATGCAAGACCACTGATAAAAAAATTAAGTATTATTCAGGTTTTAATAAAACCTTTAAACTCAATGGAACAAAGGTAGGACCTGTGGACCATTTCCTTGAACCAAGGAAAATGGTTCTTTTAGATTCATTGATCGTGGTATCTGATTTCAAAACGGAGAAATTATTTCATGTAGTTATCAGAAATAACTATAAACTTATGAAATCCTTTGGCATCAAGGGGAAGGGCCCTGGCGAATTTCAGGGGCCTGATCTTAGTAAACGCTTGCATAATAATCATTTGGTTGTGACAGATAGATACATCACAAAAAAGTATGATCTTGATAGTATGATCAGCGTTCCTTATTATGAACCTAATACGAAAATTGTTTATCCGGTTGAGTTAATAATTCCTTTTAACCTTCTTTATTTGAACAGCAATACCATTATTGGTTCTACCACATCAGGGAAATTTAGAATATTTAATTTTAATCTGGAAACAAGAAAGATAAACTATACTGTTGATGATCTGTTTTTTAAGCAACGCGAAACAAAAAATCAATTACATTTAGGACAAATATTCTATGCTATAAATGATTACAATTATCCCCGGGAGGTATTTGTCAGTGCTTTACGGTATTTTAAGCAAATAGATATATATAACAATGACTTATCTTTGAGGACTTCAATACAGCCGGAAAACCAGATAGAACCAATATTTTCAAAAGATTCACATAGTTTTTTGGATGATAAAACTGTTTTTCACTATATTGATGTATTTACTACCTCCAAATTTATCTATGCTATTTATTGTGGTAAGGATTTCATAACTGCAATTGCAGGAATTGGAAATAAACTACATGTATTTTCATGGGAGGGAGAAGCATTGTATGAGATTGACCTGGATATTGGTTTGAGCAATATAATTATCACAGACAATGACAAAACTTTGATAGGTTTAAATTGGTTTGATCGTCAGCCTTTTGTAATTTATGATTTGAGTATTTTACAATGAACTGGGTATTGTGAATTACAAAAGTCAAGAGCAAATTTTTTTGTAATTATTTTTAATGTATTCGATAAATTCTTTTTTCACTATCAAAATTGGTAAGAAGAATTTGAGTATTTTGATATAAGTTTTTAAGACAGTAAATGAAAACCAATTATAATATATAAGCTGTCGGTTTATTATTGCTTCATAGTCATGTTCCGAATACAAAAAGTAATTTATCATATATGCTTGTTTTTAGGGATAATACTTTTGGCTGTATGCCTACATATATTTCTGTTTGAGATCTATACTATTTCTTCAAGTTCAATGGCAAATACACTCCGACCTGGCGATAAAATACTTGTCAGTAAATTAAATTACGGAGCGAAGTTACCCCGATCACCTTTTGAGATACCATGGCTGAATGTTGTGTTTTCCCTGAATAAAAAAGCAAGAGCCAAAGCTGATACTACATGGTGGAAATATAAACGTTTATCCGGCTTCTCGAAAATAAACAGGGGTGATATTATTGTTTTTCAGTTCCCTGATAACAATAACAAGACATTTATTAAACGTTGCATAGCTTTGCCGGGTGATACTTTTCAGATTATTGATTCAGACGTTTTCATAAAAAACCGGCTTCAGTCTCCACCTGTTGAATCAAAAAAAGTCTATCGTGTATGGTATAATAGTATCAGCAGTTTTAGTATAATAACTGATAGCCTGAATATTCCGGTTTATGACTGGTGGACAACAAAACAGGACTGCTTTAGGGAGATAAAACTTACAAGACGTCAAAAAAAGCAATTATCCGGATTAGCAGGTATTGATTCTTTAACCTCCGGCATTAAAACAGATGACTTTACAACACAGTATTATCCATGGCACGAACGCTATTCATGGACACTCGATAATATGGGGCCTTTTATAATACCGGGCAAGGAATTAAAAATAATGCCGGATGAAAACGATGTTATACTTTATAAGAAGATATTGAAAATGTTTGAACATGCCGGCATAATAAATAACAGTGGGGAATGGAAGATAAATGATACCCTTATCAGTAATTATGGATTTAATCAAGACTACTATTTTATGCTGGGCGATAACCGTGATGCTTCAAACGACTCCCGCTACTGGGGATTTGTACCCGAAGATCACATTATTGGTAAAGCATGTTTTGTTTTGTTTTCACTCAATCCTGATAAAAAGGGTATAAGAAAAATAAGATGGAACAGGATGTTCATGAAAATCAAATAATGGGATAATGAATGAAAATTTATGCAACATGTTTAGTAAATTTCATATTGAATACTGAACAAGGAACACTGATTTATGATTTAAGTAATTATGGCTTACAATAATTCTTAAGATTGCTTTTTATTAACCGGAATAAAGTAAAACCTGTCAGAGTCTGCGCTAAAACTTGCAGGGAAGGAAGACCTGACAGAGTTTGGTAGGAAAAGATAAAAGTTTAAAGTCATTGCGCCGCAAAAAACCGTGAGATGGAGATTTACTTAAACTTGTTTAAAAAAGAAGAACAATAGATTTATAAGTCATATTTAGTTTGCTATGTCAAAGAAACAAAATACCTTATTTTGGTTAATAATTACTGCCTTTGTGATCATATCATTATTTTTGTTATTGCAGTTCTTTTCAAATAATGAGAAATATGAAATAGCAGGTGGAATAAAAAACTCAACTGCAATCTCGTTTGATTCAAAAACAATAAATATGGGTTCTTTAATCTTTAATCAACCCAAAGAAGCTGTATTTAGTTTTACCAATACTGGTGAATTCCCTTTAATAATTCATACAGTGCGTGCCTCATGTGGTTGTACTTTACCTGTATGGCCAAAGAAAACAGTTAAGCCTGGCAAGGCTGGCACAATCAGAGTAATCTACAATGCAAGTGATATTGGACACTTTCATAAAAGTATAAATGTAATTGCTAATACAAGGCCCAATCCTATAACTCTTAAAATATATGGTGACGTAAAAAAGGAATAGCTTTCTGGTAATATTATTTCAGATTATCCGGTCAAAATTCCTAAAAAGGTTATCTTTATTATCAATGTTATAAATGGTTGACCAAATTGAATATGAGAAACATACTGATATTTTTACTTATACTTGTTTTTAGCCAATGCTCAACAAATCAAGGCGGGGAGGATCAGGATACCGGCAAACTGAACCATAGTCCTGAACGCAACCCCGTTGATGTAATAGTACTTAAGGAAACCGATTTCAGTAAGGAACTGGTAAGCAATGGAAAGCTTATTGCCCTGAGAAAAAGCATCCTCCGGTTTCGTATTAGTGAGGAACTGGAATATCTGGCCTATAAAAATGGCGATAAAGTATATAAGGGCCAGGTTATAGCACGCCTTTTCAGGTTTAATCAGGAGCAGGAACTCGAAAAAGCTGAGTTTCAAATACAAAAAGCCGAAGTTGAATACAAGGATGTTATTGTTCTAATGGGTTATAATTCAGGAAATAAGCAACCTCCTGAAAACATTGTGAAAAGCGCAAAAATACGCTCGGGGCTATTAGATGCCATGAACAGCCTTGAAACGGCAAAGTTTAACTACAACTCCACCATTTTGAAAGCCCCGTTCACGGGAGTTATAGCTAATTTAAAACACAAAGTACACGATGTGGTTAGTCCCGGAGAAGAGTTCTGCACACTTATTGATGAATCGGCATTTGAGGTTGAGTTTTCAGTACTTGAAACTGAATTAAAAGAAATTGAATTGCGTAAAGAGGTTAAAATTATTCCTTTTATAAATGATGAAATAGTTTATGGAAAGGTTTGTGAAATTAATCCTGTGGTTGAAGAAAATGGTATGATAAGAGTTAAAGCAGTTATTAAGAATACAGGTATGCTTATGGAAGGCATGAATGTAGAAGTGTTGCTTGAAACCAGGGTGCCTGACCGCCTGGTTGTACCAAAGTCAGCCGTAGTATTACGCCAGAACCAGGAAGTATTGTTTGTATACAAAAACGGGCAAGCCTTCTGGACTTACGTGCAAACCGAATTCGAAAACAGCAATTCATATACCGTGCAGGCACATCCTGATAAAGGCGGCACACTTGCTCCCGGAGATACAGTAATTATTTCAGGTAACCTGAATTTGGCGCACGAGTCGGAGGTAATTATTAAATAAATGTTCCTTTGGTTTATTTAGTTCCTATAGTTCCTGTTGTTTAATGTTCAATGATTTTTTATAATAATACAATTCTTTTGGGAACAAATGGTAATGGTAAAACTAATTGAGAAATTGGAAATATGATAGCCTTCCAGGTATTATATTCAAACAAGAGGAACAACATAAACAATAGGAACTTGTTTCTGTTGTTCCTAGTGTATATTTTTTTATGTTTTTAAGATCATAGATCAATTTTTAAAAATAATGGCAACTGTTAAACGTTTTGAGGATTTGGAGATATGGCAGTTTGCCAGGCAGTTAAGTATTGATGTTTTCGAGCTTACTTTAAAGGAAAAGTTTTCAAAAGATTTTCGTCTGAGAGATCAAATCAGAGCCTCAAGCGGATCAACCATGGATAATATTGCAGAGGGATTCGAACGCGGAGGGAACAAAGAATTTCGAAACTTTCTATCGATTGCAAAAGGGTCATGTGGAGAAACCAGATCGCAGCTCTATCGTGCATTCGACCGAAATTATATATCTCAAAATGAATTTGATGAATTTTCAGAAAAAACAATTGTTTTGGGTAGAAAAACAAACAACATGATGCAGTATCTTTCTAAATCAGAATTCAAGGGAACTAAATTCAAACCATAGAAACCATAGAAACCATAGAAACTACAGGAACAACAGAAACCATAGAAACGTGATTAAGAAAAACAACAAAACGGAAATATGGTAAGGTTTTTAATAAATAGACCCATAGCCGTCACCATGATCTTTATTGCCATATTGGTTTTGGGTATAGCTGCGTCATTCCAGATACCGGTATCCTTAATGCCCGATATTGATATTCCGAAAATTACCGTTCACTTTAGCGAATCAAACACTTCAGCAAGGGAATTGGAAAACACGGTGGTAAAACCTTTACGAAGACAACTGATGCAGGTTTCACATTTATCTGATATTAAAAGTGAAACGCGTGATGGAAATGCCCTTATCCATCTTGATTTTGACTATGGCACTGATGTTGATTTTGCCTTTATCGAAGTAAATGAAAAAATCGACAGGGCAATGAACAGGTTACCACGCAAATTAAACCGGCCAGAGGTTATTAAAGCCAGTGCATCCGATATACCGGTATTTTATCTAAACCTGACATTGAAAGAGCACAGGGCACAGAGCACAGGGCACAGAGCACAGGGACGGGAACAATCATTAAGCGATGGACAAGAAAGCATAAACCAACAACCGGAAACATCAAAGAATATCTTCCCGGTTTCTCAAAAGTTTATAGAATTAAGCAGATTTGCCGGTCAGGTTATAAGTAAGCGTATTGAACAATTGCCCGAGGTTGCAATGGTAGATATCAGCGGACAGGTTTATCCCGAATTACTGATCATACCCGATATGAAAAAAGCGGAATCACTGGGAATTAATTTGGCCACCATTGAGCAAACCATACGTAAGAACAATATTAATCTGGGGAATCTTCTCATTCGGGACGGGCAATACCAATACAATATCAGATTTGCCTCAACTCTGAAAAACAAACACGATATTGAAAATATATACATTAAAGCAGGTGACAGGCTTATTCAATTCAAAAGCATTGCCCGGGTTATTGAACATGTTCAAAAGCGAACGGGGATGGTGACATCCGACGGGAAAGAAGCTATCACAATGGCTGTTATTAAACAGTCTGATGCACAAATGAGCGAGCTAAAAGATAAATTGTACCAACTCATTGACCATCTGATTGAAGATTATCCGCATATTGAATTTAAAATAACAAGAGATCAAACCCTTTTGCTTGATTATACCATCTCAAATCTTGGTAAAAGCCTCTTGTTTGGAGCATCTTTAGCATTCCTGATCATGTTCTTTTTCTTAAAAGATTTCAGGGCTCCTTTTCTGGTAGGAATTACCATACCCGCCTCAATTGTTATATCTCTGCTTATATTTTACCTGGCAGATATTTCGATAAATATTATTTCATTATCAGGTCTGATACTGGGTGTTGGAATGATGATTGATAATTCGATAATAGTAATTGACAATATTACTCAATACCGTGAACGGGGAAGCCATCTTATTCAGGCATGTGTGTCAGGAACAAATGAGGTATTCAGGCCTTTGTTAAGTGCGGTGCTTACAACATGCGCCGTTTTTATACCCTTGATATTTGTGCAGGGTATAAGCGGTGCATTATTTTATGATCAGGCAATGGCTATTGCTATTGGACTGATTGTTTCACTCCTTGTGTCAATAACTCTTTTGCCCACTTATTATAAATTGTTCTACAACAAACAATTAGAAACAAATAAAAAGAATCTTCTTTCCAGAATAAATACATTGAATTATGAAGCAATATACGAAAAGGGATTCCGGCTAATTATGAAAAATCAGGGCTACGCATGGATACTGTTTTTTCTTATGCTAATGGGTGTTGTTTTGTTGTATTTCAAACTGCCAAAAGACAGCTTCCCTCCACTCTCCCGAAGTGAAATAATGATAGGGATTGAATGGAACGAGAGAATTCATGTTGATGAAAATAACAGAAGGATACAGGAATTATTAGCAAATATAAAAGTTAAGCCTGTTCAATCTACATGTATGATTGGCGAACAGCAGTTTCTTCTTGACTATAGCTCGGATGAAACGGCTTCAGAAGCATTGGTTTATGTTAAAGCCGAATTTCCTGATGAAATACAGGCAATTGTTAACGATGCTACTCAATTCATAAATAGTAAATATCCTATTGCAATAATAAATATTAAGGAGGCGGGAAATGTTTTTAACCTGATATTTTCAGATAATGAACCGCCCCTGGTTGCCCGTTTGCGCTCAACAGAAGACTTTGGCCCTGATTATAACATATTTCTGAAGACGACTATTGATAAAATGCGAAAAGAAATAAGTTATAGTCAATTACAGCAGGTAGCCTGGCAGGAAAATCTTTTATTGAAAGCAGATCCACTGAAATTAATGACCTATGATGTGTCTTTTGAAGCATTGCACCGAAAAATAAAAAGTGCTTTGAGTGAGAATGAAATATTGCTGATTACAAGAAGCCAGTATTTTATTCCGGTAGTTTTGGGTGAGAAGCCCAAATTGATAAATGATATTATTTCAAGAACTATGGTGATGAATAGCAATGGAGATAATATTCCCTTACGCAGCCTTATTAGTGTAGAAAAAAACTACGATTTAAAAATTATTGTGGCCGGGCCTGAAGGTGAATATTACCCTTTGCCAATACAGGTAAACAATAGCGATGCTGATAAAGTGATTACAGGCATACGTAATACTTTAAATGAAGACCGGCATTTTGAGGCAGGTTTTAGTGGAAGCATCTTTACAAGTGAAAAACTTTTAAAGCAGCTTGCGGTTATTCTTGGCATTTCTCTTTTGCTTCTTTATTTTATCCTGGCTTCACAGTTTGAATCACTTTCTTTACCTCTTATTGTTCTAATAGAGGTGCCTGTTGACGTTTTCGGAGTATTTCTTTTATTAAAGCTGTTTGGAGCAGGCATAAACTTAATGTCCCTTATTGGTATCATTGTAATGAGCGGTATCATTATTAATGATTCAATTTTAAAAATCGACACCATTAATCGTTTGCGTAACCAGGGTTATTCTCTTATGAGAGCATTGGTTGTAGGCGGCCAACGAAGGTTTAAACCAATAATAATGACCAGTTTAACCACTATTCTTGCTCTCTTGCCATTTCTGTTTATTACCGGACTTGGCGCCGATCTGCAGAAACCACTGGCATTGGCAGTTATTGGAGGTATGATTGTTGGTACAATGGTAAGTTTGTATTTCATCCCCTTATTTTACTATTACTTGAAAAAGTAACAAACTTTATAGCAATAACTTTAAGGTTCATCCTATAAATTGAATAATCAAAATAATGTCAAAAGCAAAAAATTCAACTTATAGTAAATAGTAAAAATCATTGTAGCATTAATCATTGTATCATTAATCATTGTATCATTCACCCATTTCCACCAAAATAAAAATCGAACCGAATCTAAACAAATGAAGCGGAGAATTAATATCATTTTGCTAATATCTGTTGCAGTTGTTTTGCTGATTATAGGATTAGCCTGGCTGGCAATAGGTTTTGTTTTAATATGTGCTCTGTTTATACTGTTCACATCAAAACTGAACTTTACTAAATACTTAGGTAATCAGAAAGTACTATCATATGTTATGATTTTTGCTGGAGTTTTGGTGCTGGCTGTCAGCATGCGTGTATTCATATTTGAAATTTATTCTATCCCAACAGGCTCAATGAAAAACACTTTAATACCGGGTGATAAAGTATTGGTATGTAAATTAAACTATGGCCCGAAATTGCCTCGTTCACCCTTTGAAATTCCCTGGTTTAATGTATTTTTTTATCTGAATAAGAAATCAAGGGCAAAATCAGATTCAACATGGTGGCATTATCGTCGTTTGAATGGATATTCTAAAATTAACAGAGGAGATATTGTTGTTTTTCAACCTCCTTTTGTTGGGGATGATGTGTTTATTAAACGTTGTGTGGCCCTGCCGGGAGATACAATTCAGGTTATTCGATCACAGGTATACATAAACGGCAAAAAGCAGGAAGATCCCCTGTATTCCAGGTTTTCATATATGATTTGGTATAACAACTTAAATTCCTTTAGATCCCTGGCCGATAGCCTTGGTATTCAAAAGTTTGGGCTATGGGTAAGGAAACAAAATGGCTTTGTAGAGTTAAATCTTACAAAAGGTCAAAAAAATCAGTTAGAAAAAACTTCTGTGGTTGATTCTGTTGTTGTTAAAACAATTAAGACAGATTTGAATAATAATTACACCGGGATGCTTGAATCATTCTCAACAACTGATAGTTATGGGCCCATAATGATTCCGGGAAAGGAGTACAAGATAATTCTTAATGGTAAAAACTCTAATATCTATACTGAGACATTCAACAAATTTGAAAAATTTGCTCCTGAAATGGGGAATGGGCATTCTATAATTGAAAATACCGGGATTACAAACTTTACTGTTAATCAGAATTATTATTTCATGATGGGGGATAACAGGTACCATTCAAATGATTCAAGAGCATGGGGTTTTGTGCCGGAGCAAAATATTGTAGGAAAAGCTGTATTAATTCTTTTTTCAAAAAATCGTAAAGAAATTAAATGGAACAGGTTTTTAAAAAGATTATAATAGCAGGGCTTAAGGCGAAAGCATACATAAGACAAATACTCCTGCCGGCATGAAATGTAGGAGAGGATAAATAAATGAGTGAATGAATAATAAGGGATTCTCAAGAAACATAAAAATAAATTGAAAGCAGAGGACGCAGATAAAAGCAGGTTTTCATCGTTTTCGGTGATTGTGGTTTTTGTTGCGCTGATGTTAATCGGCATAAGTGTTATCCCCCTTATGAATGTTCAGCTTGAACCATCAAGGGCTTTACCTTCTATTGAGGTAACTTATAGTTGGCACGATGCCTCGGCAAGGGTTATTGAACAGGAAGTTACCTCGAAACTGGAAGGACTTTTTAGTTCTGTTAAAGGCATAAAAGACGTAAATTCAGTTTCGTACAGGGGCCGTGGCAAAATTAACCTGACTTTTAAAAAAAACCTGAACCTCGATGCTGTGAGGTTTGAGATTGCTACTATTATTCGCAGGACTTATCCCAACTTACCGAAACAGCTTTCATATCCGGAAATTACCCTTGGAACAAGGGGGCAGAATGTACGACCAATACTTAGCTATAATCTAAATGCGAGTGCCAGTCCCTACTATATCCAAAAATATGCTGAAAATAATATCTCACCATTATTATCGCCTATTCCTGGTTTAAATGAAGTGAAAATATACGGCGCTAATCCATATGAATGGGAAGTTAAATTTAATGTTGATCAAATTCACATATTGAACATTAAGCCACAGGAAATTGTTTCAGCCATCAATACCCATTTCCAAAAGGAACTCATCGGTATGGGTTCCGTAAAAACTCCAGGGCATGATTTTACTGAAAAAATAAGCATTGTACTACAAACCTACATTGCTGAGAATGAATCATGGAATAAAATACCGGTGAAAAAATCAGGTGGCCGCATTATATATCTTTCTGATATAGCTACTATCAGGTATAAAGAACAACCACCTCATGCATATTACCGGATTAACGGATTAAATACAATAAACCTGGTGCTATATCCTGAAGAAGGGATAAACAACATCAAGTTGGCTCGTGATGTTAAAGAAAAAATGGCAGATATCAGTCAAAACCTGCCGGGTGGCTATTCTGTTTTGCTTTCTTATGATTCAACTGAATTTATCGAAAAAGAAATAAAGAAAATTGCCTTACGAACACTCTTTTCGATGCTTATTTTGCTGCTTTTTGTGTTATTGATCAGTCGGCAGTTTCGTTATTTATTGCTCATCTCTGTGAGTTTAGTTGCCAACCTTGTTATTGCCTGTATATTTTACTATTTGTTCAAAATAGAAATTCACCTTTATTCTCTTGCTGGCATCACTGTTTCATTTGGGATTATCATTGACAATAGCATTGTAATGATAGACCACATTCGCCACCACCGGAATAAAAAAGTGTTTCTGGCTATTCTTGCTGCAACCCTCACCACAATAGGGGCGTTAAGCATGTTGTTTTTTCTGGAAGAAAGTCAGAGAATAAACCTTATTGATTTTGCAGAGGTGATTATTGTCAACCTTTCAGTTTCATTACTTATAGCATTATTTTTTATTCCGGCACTAATGGATAAAATAAGCCTGGTGGCTGGAAGAAAGATCGCTTTCTTAAAACGGAAAAGAAGGGTTGTGCGAATTTCCGGGTTTTATGAGCGATCAATTCTTTTTAGCAAACGGTTTAAATGGGCGTATTATCTGATTTTTATTTTGGGTTTTGGCATACCGGTACACTGGCTTCCTGAAACAATTGAAAATGAGAATTACTTGTCACAGCTCTATAATAAATCTATTGGAAGCAATTGGTACCAGCAAAATGCCCGATCGCTTACCGAAAAAATATTCGGAGGTACCTTACGACTTTTTTCCGAGCATGTGTTTGAAAGCTCATTCTATTCAAGTCCGCAGAAAACTACCTTGTTTGTACGAGGTACCATGCCAGAGGGATCAACTATACACCAGTTAAACGAGGCTGTTAAGAAAATGGAAAATCATATAAGCAGCTATAATGAAGTTGACCTGTTTCAAACCAGTATTACCAGCTATCGTAATTCATCTATAAGTATAAACTTTAAACCTGAATTTGAGAAGGGGTACTTTCCCTATTTCCTGAAAGGAGAACTTACCTCAAAGGCAATTAACCTTGGCGGGCTTGACTGGAGTATTTATGGCGTGGGCAGAGGGTTTAGTAACGCTATTAATACAGGCTACAAAAACAGTCACATCATATTCGATGGATATAATTACGACCAGTTGATAGCTTATGCCGGGGTTCTGAAAAAAAAACTGCTTGAAAATCCAAGAATTCATGAAGTGGATATTACCGGGCCCGGTAACTGGTGGCGTATTGCCTCATTGCATGAGTTCTTTATTGGTTTTGACCGCAAACAGTTCGGTTTGCAGGAAATAACACTTATTGATTTTTATAATTCACTGAGAGACAGGGTTTACAGGGCAAATCTCAAACCGGTGTATGTTAAGGGAGAGTTAAACCCGGTAACACTGGTATCTGACCGGGCTGAAACTTTTAATGTATGGGATTTGAAAAACAGGCCGGCCAGTATTCAGAACAAACTGTACAAACAAGGATATTTAGCTGAAATTAATAAGCAAAAAACCGGAAGTGACATATATAAGTACAATCAACAATACAGAATTGATGTTGCTTATGATTTTATCGGCCCCGGCAAGTTAAGTGCAATCGTAATGGAAAAGCATATTGATGAAATGAATGCACTGCTTCCTTTGGGTTACAAGGCAAGTAAACGGGGCTGGGGTTCCTGGTGGGATAGTAAAGATAAGAAACAGTATTACCTTTTACTGCTAATAATTCTTATCATATATTTTATTTGCAGCATTTTACTAGAGTCATTATTACAGCCACTGGCCATAGTTGGTATGATACCCATTTCATTTATAGGTGTTTTTCTCACCTTTTATCTGTTTGATTTTAATTTCGACCAGGGAGGTTTTGCCTCGTTTATTTTGCTTTCTGGTATTGTAGTAAATGCAGGCTTGTATATCATCAACGATTATAATCATTTTTGCCGTGAGAGAAACACCAGGAAGAACTTAAAACTTTATTTAAAAGCATACAATCACAAGATAGTACCGGTTTTTTTAACAGTTATTTCAACCATAATAGGACTAATTCCTTTTGTATGGGCCGGGCAGAACGAAGTATTTTGGTTTGCTTTTGCTGTGGGTGCGATGGGAGGCCTGTTATTTTCATTTATCGCTGTAGTGGTTTATTTGCCTTTGTTTTTGAGGTTGGAGGCTGATAAAATAGATTAATTAAGTAATTGATACTTATCAAGTTAAATAATTAATAAGTATTTTTCGGGAAATTCATTCCATTGTCCACTTGCGAATTAATTCTAACTCAATATATTTCTTTCTTAATCTTCTTCTTAAAGACCTTAAATATGGCAAGAATTATCAATGATAAGAGATCTACTTGAAAACCAATATTCGAGCTATCAGTAAGCATATATCCTAATTGATTACCAAATGGAAAATCATTTACAATATATGTCCATGTTGATGATGGTTTAGTGACACCAAGGTCTGAAAGTTCAAGTGTGGGATTTTCAATCAGGCATTTTATTTTTTTCTTCGTCTCAAAGTCAATGTTCCCAAGTAAGGTCTTAAAACTTGCATCTACATTTTTTTGAAATTCCCTTAATGGATTCTGCCCTCCAATTCTAAGCAAATGAATACCTTCTCTCAATTCTGATAAATAGTCCAGGTGTCTTGACCAATAGAAATCGTACTGAAATAATATCAGTTCTTGTATTTTGTAACGATCCCTCAACTTAATATTCTTTATCATCATTGGAAGATAATCTTTAGTAATCTCAATTCCATTTGTTAATATTCTAAGTCTTTCATCTTTTACAATGACTTTCTGTTTTTCGACTAGTTCTGAATAATTGTATAAGGATCTTCTTAAATCAAACATTTGACCTTCAATAACACGTTGAATATGGTCAATCAATTCTCTTTTTATTTTTTCTTTTACTTTCTTTTTAATTATGTTTTTGTACTTTTTTGGAAATGAATCAACGATATTATATTTAACCATCAGGTCATCCTTCAGGCTGACAAAGAACCTTGACATGCCCACATCTCCCTGTCTGCCAGATCTCCCCCTTAACTGCCAATCAACTCTTGAACTTTCATGTCTATTAGTTCCAATAACATAAAGTCCTCCTAGTTTGATAATTTGATCTATGTCTTGTTTACCTGGTCCTCCAAGTATTATGTCTGTTCCTCTACCAGCCATGTTAGTTGAAATTGTTACTGCATTTAACATTCCTGCTTTAGAGATTATTTTGGATTCATATTCATCATTCTTTGCATTGAGAATTTCACACCATATACCCTGATCACGAATATAGTTTGCCAGAACTTCAGATTCTTTTACAGTGAGTGTTCCAACAAGAATGGGTTGCCCGGTTTTATGAATCTCACATACTTCGTTTACAATGGCTTTATTCTTTTCTTCCTTTGATTCAAATATTACATCTCGAAAGTCAATTCGTTTACTAGGCTTGTTCGGTTGAATTACAACAGTCTTTAATCCATAGAAATATTCAAATTCTTCAGATGATTGTATAGCTGTTGCTGTCATAGCGGCCTTTTTGGGGTATTGCTGAAGTAAATTAGGTAATGTTATTGAGTTAAGTATAGTTCCTTCCTTATTAATTTCCAGATTCTCTTTTGCTTCAACTGAAGTTTGCAGGCCATTACGCCATTTCCTGTCCTCAACAATTCTGCCAGTAAACTCATCTATGAGCTTTATTTCTTTATTTTTAATAATGTAGTCAACGTCTTTTTTTAAAAGCCATTTTGCTTGCAGTGCCAGATTTATAGCAGAGTTTAATTCAAGGTTTACATCAGTCAGTAGATTTGCAACATTAAACTCCTTTTCCGCCTTGAGAACTCCTTCTTCAGTCAAAAATATATTTCTGGAATACTCGTCAGAAAGAAAGTCAATTTTAGAGTCCAATGTGGATATAAACCTGGCAATATTATAAAAGTCTAAATCAGTTTTGATAATATCTCCTGCTAAAACCAGAGGGTTTCTAGCTTCATCAATCAGTATCGCATCAGCTTCATCAACAATCGCATAATGAAATGGTCGCAATACCAGCTCCTTTTTGTCATATGCAACTTCAGATCTTAAATAATCAAACCCTACTTCTTTGGCGGTTGCATAAGTAATATCACATTTATATAATTTCTTCTTTTCAGATTTATTCATTTCAGCTGATATGAATCCTACAGATAATCCCAAAAACTCAAATATGGGTGACATCCAGGTAGCATCTCTTTTTGCGAGATAATCATTAAAAGTTAAAATGTGGACACCTTTTTTAGTCAAAGCATTAAGGTAGGCAGAGAAAACGGCAGTTATTGTTTTTCCCTCTCCAGTTTGCATTTCAATTAGATTCCCTTTTTGAAGTCCAATTGCTCCTAAAATTTGCACATCAAAAGGAGTTATATTCAATTGCCTAATGCAAACCTCTTTAACAAGAGCAAAAGCTGAAGCTAATAAATCATCCAGATTAATTTTATTTTCATTTTGGACTATTTTAATAAGGCTCCAGGATAGTTTTTGTAACTCATTATCTGTCTTTTTTATTAATTGTGAATGATGATTATTGACATCAATTAAAATCTTCTCATAGTCCTTAAGGTCATTTTGAATTGAGCTATTATTAGATAATAAGAACGATTTAATCTTCACGAATGCTTTCATAAGAATTATAGGTTAATACTAATTGAATTCATTTGATCTGGATTAGTAGGTATTGCTGAGTATACCACTGATCAAACAAAAGTTTAATTTTGATAATACGTATTGAGGAAAGCTGTGATGCTTAGAATGGCATCATATAAGGTTAAGAAAGGTATTCGTCAGTATTTATTTTAGCGTGGAGGGCTTTGATCCAATACTGTTTTCTGGTAATTATTTCAATGCCTGCTTGAAGGATTTCTTGTTTTTTAAGCATCAGTTCACAAGAATTATTATACTGCTTAATTTGATAATAATTTGATGTGCTAAATAACAAATATTCATCCTTAAACTTGTAACTGGAATAATTGTGGAATTTATAATTATTTGTGGAGGAGTAGTTGGAAGTTGGGCATAAATCAACTAATTCAATATTATATATTAGAGGTAGCTCATAATTTTGAATTCCATAAAATTCCCCTACCTGACTGATTGCTATAATAAAGACAATGAAAAAACCTAATTGGAGTGGAGATTTATATTTGAATGGGAATATGTTCATGATAAATTTTTCACTGTTTTATCATGAGTAAATATACTGCAAATAATCAGTTGAAAAAAAATGTCAAATTTATTAAAAACTATAAAGTAAATTTTGTAGCTCCAAATGTTAAATTTAGTGTGGTAGACTAATAAAAACTTTTTTTTTAAATTCTATCATTTGAGCATTCACTCATTAATTTTTAATATATTTTTTGAAGATTTTTTAATACAAAAACATTATACCCCTTTAGCCCAAGTCCTCGTGATTCTATAATAAGGCCTTTATCCAATAAGGCTTTTACTGCCCTGGCAACCGAACTGGAGGCAGACAGGCCATGTTTATCAGCAAACACTCTGGACAAAGGAGCTTTTACAAACTCCTCTTTTGCCCTGTCGAAAAAATATTCCTCTCCCTTGTAAGTTTTTGTCAAAAAAGGATTCATATTATACATTTTTGCGTAACGAAAAATACATTTAATTGCGTTACGCTTAATCGTAAAATATTATATTTCGATTATAATCTGAAGATTCACCCATTCACTCAACAAGTAATTATTTCCTGTCAAAGAATAAATTCTTGGAACCGGCATTCAAGGGAACTCCCAGAATTATTTTAACATCCTCACCTAAAAGTTTCAATTCAAGGGCGGCCATACCAATTGTATACATTATTCTGTTGTCTACCCTATTATCCATAGCAATTCCTACCGCGGATCCGACTGCAATTCCCAGGTCGATAGTATTGTAACCGCAGGGCACATCCGGATGTTTTTCTTTTCCCTCACAATCTATAAAGCCACAGATTCCACAATTTGGAAGATTCATGGTTTGTATAGTAGCTCCAAATAATACTATTACAGGGGCTTTTAATATATTTTCAGCATCACGAGCAAAGAAATGAGCTCCCGTTTTTTCTCCAATTTCTTTCATTTTTGAAGCCAGAGATTCTTTTTGCTTTTTGTCCTTAATTATTGAAAATGTAAGATAATCTTTCCCCCTTGTTTTGGGAGCAGTCCTGGCTGCAATGATCATTTTGCTTGCCACATCAAGGAGCTGCTGTTCTGTTATTTGTGATTCATGAATCATTGATGGGTTTATTTAGTCTCGGTTGATAATTCTGGCACTTCATTAAGTGGGATTAAGAAAGCTCCCTTATAGGCTCTTATTTCTCCAAACTGGTCAATTATTTCATAGGCAAGAATGATAGACTTTATTTTTTTAGTCAGGATAAACTCCTTTTCATTGAAATACCAATCTTCTTCAAATTGAATTTTGCCGATTTTTGAGCGATCAAATTCTTCAGAATTTTCAAGGGCCCGGATCTCTTTAAGAGTCATTGCACCTCCAGTGTGATAGTTATAAGCTTTTATCTTTCCATTATAAATGGCTTCAAAAATAATATTCACAAAATCATCTTTCTGAAAGTTCTCTAATCTTTCACTGGTCCAGGTATCCTCCAGGTCCGGGTTTTTAACCAGCACATCATATATAATAGGACTGGCGAATAACAATTCCAAAGAATCAGGTTTGTACTTCCTGACAGTGGAGGAAGAATAATCGTTTTTTTCATTAGAGTCTGGAGTACATCCAATAACAAATATGTAAAGTAAAAGACCAAGAGGGATGATTGTTTTCATAAGGGTTTTAATGTTTTTTAATAATTTTAGGTTTAGTGAGTTCAGACTGTTTAGAAACCTTGCCTGCCGGCAGGCAGGGTTTAGGTGGAAGAAATTTGTTTCGATTTATGAAGCTAATCTCACATTAAATCCTAAACCCACTAAACTTTCTCAACCTCCTCAACCCTCTT
>JAUVKW010000005.1 GCA_030596025.1 Bacteroidota bacterium | reverse complement strand
AAGAAATATTTATTTTGGTGAAAGGAAGAAACCTGTAGATGAATGGCCAAAAAATGGAGAAATAAAATAACCCTTAAGATTTCAGCAAGCAACACTTGTTACTCATAGAAAAAGTCTGTTTAGGAGCGGTATAAGTCACAGGATGAATGATTTTACAAGCTTCATGATTAATTTCGTACTGCTATAATAGATTTAGGCAGGTTTAAGATAAGTCTTTGCCCAATGCTTTCTATTTCAACCATAACCCGTTGTTTTCCTTTTACTTCGATAAATACCCCAAGTAAGCCTCGCAAGGGGCCCCTGCATACTTCCACACGATCTCCTGGCAGATATTCCAGGTTTTCGATATTGATTGGATCGTCTTCTTCAAGGTAAGATTTTACCGCGACAATTTGATTTTCAGGTATAGGAATTCTTTCATTCCTGAAAGTCACAAATCGTACAACACCCTCAGTTTGTAATACATCCAGGTAGTTTTTGTCATGAATGTGGACAAAAATATAACTTCTGAACAGGGGAACTTCCACCCATTTCTTCCTGTCACTCCATTGTTTCAGTATTTTTAATAAGGGCAGATAAACCTCAATACCCTTAACTTCGAGATTAACAGAAACCATTTTCTCATTGCGCGATTTTGTGTAAATGGCATACCATTTTTTACTTTTTGAAGTTGGATTTTCTACCATTCTGAAATATCATTTTTGGTATCCTCAAAAGTAAGAAAACTTGTATAACAAGGGAAACATTTATTAACATAGCTGAATATTGGGATCCTGGATAATAGAGAAATCACAACTTTTTTTTTTGTGATGAATAATTAGACTTAACTTTCAGATGTGAATATTTTGCTTTGATTAATATTTAATCGTTTTGAAAATAGTTATTATTGGAACAAGGGGGATTCCCAATCGTTATGGTGGGTTTGAACAATTTGCTGAAAAGCTTGGCGCAGGTCTTGTAAAAAATGGTCATGAGGTAATTGTTTTTAATCCCCGGGACCATTATTATAAGGAAAAAGAATTTAAAGGGGTTAAGATAATAAGGCAAAAAGAAAACTTACAGTTCATCCCTGCTCTATCCACATTATTGTATGATTACTTTAGTTTCAAAACAGCATTACAGCTGAATCCTGATATAATACTCAGTTGCGGTTATTCATCTTCCCTGTTTTTGCGACTTCTTAAAAATACTGCAAAAGTTCCTGTTCTTATTCACATGGATGGTATGGAGTGGCAGAGGGAGAAATGGGGATGGATAGCACAAATTTTTTTAAAATGGAATGAAAAACTTGCCATTCGGTGGGCTGATGGACAGATCGTTGATCACCCCAAAATTTTGGAATATTATTTTTCCAAATATGGGGTGAAGACTAAATATATTCCCTATGGTGCAGATATTTCTTTACAGCAGGATGAAAAAGTAAAGATAAAATCTGAAGGCTTTGATTTTTTTAATAAAAAGAAAGAATATTTCCTGGTGATTTCCAGGCTTGAGCCAGAAAATCACATTGATATGATCTTGCAGGCCTGGTTAAACTCAAAACAGGATCATTTGATGATAGTTGTTGGGGATACCAGAACCAGATATGGGAAATTCTTAATCAATAAATATGCTAGATTTCAAAACATTTATTTCCCGGGATCAATATTTGATAAAAACACGCTGAATTTATTTAGAAAAAATAGCAAAGCCTATATTCATGGTCATTCAGTAGGAGGAACAAATCCATCCTTGCTTGAAGCTATGGCTACGTCTTGCCTTATTTTTGCTCATGATAACAAATACAACAAAAATGTATTGGGAAAGGATGCCTTCTTTTTCAGTGATGTCACAATGTTGGCAGACCATTTTACTTCCATTAACAAATACATGGATTATAAAGATGAATTTTCAAAAAGGAATCTTATAAAAATTCAAAAAGAGTACAACTGGGAAAAAGTTACACAGCAGTATATTGAATTTTTTAGTTCATTTATTTACAAGGCCCTATAGATACTCACTCACTATATGCATTGTGCAAAAGGCTCAAATCTTAAAAGCTTTTTTTATTTCATCCACATGGTCTAGTTTCTCCCAGGAGAAGTATTCTACCTGCTTATAATATTTAGTTTCCCCGTTTACAATCTTTGAACGAATACCAGGATTATTATAATATACTTCAACCTCTTCGGTATATGGTGTTCTTCCAAAATGCCCATAGGTAGCTGTTTTTTCAAAGATTGGATTTTTAAGACCAAACCTTTTAATGATAGAATAGGGCCTCAGGTCAAAAATGGTTTTTACTTTTTCAGCAATTTCACTGTCACAACTTGTTTGTTTTTCGTGGTTTACCAATTTGCATGAGCCAAATGTATTTACATAAATTCCAACAGGCTCTGCCACACCAATAGCATAAGCCAGTTGAATTAACACCTCATCGGCTACACCTGCCGCTACCAGATTGTTTGCAATATGCCGTGCTGCGTAAGCTGCCGATCGATCAACTTTTGATGAATCTTTACCCGAAAAAGCACCACCTCCATGTGGAGCCTTTCCTCCATATGTATCTACTACGATTTTCCGGCCTGTCAAACCTGTATCACCATGAGGACCTCCAATTACAAAATTTCCGGTTGGATTGACAAGGAGATTGTATCCATTAATTAGTTTTATAATACGATCAGGAACCTTCTTTTTAACCCTGGGCATCAGAATCTTTTCCAGATCATTTTTAATGGCTGATTGCATTGCTTTCTGAGCTTTAAGCTTGGCTTCCAGCGAATCGCCTTCAGGAAGAACAAATTCATCATGCTGGGTAGAAACAACTATGGTATCAATAGCAATAGGATTATGCTGATCGTCATATTCAATTGTTACCTGGGATTTAGAATCAGGACGCAGGTAGGTCATTTCCTTGCCTTCCTTTCTTATTTCCGCCAATTCCTGGAGTATTATATGACTTAGTTCCAGAGGGAGAGGCATGCCATTGTCCATATCTTTGTTTGCATAACCAAACATTATTCCCTGGTCACCAGCCCCCTGGTTTTCTTTAATTTCTCTGCTTACTCCCTGGTTTATATCATCACTCTGACCATGAATTGTTGAAATAATTCCACAAGAACCAGCATCGAATTTATAATCAGCCTTGGTATAGCCGATATTTTTAATGACACGCCTTGCAATTTTTTGAATATCCACGTAACCTTCAGTTCTTACCTCTCCGCTACAAACTACTAATCCGGTGGTTACCATGGTTTCACAGGCCACTTTTGAGTTTTGATCGAATTTTAAAAATTCATCCAGCAAAGCATCAGAGATCTGGTCGGCAACTTTATCTGGATGTCCCTCAGAAACAGATTCAGATGTAAATAGATAGGACATATCAATAGTTTTTTGATTAATAAAATTTGAAAGAAAAATCAGGCTGGTAGTTGAAAAAGAAATCTGTTTTAGCAATTTTTTTCAGTGGTTGCAATCAGCCAAATCCCTCCACCAATAATTGATTGACAAATGAACTAAATTTGTGTGTAGATTCCAAATGAAAGATTTATTTTTTTTTTGTTAACTCCTGGAAGATGTTTTCCAGACTTTTTTCCTGTTCGGCAAGTGAAAGAACTGTAAGTTTTTGGTCAACTGCAAATTGAAAAATAATTGGTCGTATATCTTCTATAGACTGACTTTGTAAAAGCCATTTGTTTTCTTTGATCTGTAGAACTGTTCCAACTCCAGAGATTTTTTGAAGAATTTCTTTTCCAGGATTATGATCAAATTCAACAAGAACAGTTTGGTTTTCTGCTAAACTTTTAGATTGAATGTTTACGGTTTGTTCATCAGCAATAAGCTGCCCTTTGTCTAAAATGATAATCCGGTCACAAATAGCTTCAACTTCCTGCATGATGTGAGTCGAAAGGATTACCGTTTTTTCTTGTCCGGCTGCAGAGATCAAATCTCTAATGTCTCTTATTTGGTTAGGGTCCAAACCGGATGTGGGTTCATCCAGAATCAATACATCAGGATTATGTATAAGAGCCTGTGCCAGTCCTACGCGTTGACGATATCCTTTTGAAAGTGTATTGATTTTTTTATTTTGTTCAGGTGTCAGACCGGTAAGCCGAATAATTTCATCAATACGATTATTTAAGCCTTTCATTTTGTAAATATGTCCAATAAATTCAAGAAATTCCCGGATGAACATTTCTGAATATAGAGGATTGTCTTCAGGCAAGTAACCAATTTTTTGTCTGATACCAATAGGGTCTTTTTGGGTGTTTATCCCATTGATAATAACATTTCCTGATGTGGGTGAAAGATACCCTGTAATGATTTTCATCAATGTAGACTTTCCTGCGCCATTGGGACCAAGCAGGCCAACAACTTCTCCGGTTCCTATATTAAATGAGATATCATTCAGGGCTTTTTGCTCTCTGAAAAGCTTGGTGATATGTTGAATTTCAACCGACATGTTCCGCAAAGGTAAAAAGATTTTGTACTTTTTTTAATTACTTTTATTTCTATAAATTTATCCTTCTATTAAAGCTTTCCTGTGAAATTGGTATTATAAAGAGATCATTATAGCCTGAATATGATATGAATAATAACCTGGATCAGTCAGTTAATCAGCGGTTTTCTTCCCGTTTTGGATTAATAATTAGTGCACTTGGAATTGCTGTTGGTACCGGTAACATCTGGCGATTCCCAAGGATTGCTGCCCAGAATGGGGGCGATGAAGGAGCAGGTGCGTTTCTGGTTGCCTGGTTGTTTTTCCTTTTTTTATGGAGCATACCACTTATTATTGCTGAATATGCACTGGGACGTAAGTTCAGGGCTGGTACTATAGGTGTATTTGTTAAAGCTATCGGAAAAAAGTTTGCCTGGATGGGAGCTTTTGTGGCATTCGTGTCAACTGCCATTGCTTTTTTCTATACAGTAGTAGTTGGTTGGTGTATCTACTATTTTTATTATACCCTTATTCATCCCCTGCCGCTAACTACTGTTGAATCAACAGCTATTTGGGATAATTTTCAGAACAGCAATTGGCCATTGCTGTTTCACTTGCTTGCTGTAGCAATTGGTGCTATAGTAATATGGAAAGGAATTAGGTCTATTGAACGGGTCAATAAGATTTTAATTCCTGCCTTATTACTGATTGTTCTTATATCTGTAATTCGGGCAGTAACTCTCCCCGGTTCTTTTGAAGGGATTAAATATCTTTTTACACCGGGATGGGATCAATTGAAACACCCCCGCATCTGGTTGGCTGCTCTTACTCAAAACGCATGGGATACCGGGGCAGGATGGGGCTTATTCTTAACATATGCAGCTTATATGCAGGTGAAGCATGGAAGTGTGAAAAATGCTTTCATAACAGGGATCGGAAACAATATCGTTTCCATTTTTGCAGCCGTAATGATTTTTGGGACTGTTTTTTCAGTTTTACAATCGGGAATGGGTATGACTAATGCACAGACACTTGACATAATGAAAACCAGTGGGCCTGCTTCTACAGGGCTGACTTTTATTTGGATGCCACAGCTATTTGCAAAAATGCCTATGGGGTCTATACTTGCAATTTTGTTTTTTCTGGGTTTGAGTTTTGCGGGATTTTCATCCATCATTGCAATGCTTGAACTTTCTACCCGGGTTTTTGTGGATATGGGGATAAAGCGTAAAAAAGCCATCCTGATAGTGATTGCAGTTGTATATCTTCTTGGTATTCCTTCAGCAAAAAACCTAAACCTGTTAAGTAATCAGGACTATGTTTGGGGAATTGCACTGATGATTTCGGGAGCCTTTATAGCATTTGCAATTGTTAAATATGGAATCGGCCATATAGTTGACGATCTGAATTCAGTAAAAGGAGACTGGAAACTTGGGAAGTGGTGGACCACAGAAATTAAATATGTGATCCCAGTTGGAGCAGCCATTCTTTTAATCTGGTGGTTATTTCAATCGGCAACAGTTTTTGCACCGCAACAATGGTACAATCCGCTGAATGCATTTAGTGTAATGACATGTATTCTGCAGTGGTTTGTTATTTTGGCTCTGCTTCTTTTTTATAACCGTTCAATTTCCCGAAAACTCAAAGCCTGAAAGAACTTGCATTCATAAAAGGTTAATAATTTAGGGTTTAGAACAAATAAATAATATAAACATATGAAAAGGAGTATTACTATTTTATGCATTTTTTTGCTGGGAACTTCTCTCTCCTTTGGTCAGCTTAAAGGGGTTTTAAGGAATATCAACACAGAAAATATTTTGAGGGTTGTGAAGGATGAAACTATCAGACAGCTTGAGAAATCAAGAGATGATTACGATCCAACAGATTTCAATTATGCAGTTTCTTTTAGTGATAATTCAGGCGTTTTTGAGTCAGAAGAGAAATTCAGAAAGCTACAGAAGGGCTTGATTTATGTTGTGAGCCCCGAAAGTATGCAAGATCGAACCTATGAAGAAAAAGCAGAAGATTACAATGATGTTGGTGAGATTTTATATGCTTCAGGGAAGTACAATTCGGCAGAGATTTCTTTTAAAACAGCAAAATTTATACAGGAATATAATGGTCTTACAGACACAAAAATGGGAGCAGGGGTTATCAGTAATCTTGGACTAATTCATCACACTACAGGTCGGTTTTTAAGAGCCGAAGAATTAACTCTTCAGGCAATGCAGATCCAAAAAGATATTTTGAATGATATGCATGGGTATGGGGCCTCTCTAAATAATCTGGCTGTTTTATATAAAGACATGGGCCGCTTCAATGAAGCAGGGAAATTATTTAATCAGGCAATTAAGATTACCCTGGAAACTAAAGGGGAAAATAGTTCTGCAATGGCTATTGTTCGTAACAATAATGCTATTCTTTTACAGGTTCTTGGTAAATATCAGGATGCAGAAAAAGAATTGCTAAAGGCAATAGACCTTGCTTCAGATTCATTCAAGGAAAAATCGCCCAACTATGTTCGGATGAAGGTAAATCTTGCCTTATTGTATCAATTGCAGGAGCAATATGATAAAGCTGAAAAAATTTACCTTGAAGCAATTAAGCTAAAGAAGAGGCGCCTGGGAACCAGTCATCCTGATTACGCGGTAATGTTAAGGAATCTTGCTTCCTTGTATATGGAGAAGGGAGAACCCGATGAAGTTGAAGACTTGTTAAATCAAGCGATAGAGATATTTAGGAAAAAATTTGGAGTTAACCACCCCGTATATGCTTCTGCCCTTACTGATTTGAGCAGGTTTTACCTTTCCCGGAACAATCCGGCTATGGCTAAGCCGCTCATAAGTAAAGCCTTAACTATACAGCAGACTACATTAGGAGAGCATCATCCTTCCATAAATATTACCAGGGAATCTTTAGCTGTTATGAATTGGCTTGAGGGAGATCTGGATGTAGCTTCAGGACTTTACAAAGAAGTGATGGAAGAGTATCTATACCAGGTAAGGACCTATTTCCCTCCCATGAGTGAATATGACAAGACTAAATTTTGGAATACCCTTTACCCCAGATTTATCAGGTACTACAATTTTGTTCTTGATGCCAGGGAGAATATACCCTCCTTAAAAGCAGATATGTATAATTATCATATTTCAACCAAAGCTTTACTATTGAATGCTACCAGTAAAGTTAAAAATCAGATACTTAACAGTAATGATCCCAACTTAATCAAGCAGTATAAGGAATGGGTGGATCTGAAAAAATACTTATCTGAAATATATACCCTATCGAAGGAAGAAATCAGGGAAGATAAAATCAATTTAGATTCTCTTGAATATGTTGCCAATGAGAAGGAAAAGCAGCTTTCTGATAAATCCATGGCTTTTTCTACAGGCTATCTTCAGAGTGAGGTTAATTGCAGGGATATCTCAAAAGTATTATCTGAAGATGAAGCGTGTGTAGAATTTATACGTCTTCCTATAAGTGACTTTTCAAACCAGGATAGCACAATCAGGTATGTTGCCCTGGTTCTGGATAATTCAAAATACCAAATGCCTGAAATGCTTGTTTTTGAGGGAGGGAACCAAATGGAAGGTGTTTTTGCCCGCGAGTACCGCAATAATATGCAAAGAGGTTTTGAAAAAACAGGACAGTATGATATTTATTGGGGAAAGCTGAAGGTGGTCACCTCAGATCATAAACGAATTTTTGCATCTCTTGATGGTGTTTATAACCAGATAAACCTGAATACTCTTCAGGATGATTCCGGGAATTTTTTGATTGACCAAAAAGAGATATTTTATGTTATGAATACGAAAGAAATACCATCCATTAAAAAGAAACTTGGAAAAAAAATTCCTGGTAAAGAAAAGGCTGTATTACTCGGTGCTCCAAATTATGCAAAAGATTTTGATTGGGACCAGGCAAAACAAATGCCAGTTCAGGAATTACCTGGAACCAAAAAGGAAGTGGAAGAAATAAATGCACAACTTAAATTAAAAGCCTGGGGGACACAAATTCTGATTGGAAATGAGGCCATGGAAGAGAAAGTCAAAAAAATTAATAATCCATATCTCCTGCATATTGCAACACATGGATATTTCCTTGCAGATCGTAAGATGGGAAAAGAAAAGGTTTTTGGAATAGAACCCGACCAGGCAATGGAAAATCCCCTGCTTCGATCCGGTTTACTTTTTACCGGTGCTGATAATACTATCCAATCTATTGGAACAAACCGGGAAGGAATAGTAGATGACGGAATATTAAATGCCTACGAATCTTTGTTTTTAGAACTTGATAAAACAGAGCTTGTTGTATTGAGCGCCTGTGAAACAGGACTTGGAGAAATTCGTAATGGAGAGGGTGTTTATGGTTTACAAAGGGCATTTCAAATTGCAGGTGCATCTTCTTTAATGATTTCTCTATGGCAGGTTAGTGATGAGGTAACCCAGAAACTAATGAGTTTGTTCTATAAACAATGGCTTAGCACCGGAAACAAATATTCTGCATTTAAATATGCGCAAGATGAAATAAAAAAGGCTTATCCGGCTCCCTTTTATTGGGGAGCATTTATTATGGTCAATAACTAGCCATACATAAACTGTCCAAGCTTTGCAAAACTTGCCATTGGATTTACAACCAAAACAGGAATTCTTGAACTGTTGGCAATTATATATTGTTCTTGTGCACCCAGCATATAATTTGCCATTGTAATATTTCTAGTGCTGGTTAGGAGAATCAGGTCAGCATTGATATCCTGGCTAAAGGCAAGAGAATCTTTTGCAAAACTTCCGGTCTTTGGTAATTCATGTATTTCATACTCGATTCTATTCTGAGTCAAATATTTTATAGCAAAGTTTAAGTTTATATTTGTTTTTCTTAATAATGATTTGTCAGTTATTTTTTGCTTTAGGATATGAACTTTGGAGTCAAAATATTTTCCCATATATATAGCCCATTGTAATTTCTCTTTACTTTCAGATCTAAAATCAATAGGGAAAACAATGTTCTTGAATTTTTCCCAATCTGAGGGTTTTTCCTGAACTACAATAAAAGGAATTTTTGAACCAACAATGACTTTCAGAGCCCAACTCCCGGTAATTTTCTGCATTCCTTTCATTCCATGTGTACCCATCACAACAAATCCAGCTTCATGATCATTAGCATATTCCGAAATAGCTGAAAAAATGCTTCCTCCCAGGATCGTGTTTTCAATCGTAACCTTATATTCTTTGATGTAGCGCTCAGTCGTTTCATCGAGATTTAATTGAGCCTTTTCTTTTTCAAGCGCAGTAATTTTTTTGTCTACAATGTGTAGAAGCATTACACTTGTGTCAACCATTTTGGCAATTTTTATACCATGCAACAAGGCATTTTCCGCAATTTTGGTATTATCCCAGGGGATCAGTATAAATCTTTTTTTTGTTTCCATCATTTATTACTTAATAGAATAGTTTTATTCACTTTGAACAAGCAAACATAATCAATCAAAATAATTTCCAGAAAGAAAGAAAGAATCTCGATTGACTAAAGTTAAGAATAAAACGTATAATTTTAAATAATTGGTATATATAGACCTTTTAAATAGAGTAATTTAATAATTATTATACACAGGATTAAGAATTCAATTAATTGAAACGATTAGCAAGCGCGGAAATTTGTACTTTTGCAATGTTTAATAAATAAAAAAATATTAGAATGCTAGGTCGAGAGAAAATTAAAAATTTGCTCGGTTCGAAGGAAACCGGGAAAAAGGTTGAAGTAAAAGGATGGGTGCGCACCCGTCGAGGGAATAAAAAGATTGCCTTTATTGCTGTAAATGACGGATCTGTAATACATAATATTCAGTGTGTTGCAGATATTGCAGAATTTGATGAAGAAACCTTAAAAGCAGTTACTACAGGGGCCTGTGTTCGTATAAAAGGAACTCTTGTAGAATCTATGGGACAAGGTCAGAATGTTGAAATTCAAGCTGAAGAAATTGAATTATATGGGAAGGCTGATCCTGCAACTTACCCTCTTCAAAAAAAAGGGCACTCTCTGGAGTTTCTCAGAACAATTGCACACTTAAGACCAAGAACAAATACTTTTGGAGCAATTCTCAGAATCAGACACGCCCTGGCATTTGCCAATCATAAGTTCTTTAATGAATATGGGTTTCATTATTTACATACCCCTATTATTACCGGATCTGATGCAGAGGGCGCAGGAGAAATGTTTCGTGTTTCTGTTTTAGATCCGATCAACCCGCCTTTAAAAGAAAATGGGGAGGTAGATTTTACGGAAGATTTTTTTGGTAAAGAAACAAACCTGACTGTCTCGGGTCAGCTTGAAGGCGAATTAGGAGCCCTTGCCCTGACTGAAATTTATACTTTTGGTCCGACTTTTAGAGCTGAAAATTCAAATACTCCAAGGCATCTTGCAGAATTTTGGATGATTGAACCCGAAATGGCTTTTTATGATATTAATGACAACATGGATCTTGCGGAGAGTTTGTTGAAATTCCTTGTAAGCTATGTGCTTGAAAATTGTAAGGATGATATTCAATTTCTGAGTAAAATGTATGAGCCCGAGCTTATCAATCGTCTTAATTCTATACTTGATAATGATTTTGTCAGGGCAGGATATACAGAGGCAATCGAAATACTGAAGTCTTCAAAAAAGAAGTTTGAATTTCCGGTGGATTGGGGTCTTGATTTGCAGTCTGAACATGAAAGATATCTCGTGGAAGAACATTTTAAGAAGCCAGTAATTCTGACGGATTATCCAAGCTCGATTAAGGCTTTTTATATGAAACAAAACAATGACGGCAAGACAGTACGAGCTATGGATGTATTATTCCCGGGAATTGGAGAAATAATAGGAGGATCACAAAGGGAAGAGAATTTTGAAAAGTTGAACAGAAGAATCGAAGAGCTAAATATCCCTAAAAAGGATCTCTGGTGGTATCTGGAGACCAGAAAGTTTGGAACAGCACCACACAGCGGGTTTGGACTGGGTTTTGAACGTATGGTATTGTTTGTTACCGGAATGGGAAATATAAGGGATGTAATTCCTTTCCCAAGGACACCTAAAAATGCAGAATTCTAGAGTCTGATCGATACTGATAGTATTAAAATTTATTTATTTCGGGAAATAATGAAAGCTCCATATTGTGAATTATTTATGAATTATTCTTATTTTGGAGATGCAATTTTGATGGTTAGATTGAGTGCAGAATTATGTTAAAGCAAAGACTACAGCAGAAATTATTACAAAAGCTGTCTCCTCAGCAAATTCAGATGATAAAACTTCTGGAAATTCCTACTATTGAGTTGGAGCAGAGAATCAAGAAAGAACTGGAAGAGAATCCTGTGCTTGAAGAAGGGAAGGAAGACCAGGATGTTTCTGCAGATCAGGATGATGATATTGTGGAAGGAGAAATTGATAATGAACAGGATGAATTCTCTCTTTCAGATTACCTGAATGATGAAGATGTTCCTTCCTATAAATTGAACTTGAGGAATACTTCAGGAGAAGAGAAGAAAACAGAAATTCCATTCTCTGTGGGCGACACCTTTCATGATCACCTGGAAGCTCAATTAGGCTTAAGACATTTGACCGAAAAACAAGAAATTCTCGGAAAATATATTCTGGGAAATATTGATGAGGATGGCTATTTGAGAAGAGAAATTGAAAACATCGTTGATGATTTGGCATTTACCATGAATTTTAATGCTTCGGAAGAGGAACTGATGGAAATTTTGCGCATTATTCAGGATCTTGAACCACCCGGTGTTGGAGCTCGTGATTTACAGGAATGTCTCCTTTTGCAAATTGAACGTAAGGACCGGCAGAACCCCTTAATTGAGCTATGCTGGAAAATACTGAAATATCATTTCCAGGAATTTACAAAAAAACACTATCAGAAAATTATTGACCGGCTGAACATTAAGGAGTCTTTGTTAAAGCAAGCTATTGATGAAATACTTAAGTTAAATCCTAAACCCGGCAGTTCTTACAGCGACCCATTGAACAAAATCACTCAACACATTGTTCCGGATTTTATTCTTGAAATAAAAGAGGATAATATAGAACTGTTTTTAAACTCAAAGAATGTACCTGAGCTTCATGTAAGTCGTCAGTATGCAGAAATGCTGGAGTCCTATAAAAATAATAAGGAAGGACATACCAAAGTCCAGAAAGATGCAGTTAGTTTTGTTAAGCAGAAATTAGATTCAGCCAAGTGGTTTATTGATGCAATCAGGCAAAGACAAACTACTTTATTATTAACCATGGGGGCAATCCTGGAATATCAGGCCGAATTCTTTGAAGATGAGGATGAGACAAAGTTAAGACCCATGATACTTAAAAATATTGCTGAAAAAACCCAATTGGATATTTCCACTATTTCTCGGGTGGCAAACAGTAAATATGTTCAAACACCCAGCAATATTTATCCTCTTAAATTTTTCTTTTCTGAAGGAATGCGAACAGAAGATGGGGAAGAAGTTTCAACCAGGGAAATCAAAATAATCCTTAAAGGTTGTGTCGATGCAGAGGAAAAACGTAAGCCCCTGACAGATGAAAAACTTGCCAGTATACTGAAAGAAAAAGGCTATTTAATAGCCAGAAGGACTATTGCAAAGTACAGAGAACAATTGAATATTCCGGTTGCGAGGTTAAGAAAAGAACTTTGAAAATTAATTTTTATTTTGAAATTAAGTGCTGAAAATTTTCAACTAGAAAAGTTTATTGCCCGGGCAATTTCATTATTATTTCATCCCATACTTCTTACATTATATGGGATTTTTATGCTATATCAGTTAGATCTGTACAATTATTTTCCTCATGAGTTCCATAAGTGGATTTCAAAAGAACTTGAAAAATGGATTTATATGGTGGTGGCCATTAATACTATTCTTATACCATTAAGCCTGATTCCATTTTATCTTTATCGTAAATTTATTTTGAGTGTAAGAATGGAACAATCTCACGAAAGGATTATACCCCTTATCGTTCAAAGTATATTGTTTTTCATAACCTATTATATTTTGAATAGATTTTATGCTCCGGAATTAATTACTACCTACATATTGATTGGGGGCTTTATTGTTTTTATTGCTTTAATAATTAGCTGGAACTGGAAAATTTCATTGCATTTACTGGGAATGGGAGCCATTACAGGCATATTTTTTATTCTTTCATTAAAATACAAGATTGATGTAAATAATTATTTAATAATCCTTTTACTGGCATCAGGACTGGTTGCTTATTCCCGTTTAAAATTAGAAGCTCATAACCCAAAACAAATCTATGCAGGTTTTTCGGTTGGTTTTAGCATTTCCTCAATAGTCCTTTATTATTTTTAGTGTCATGTCAAGTTTTTCAATAGCTTGATCCAGAAAATCATTTCCTGAAAAACTTATTCCGGGATAGTATTCCGAGATTTCACTAAAGGCTTTTTCAAAGTCAAGATCTTTCTGTTCCAGCCTGTAGAAAATTTTTCGGGAGTGAAGGCTTAGGGCAAGATATTCTTGCTCAGTCTGACCTGGTGTTGGAATGAGAATGGCTGATTTATTCAATATGGCAAGGTCCATAATAGAGCTATAACCAGCCCGGCAAATAACATATTTTGCCATTGAAATATAGGAAAATAAAAGGCCGGATGGTAAATGTGATACAAGACTAATATTACCATAAACTGTCTTACCCTTTTTTTGCCATGGAATACCACGTACAATTAATACAGGAGTTTCCTTTTTTCGAAAATGCCTGATCAAAAGTTTCTCCAAAATGCTTCGCTGAGGCTCAGGTCCTGAAAGAATTATCAGGACATCATATTTCTTTGCCGGTTTTAGATCTCTCAGGTTTTTGCTTAGCTGAAAGCGTGAGATTGGGCCAATATAACTTAGATTTTGTGGAAGTTTTTCGGGATGGGATAATTTCCCGGCAAGGTTATTTTCTCCCTTTATATCAGGGACCCAACATTGGTCAAATTTACTAAGCCACTTTGTGATTTTAGTATTTACCAATGGCTCAAACCAACATAGTATTGCAGAAAGGAAAATTTTTATCTGATGAGATATAATAATGGTATGAATATCCTTATTCCATAAGCCATATCGATTATCTGAGATCACAATGTCAACCTCATGTTGAAAAATAATGTTTTTTAACATGCGATGTTCTTTCCGGATCCAATAAAGTATTTTGGGTACTTGCAATATGATTTTAATACTCTGAGAAGAATGGCCTGAATAATGTATGCTGAAAGAAGGGAATCGCAAAAATTGTAAATCGGGGAACTCAGACTTTAATAAATGATAGGGTGCATTATCTGCTCCGATTATAATTTTATATTTTTTGCTATCCAGAAGCTTTTGAATTATTAAAATATCCCTGCTGGCGTGACCTAAGCCCCAATCAAGCGGACAGAACAATATTGTTTTTTGTCTTCCTGGATTTTTATTCCCCATGAATAATTATACTATCTATTTATAATAGTTGTGAAATAATGAAGCAGGCATCAGGCAAATTTATCTGATTTTGCTAAAGGCTCCAAACGTTCATAGCTTAAAGCTCAATAGCCAATGTCGTATTTATGCTTCTTCCCTTAATATTTCAGGGTTTTTACAATTATATTTTGGTTCTCTTCAAAAAATCTTCATCCCATTTTCCCATTTTAAATCTTCCTTCTCTTTCATATCTTATCATGTATGCATTCTTATGTTAAATGCACCTGTAATAGCTGCTATGATAATTGTCATTGTATAGGATTGCCTGAAAACTACATTTGTATTAAGAAAATTTAGGATATGAAATTACCAGCCGGACCCATTGAATGGGAAGAAGAGTACAATGTAGGTATTAGTTTCATTGATGAACATCATCAGAAATTTGTATCAATATTAAACAGAATTCTTGAAATTAGTGATCAGGATTTTTGCGGCGAGAAGGTTTCAGAGATTTTCTTTTCACTGGTATATTATGCAGAACACTATCTAATAAGGGAAGAGATTTATTTTAAGGAATATCCAAATTTTCAGCATCATCAGGAGTTACACAACGAATTTATAAATAGGGTAACCAGGCTACAACAAGATTTTAACAAAGGAAAGGATAAGGTTTGCGTTGAAATAGCCAGTTACCTTTATGCATGGTTTGAAAATCACATATTGAAATATGATAAAGAAGCCGTTAGCTATTTAAAAGAAAAAGGGCACAACTAGAAATATTACTCACCGGATGATTTCAGGTACCCCGGTGAGTTTTGATTCAGGCAAGTTTCTTCACTACACTTTCACTATTAATTTTCATGTTTTCAAGGTCAAGCATACTGATTAAGTTTATTCCTGGCTTTTTCCCCACTTCAAGACTTCCATATTGATTGCTGAAATTCAATGCCTTTGCTCCATTCAATGTTCCCCACTTTATTAGTTCTTCCAATTTTATGTCTGGGAAATGAGATGATATAGTTTTTATTTCTTCGAGTATTGATAAGCTTGAGTTTGAGGCAAGGCTATCAGTGCCAAGAGCAATATTTAGCTTGTGCTCCTGAAGCAATTTTATATCAGGTAGTTGGTTTTCAATATACATATTTGCATTGGGACACAGAACCCAGTAGATCTTACTTAAGAAGGGGTCTGCTATTTTCAGATCTTCCGGACCGGTAAAAGTATTGTGAACCAGTAGGATTTGTTTGGAATTTTGTAAGTAATTCAATGAATATTGCAAAGAGTTATTATGTTCAGGATTCCATTTACTCAGGTCAACAAATTTAGATAGAAAATTATATAGAGCCCCTTTGCCACTATTGAACATTTCCTTTTCTGCCTTACTTTCCTGGTTATGAATGCTTACTATCGAGGACTGAAAAAAATGACTTAATTGTGTAAATAATTCAGGAGAGACAGAATAAGGTGCATGGGGTATCAGAGAATGAGGATGTGGAAATTGTTTACTTATTTGCTGCAACAATATTTCTCCATTCTGAATAATCTTTTTAGCTTTTTTTGCTTCTAATCCGAAAATTTCAATAAACGAATGATAGCTTATTTCTTCAGAAGTTTTTATTATAAAACTGTCTGAGGTATTACAGATATCTCCAACTGCCACAATCCCGTTTCTTATCATTTCGTCGTGGCTGTTTTGAATTTCTTCATAAATAACATTCAACTCAGCTTTACGTTGACTATTTACCTGTGAAATGAAATTTGGAAGTCCTGTTTTCTCCTGAAATTTTCCTTTTAGATGAGATAGCTCAATATGACAATGACTATTTACAAATCCCGGGATTAGAATACCATTGTAATACTCCAGGTTTGCAATTTCTTTTAAATTTCCCCCGGTATCTATAATATCGGTAATTACATTGTTTGAATCAAGAACAATAATCCCATTTTTTAATGGTGCACCTGATATGGGGAATATATAGTTTGCAGAAATTTTTCTCATGCAAGAATTGAAATTACTCACTTCGTTTTACGAAATTTGGAACAGGCTACGAGACCACTTTTACTTAGTTCAGCATTACTAACTTTCGGTTATCCTGCCCCCCTGATAAACTAAAATAACCCTTGACTACCTGCCCTTACTCATCAGCTTCAGTGAAACTCCCCTAATGTCAAGATGCTTTTCCCAGGAAGATTGTTTGTCAGTATGATTGACAAGAAAGCCCTTAATATGTGTTATAAGCGAATCCTGGGCTTCCAGGATAAGTGCTTGCGACGTCCATTGACTATTCTTACTTAATTTAGTCGTAGGAAAGAGATATCTTAACCCGAATTCACTTCCGTCATCATACCAATAATATGCTGTAATTTCAGGACTGGAAGATTCATCATCCCGGTACACTTTTATTTGGGCTCTTAATATATATGTCCCCAGCGTATCTATAGGTATGCTAAATGGTATTTTGATTTGTTTTCCATCCACAGGGAGGTGCCATTCACTTTTATCTGTCCACAAATCCAGAGATTTTGTTTCGTCTTCATTTTCAAAATACTTTCTACTGTAAATCTCGCTTTCAAGCTGACTCAAATTATCAATTACCTTCTCATATATCTCTTCCAGTTGTTCAGGATTGCCTGTATAATACAACAGGGTTTTATCCAGGTCTTCCAAAGTATAACCATGGTGAATTAATATATCTCTATAATTACTTAAGGTGTCAAGACCAGGATATCTTGAAACAAGGGAGGGATTACTTATTATAGCATCAGCAAGATGAATGTCTTCTAATATTGGTATGAGATCTTTTTCGGGGATAATATCTCTACGTTTTATTGACCCTTCATGATGTATGCAGGAAATATAGAAAACAGGGATAAATATCAGAAAAAGAAGATTGATTTTCATACTTTAGAATTACAGCTGATAATTTGTTTGTCAATATATAACAGATCGAATTCAGGTCAATAATTCAAGTGCATACCAAGGGATAAAAGACCTGAGAATTACTTTTTGATAGGATTAAAACGAAGTCCAATCATTATTTCGTGTGTGCCGGAATTATAATTGCGAAATTCGGTAATTCCAAATTCATATGCATATCCAAAATAATATCTCTTGTTATGGATGTATCCTAGCAATAAGGAAACAGCATCTTGTGATCTATAGGATAGTCCAAGCCAAACCATTTCCTGGTATGTAACTCTGGCATTGATGTCAATTTGGGGAGTCACATGAGAAGTGCCCTTGAGGAACAGTGAAGGCTCAATTGAGAATTGGGGAGAAATATCAAAGCGATATCCACCCATCAGATAATAATGCTGCTTTAACCGGTTCAAGCCACTTTTTTCATCATATACTTTCAGGTTGTTACTGAACAATTGAAATGCAGAAAACCCTCCAAACCAATTTTCATCATAAAAGTAAAATCCGATAGCGGCATCCGGAACCCAGGTGGAATAAACACCATCCTGTAATACCGGATCATCAATGTCGTGAAGAGTGATTTTTGTGCCATCAATTGTATTCTGTAAAATTCCAAGTGAGAGGCCCATTGACAGGCGAATATTATTTACAATATTGATGTTATATGCATAGGATCCATATACCCCGGTTTTACTTGTGGGACCTGTAACATCATTATACAAGTATCCTCCAAATCCCATACTTTTTTCTGAATGAGGCCCATTGATGCTTAGATTTATAGTTTGAGGTGCATCTACAATTCCAACCCATTGGAACCTGCTAATTGCCCGTACCTGGTAATAATCTTTTGTTCCTGCAATTGCCGGATTCAATACGTAATCATTAAACATGTACTGCGTAAAATGAGGCAATTGCTGGGCTTTCAACCCTACAGGAATCATAGAAATAAATATCAATATGTGTATCAGCCTTTTCATTTTATCTGATAATAGTAATTGGTCCTGTCATGGGAGGTGTATTTCCTCCATCATTCAGAATGATAACATAATAATATGTGCCAATTGGCAATTCTTTTCCTTTGTTGGTACCGTCCCATTCGATTCCGTTTCCATAACCTCTTGAATAAAAAACTGTTTGTCCCCAACGATTAACCACCTTAACCTCAATATCCGGGAACAACCAGGCATTATCAATAACCCAGGTGTTGTTATAAGCATCCCCATTGGGTGTAAATCCAGAAGGAATAACAAAGTTCTCAATCACGGAAATGAATATAGAATCTGAACTTTCGCAGCCGTCCAATGTGGTTCCAACAATCTTGTATATAATACTGTTTTCAGGCATGGTAACTACACTGGCCTCTGTAGGTGAGGAAATCAGTCCATTTAATGGAGACCAGAGGTATGTATCAAAACCTGGTGTTGCCTGAAGGGTAAATGTTGTGCCCTTAAATATTGTTGTATCTCTACCTGCGCTTATTTGGGGAACAGTAAACACCGAGATAAGGACAGAGTCCAGATCATTACAAACCCCCTGTGAAACAGTTAGATAATAAGTAGTGGTTTCTGAAGGTGTAGCAATTGGATTTGCAATCAGAGGGTCACTTAATCCTGATCCAGGAACCCATTGATAACCTGTTCCTCCTGAGCCCTGAAGCATAATTCCTTCACCGGGACAAGTCCCCTCACTTGGGCCGGCATTAGCATTAACGATGTACTTACTTTCAAGATCTGTTACCAGGGAAAGAGTACAAGAATTAATGTCTCGTATAACAACATCATATGTCCCTGTAAGTAAGTTATTAAAATCGGGGTTTGCCTGCCAGTTGATACCCCCGTCAATTGAATAATTGTATCCGGGCGTTCCACCTCCGGCAGTAATAACAATAGCGCCATCGTTTGTAAAACTATTACATGTAGCTTTGGTTGTATCAACAATCATCGTGAGTACAGGTGGTTCAGTTAAGGTATGAGCACCTCCTGCCAGTTCACATCCGTTTGTGTCACGGATTCTTAGGTTGTAATTTCCTGCAGAAAGGGTATCAAAAATTCCTCCGTTTAAAAAATAAGTAATTCCTCCATCCACGGAAAAAGAATAGGGAGATGTGCCGCCCGAAGCGGCGATCGATATTTGACCATCATTTCCACCAAAACAAAGAACATTAGCAGTATTTTCGGAGTCAATATTGAGAGGAGCAGGTTCAATAAGTGTAACAGATGAACCCAGGGTAATACAAAGATTAAGGTCTCTAACTGCAATATCATAAATTCCTGCAATGAGACCAGTAAAACTACCTTCGTTTGAAGAGAAAGTTGCTCCACCATCTATGGAATATTCATAAACAGCAATACCTCCGGATACAACAATTGTAATTGTTCCGTCATTTAAGCCATTACAACTAATGTCTGTTTTGCTTTCAGAATCAATAACCAGGGCATCTGGTTCACTTATGTTTAAAGTTGATCCGTTTGTAATACAGAGGTTGTTATCTCTAATAGCTATATCATAATTTCCTGCAGCAAGACCTGTGAAACTACCACCATTTGCCAGGAAGTTGTTTCCTCCATCAATGGAATACTGGTAGGGAGGAATGCCACCAGATGCAGTAATAGTTATTGTTACATCAGTATCACCATTACACAAAATATTTGTGCTGGTTTCCGAATCAATAATTAATGCTGGAGGTTCAGTAATATTGAGAGTAGCTCCATTGGTTATGCATCCATTTGCATCCCTTATGGCAACATCATAATTCCCTGCAGAAAGTCCGGTAAAATTACCAGTGTTATTAAAGAATGTAATTCCTCCGTCGATTGAATAATTATACGCCGGAGTTCCTCCGGATGCTGTGATGGTAATTGTTCCGTCAGTTCCCCCATTACAGGAAACATTAGTATTGGTTTCAGAATCAATTACCAGTGCACTTGGTTCGGAAACATTAAGAGTTGCACCTAAAGTAACACATCCATTTGCATCCCTTACTGCAATATCATAATTATTAGCAGGAAGTCCCGTAAAACTTCCTCCATTAGTTACAAAATTAACTCCTCCATCGATGGAATATTCGTAAGGAGCAATTCCTCCTGATGCTGAAATGGTAATAGTTCCGTCAGTAAGGCCATTGCAAGTAATATCAGTTTTGACTCCTGAATCGATCAACAATGCAGTTGGATCGGCAATATTAAGAGTAGCTCCAAAGGTGATACATCCATTTGCATCCTGAACAGCAACATCATAATTTCCTGCTGAAAGCCCGGTAAAGACACCCCCATTTGCCAGGTAATTAGCTCCTCCATCAATAGAATATCGGTAGAGAGGAGTTCCCCCGGATGCAGTAATGGTAATGGTTCCGTCTGTAAGATTATTGCAGGTAATATCGGCTTTCTGCTGTGAATCAATTAACAGCACGGTTGGTTCAGTAAGATTAAGAGTAGCTCCACTAGTGATACATGAATTTGCATCCCTAACGTCAATATCATAATTTCCTGCAAGGAGGCCAATAAAAATTCCTCCATTTGCCAGGAAAGTAGTTCCTCCATTAATGGAATATTCATAGGGAGCAATACCTCCGGATACTGTGATTGTAATTGTTCCGTCATTCCCTCCGTTGCAGGATATATTTGTATTTATTTCGGAATCAATTACCAGGGGGGTTGGTTCATTAACATTGAGCGTTAATCCATTAGTAATACATCCATTTGCATCCCTAACGGCAACATCATATATTCCAGCAATGAGACCTGTAAAGCTTCCACCGTTAGCTACAAAATTTACTCCTGCATCAATCGAATATTCATACGAAGGAACACCTCCTGAGCAGCTAATGCTAATGGTTCCGTCATTTCCTCCGCTACAAGACACATCTGTTTTAGTTTGGGAATCAATTACCAGGGGTGAGGGTTCTACTATGATCAAAATAGCTCCACTAGTGATACATGAATTTGCATCCTGAACAGCAACATTATAATTTCCTGCTGAAAGCCCGGTAAAGACACCTCCATTTGCCAGATAATTAGCTCCTCCATCAATAGAATACCGGTAGGGAGGAGTTCCCCCGGATGCAGTAATGGTAATGGTTCCGTCTGTAAGACTATTGCAGGTAATATCGGTTTTCAGCTGTGAATCAATTAACAGCACGGGTGGTTCAGTAATATTGAGAGTAGCTCCACTTGTGATACATGTATTTACATCCCTTACGGCAATATCATAGTTTCCTGCAAATAGTCCAGCAAAATTTCCTCCGTTTGCAAAGAAAGTAGCTCCACCATTAATGGAATATTCATAAGGGGCAATACCTCCGGATACTGTGATTGTAATTGTTCCGTCATTTCCCCCGTTGCAGGATACATTTGTATTTGTTTCGGAATTAATAACCAATGCAGCCGGTTCAGTAATAATAAGATTTAGTCCAGAGGTGATACATCCATTTATATCTCTAATGGCAACAGGATAATTCCCTGCAATGAGACCAATAAAAACACCCCCATTTGCCAGGAAATTAGCTCCACCATCAATAGAATAATTATATGCAGGAACACCCCCGGATGCTGTAATAGTTATTGTTCCATCATTTCCCCCGTTACAAGACACATCGGTTTTGGTTTGGGAATCAATCACTAATAATGGTGGTTCCACTATGGTCAGAGTAGCTCCGTCTTTAGTACATAAGTTAACATCCCTTACAACAACGTCATAATTTCCTGCTGAGAGCCCGGTAAATATGCCTCCGTTTGCCAGGAAATTAGCTCCACCATCAATAGAATACTGGTAGGGAGGAGTTCCTCCGGAAGCAGCAATAGTGATTGTTCCATCTGTGAAACCATTGCAGGTAATATCAGCAGGAATTTGTGAAGTAATTGTAATTCCCGGCGGATCTACAATTGTCAGGCTTGACCCGATTGTACTGCAGTTTTTACTATCCCTGACAATTACCGGGTAAATTCCTCCAGCAAGTCCTGAAAAATTTCCGCCATTGCTGAAAAATGAGCTGCCTCCATCAATCGAATATTCATAGGGAGGGTTCCCACCTGAAGCGGTAATGCTAATGGTCCCATCATCCGCACCATTACAGGTAATATCTGTTTTATTTTCTGAATCAATATTCAATACAGGCGGTTCTGCAACTACCAGGAACCCACTGTATTCATCATCAGGAGTTGGAACTGATGAATCTTCAACAATTACCCAATAAGTGTTTTTTGCAGGAAGACCCGAAATAATTGAAAATGTATCTGATGTTGTAAATACATCAAGAGTTGACCATGTATAGGTATAGGGAGGAGTTCCGCCATCTAGGTGAACAGTAATACTTCCATCTGACCCACCATTGCAGTTTACATCATTGATGGTAAAACTCAAAGTCATTTGCCCTAAACCGGTTTGGCTAAGTAAAGCAAGGAAAAGAATAAATATGCTGAGTTTAAGGTGTTTCATTTCCCGGATTGAGCTTTTTTATTTTTTAGCACCTTATCAAGAATATTTATAAGATTATTTAAAGATAAGGTTTCAAACTTAAAAAAGACAAAATATGGCCTGAAAAGGTTGCTTTAGCTTATAAAGGTAGATGTTACTGGTAAACTACAAAGCGAAAAAAGATGATTTATATCACCTTAATGCGGTGATGCAGATCATTTTGTCGAGTTTTGGAGATCAATAATATTTGTCCCGACTACATTCTCATTGAGTATATTGTTTTACTCTTTTTTGATTTTTAATAGCTTATAGATTCCCAAAAATGATATTCTGGCAAATAGAATTATCAGATAAATCACTAGCGTAATCAGTATGATGAAAGGCAATTGTGTTAATAGTTCTGCCCATGAAGTTTCAAAAGTAATAATGGCATAAATATTCATGCCAAAAGCTATTATAATGCTTAAAAGAAGAAATAGTAGCTCTCTTCTAATTATCGCCCCCTTTATTATGATGTCTTTCATTTGCTTAATAAATAAGTTTATATTTTCAATTTTTCAGGAAGGAAAACTTTTTGTTGAGTCTCCATGGCTTGCTGTCCGAGTAATGTCCAAACACTTGCATGGTAGCCCTGTTCAAAAAGGCCAGGTGTTGGTTTTCCCTTCCTTACTGAATTTACAAATGCCTCTAATTGAATACGTGTTTCATTCACATCAAAATCCTCTGAAATGTATTCTCCTTTGTATTTAAGAGCTGTTTCGGGTATCCAGGTAGCTCCACCTATAGGAATTTTTTCAAAAATGTCATTTTCAATATTGTTTACTAACTGCAAAATGCCGGCAGGCTGTGGCGGATTTTCGCTGTACATTTTATTTTGTTCTAGCTCTAAGGTGCCTTTGTCGCCTAAAATTTGTTCTTCTAATCCATAGAAACGATTACTGACCATGGAATCGTAAATAAATTGTGTTCCATCTGCATAGGAATAGATCAAGGCTACATTGTCATACACTTCTCTACCTTCTTTCCAGTAATTAATGCCTCCTACACCTATCACAGAAACAGGTTGTGCATCTTTCACCCAGTTTGCAACTTGTATTTGATGTGAAGCCAGTTCAGTCATCAAACCACAAGAGTATTCTTTATATAATCGCCAGTTAATTTTTCTGTCTAATTCGGGTTTTCCTTCCGGAACAGGTCTCCTCCAATCATTGTTTCTGTGCCAGTAGGCACGTATTTGAGTAACATTACCTATTTTCCCTGACCGGATGTAATCAATAGCATCCAGGTATTTTTTGTCAAATAGTCGCTGGTGCCCAATTTGTAATATTTTGCCTGTTTCATAATGTGTATCAGCCATTCGCTTTGTGTCTTCCAATGTTCTTGCCATTGCTTTTTCGCAAAATACTTGCTTATCTGCTTTCATGGCATCAATGGCAATATGAGCATGTTGATGCAAGGGGGTGGCAATTACAATGGCATCGATATCTTTAATCTCTAGCAATTTTCGATAATCGTAAAAAGCTTGTGCTTTCCCATGGGTTATTTCAATGGCTTTTTGATAATTGGGCTCATAGTTATCACATATTGCTGTAATTTCAATATTGTACATGGCCTCAATAGCCAACAGGTTGTGCAGTAAGCCCTGACCTCTGGAGCCTACCCCAATAATCCCAATCCTTACCTTATCAGAAGCTGACATTGAAATTGCTGGCTCATTAGCAAGGGCTTCCAGCCAGGGGTATGACAGTAAAGCCGTACTACCCATAATGGTATTTCTAATAAATGCTCGCCTGGACTTACCTGGTATATTCATATGCTGTTTTATTAAATTCTGTTATTTTCTCAATCCCGGTTTTATTATATAATACTTCCACACTATTGCAGGCAGGAAAATTATTTGTAATAATTTCTTTCTGAGTAGAATTTGCTGCTAACAGGGCGGTGGACAATACTTCTGCCTCTACAGCACAGGAAGAAACAAAAGAAACTGTTTTCTGGGCATAAACAGGATGTCCGGTAAATGGAGAAATAATATGATTACCTTGCTTTTGAAAAGATCCTGAAGTTGATAAGGATTGGTTTATGAGTGCAAACTCATAAGCACTTAATTCTGGCTTAAAAATATTTTTTATAGCTGCAGGCCAGTGATTACCATGAGGGTGCTTACCCAAAACAGAAATTGAGCTATCACCAAAACTCACAAAAGCATTTTCAATATTACAAATATCAAGTATTGCTAATATTTTATTCATGGCATAACCTTTGGCATAGCCACCCAGATCTATTTTTACAGTATCATTTAAAAGTTCTAAGGAAAAGTTATTAGGGTGCAGTTGTATTTTGTCAACCCCAAGAAGGCTCATATACTTCTCTATCATCTTATTTGTTATGTCTCCTTCGCTTTTCCACAAGTCTATCAGGGGTTTGTAAGTAATATCAAAAGCACCTGCCGTTAATTTATTATAGATAACACAAGAACTTATGATATTAAATGTTTCTTCTCCTACATTAACCGGATAGTTTTTCCCACTTTTATTTACTCTGCTTATATCACTATTTTCTAAAAAGCAGCTTAATTTATTTTCTAACCTAGCCAATTCCTTTTGCACTTTATGGAAAGCCATATCACCTGGTTTTTGTTCTACATTGGCCAGTACCATGTTGAACCGTGTATTCATTGCCGAACAATGATTGTGATATACTTTCATAATAGTAATAACATATATCTTACATTTCCCGAGCCAGAAATTTTCTGGTAATATATCGAACCGGATACCAGGCTGCAAAATAACCTATAGCAAGAACAGTTAAAAAAACCATCAGAAAATCGGAGAGAACCATTTTTACCGGATATGAATCAATTACAAATGAACCACTTCCCTGCAAGCGGATTAGTCCGAAGTTTTGTTGTAACCAGCAGATCAAAACTCCAATTACCAAGCCTATAAGTGCTCCAAGTATGGAAATAAGCCAACCTTCATAGAGAAATATTTTTCTTATATGATTTAAATCTGCTCCCATACTTCTGATAATAGAAATGTCCTTCTTTTTTTCAATTATCAGCATAGTCAGTGAACCAATTATATTAAAAGATGCAACTATAAGTATAAAAGTAAGGATGAAAAATATGGCCCATTTTTCTGTTTTCATAATCCGGTAAAGCAATTCTTCCTGCTCATATCTGTTTTTTACAAAAAAATCATTTCCCATTATTTTTTTTACGTCCTCTTGAACTGCCAATGGATCGGATGATGGGTCCAACTTCAATTCCAAAGAGCTTACCTCAGATGTAAAATCCAATAACTTTCGCGCAAACTCTATGGGAACAATCAAATATTTAGAATCAAAATCCTGCTGGATTGCAAATATTCCGGAAGGAAAAATATATTTCCGGTTGAAAGCTCTTTCCGGGTTCATGGAGACTGATGCTGTTCTTTTGGGAACATAAATTATTATGGGATTCACAAAAGTTAATCCTATTGCAAGTTTCATGGCAATGCCCTGTCCCACAATAGCGTATTCATTATTTCCCTGTTGCAGCACAAAATCTCCATCTACTATCATACTATCAATTCCACTCATATAAATGAAATCGCTGCTGACACCTTTTATGGTAGCTATATATTGTTTATTTCCATACTTCAACAGGGCATTTTCTTCAACAACTTCTGCTATGTATAAAACTCCCTCAATTTGTTTTAGTTCAGTCAGGGAAGGCAGTTCAGATGAAAATCTCTTGCCTTCTTTTATGGTGATTTTCAGATCAGGATTAAACGAATTAAAAAGTGAATGAACCAGAGAATCAAAACCATTAAAAACAGAAAGAATCACAATCAGGGCCATAGTTCCAATGGCGACTCCGACTACAGAAATAGCTGAAATCAGATTAATGGTGTTCTGCGTTTTTTTCGCAAACAGATATCTTTGGGCTACAAATAAAGGAAAGTTCAAAATCAGATTTTAAGATAGTTCAATCAGTTTCGTTGCAATTTAATGATATTTGCTTAAAATACGACAAGCAATTCAACTAAGCTTATAAGATAGCTCTGTTCTATAATTCTTAGCCCAACTCCTGATACACTTTTGTGGATATTTAAATTCTGGAGGAATTATTTTTTTGAAAAAAGGAGGAAAAGAGAAAGCCCCCGGCAGGAGTTTAACCTGCACCTTCATGCCTGATTGGCAGGATATTCTGTCAATTAAAATACAGGGGCCTTCATTATTTTTTGCAAAAAGTCTGGCAAAAATAAGAATTATTTTTTTGCTGTAACGATCAGTCCTGCGCCAGTTTGTTGAAAGTTATGAACATCGAGGAGGTTAAGAACATAGCTGAAAGGGAAGCTAACCAGATAATAAAATGGTAGCAGAATAAAGAAAAACTTGCTTTTATTCAAAAGTAATATGGGATATTTCATTGATATTTTCCAGGAAATTTTCCCCGGGATACCATATGAATATAGGGAATGAATTGAAGAGAATCCGGCATTTTTTAATTTCACTTCTATGTCTTGTATATTATATCCATCTCTTACATGTTCCTCAACGAATGAATCATCATGTTCATGGTGTACGTCTGACCCACCCTTGTCAGAAGGTGTTGATATAAGTAAAATACCTCCGGGCTTTAGAGCTTTGTAAATATTCCGGAAGACAAGCTCATCTTCCTCAATATGTTCCATTACATCTACCGAGAGCACAAGGTTATACTCTTCGGTTTTATTAAGTTTTGTGAGATCTGCATATTCAAATTTGACACTATCGGCTTTTCTTATTTTATTAAAAAATTCATTGCAATCGTTGATTTGTTCCTGTTTGATATCAACTGCATTTATTTCCCATTTGGAAGATTGCCTTGAAAGGTAATATGTGTATTGACCAAAACCAGCTCCTGCATCAAGTATTTTTGCGTGTTCAGGTAAACTTTTTTTAATTTTTCTGACTTCCCTCTTAATATGCCAGGTTCTTAATAATAATAGATTTAAAAGTTTGTAGAAGATTATTCTTAACCAGGGGTTTTTGTTAAAAACTGATCCCAGTGTCCTTTTTATTGGATCGTATTGCATATTCCTAGGAATCTTTTAATAGTTGTTCAATATTATCAACATAATCGAGAGAATCATCCAGGTAGAAAGAAAGTTCAGGGATTGATTTTACCTGGTGCCTTATTTTTTTGGCAAGCTCATGTCGTAAAAAACTTGATTTCTTTTTGACCTGATCAAGGAAATCATTTTTATCATCAGAAGGAAACAAGCTGAGATATACCTTTGCCACTGAAAGATCAGGAGTGACATGTACTACGGTAACAGTAACGATTATCCCTTTAAAAAGATTTCTTGAATTGTATTGAAAAATAATTGCAAGTTCTTTTTGAATTAATCGTGATACCTTTTTTTGTCTTGTTGATTCCATTTTATGGTTATTAATATTTTGCAAAAGTAAGATTTTTTATAGGATTCATTCCCTGACTCAAAGTACTAGTGCAACTTTTCATCTGTTTTTACTCTTTGTCCAACTATTTAAGTAGCCAGTACAAGCTCCTTGATATATTTATATGATCTAACAATTAATATCCAGTAAAAGAAATATGATGCTTGACTAGCTTATTATTGAGCAACAATTTTTAGCTTTGCAGAATTGTTGTTTCAGTAAACTAAGAATATGGATATTGTATTAAGTGGTATCAGATCTACCGGGAAGTTACACATTGGTAATTATTTTGGAGCCTTAAAGAATTTTGTCAAGATGCAGCATGAGAACCAATGCTATTTTTTTATTGCCGATTATCATTCTTTAACCACACACCCTACTCCCGCTGATCTTCATGGCAGTGTTAAACAGGTTTTTGCAGAGTATCTGGCATGTGGGATAGACCCCGAGATTGCCACGGTTTTTCTTCAGAGTGATCTGCCTGAGGTTTCGGAACTCTATCTTTTGTTAAATATGAATGCCTATATAGGAGAGCTGGAACGAACTACATCTTTCAAGGATAAAGTCAGGCTTCAGCCTGAAAATGTAAATGCAGGATTACTCACTTACCCTGTTTTAATGGCAGCAGATATTATTATACACAGAGCTACTAAGGTTCCGGTTGGGAAAGACCAGGAGCAAAATCTTGAAATGACAAGAAAGTTTGCCAGGCGGTTTAATCATATGTATAAGGTAGATTATTTTCCTGAACCCACCGCATATAATTTTGGTAAAACTCTGGTTAAAATCCCGGGTCTGGATGGGAGTGGCAAGATGGGAAAATCTGAAGGGAATGCTATTTATTTAACTGATGATGCTAAGACCATTACGAAGAAAGTAATGAAAGCAGTTACAGACAGTGGTCCTACTATGCAGGATCAGGAGCCTTCGGAACCAATACAAAATTTATTTACTATCATGCAAGCCGTCTCAGAGTCAGAGACTTTAGACTATTTTAAGGATCAGTATAAAAATTGTACAATAAGGTATGGTGATTTAAAAAAGCAACTTGCCGAAGACATAGTTAGGTTCACTGATCCTTTCAGGGAGAAATTTGAAGATATTTATTCAAATAACACGTATTTACGAAAACTTGTGAATGAGGGAGCTGAAAAAGCCAGGGTGAGCGCTTCACAGACCCTTAAAGACGTTCGGGAAATAATGGGATTTAAGGCATTTTAGAAAAAATAAAGCCAGGGATTTGGTCCCTGGCTGCCCTGAAACATTGTTTCAAGTATATCGTAAGATTGCCTGTTACTATAGAGTAAACAAATTCTGTGCCAGACCATTCAACTTTTGGACTTACTTGTCTGTTGAAATCTCCCTGTTGCTCCCATTCCAATAAAAAACTTCCCGTTTTTCCATATCATATTTATCTCCTGCTCTAAGCAAAAAGAATTTTCCCTGATTTGGAAGTGTGAAATTATTGCCGGGTTTTTCCATTTTTCCCCAGAGATCTGTGTCATATATGGCAACAAAGCTTTTTCCCATGACTTCAAATTTATTCCCCTGTACAATTATTGCAGTATTCTCATCAAGGCCAATTCCCAATAATCCAGGATGAGTATCCAGTATCTCAATCAGATCAAACTGTCTGTTTCTAACAAGCAGGTGTTGATCAATCACCGATTTTTTTAAATAATTAAACCCTTTCTGGTGGTCTCCCATCATAATTCGATTTGTTTTAGTATCTCCTCTCGCCAGGAAAGTTCCCTGAATAGTTGCCCCGGCAGAACTACCACCAATTACTCCTCCACGATCCAAAACCTTGCGAATTTCCATTTCTGTTAAAGTATTGGCATATGCATCCACCAGTCTCCATTGCCTTCCTCCACCAAACCAAATAGCATTGGCCTTTTTGATGGGAACAACAAATTCTTCAGTGTTTGCAATTTCAGGATCATAGGTATGCACGATTTGTATATTCTTTACACCAAATATGGATTGTATTTAATACAAATTTTTATTCGGATTTGATTTGCCATTCCAGCATTATCCTGGCAATATTGGTAGCATGGCTGGTAATTATTTTAAAACTGGTAATTAATTCCAGGTGCATTTCGCTGCTTTCTATACTTTGTCTGATATCTTGTCTGATGCGTTGAAAATGCTGCCTTTCAAGCTCAATTGCCATTTGGCGGTACTTTTTGTTCTTCTGTTTCATCTCCTTCGCCTTTTCCAGGTTCAGGTCAGTAAAAACAGTAATAGCCCGTCTAATTTGTTTCTGAGTGCTTATATGATGAACCATAAGTTCTTTTTTGCCTTCTTCAGTAAACTCATGTGAGCTTTGTACCCAATCGTAAGCTCTTGGGATTAAATTCTTCGATATCAGGTCTGCTATTTGTTCAAATTCTTTTACTGTGTACATAATCTGAAAAGCTTCGTTTACTCTTTCTTCTCTGATATCCTCCCGGGTAATTTTTCTAAGGTATGAATTGATCTTGTCACGTAAATAGTTGATTTGCTTTTCCTGGCGAATGATACTGCTCAAAACTGAAGTATCCTTTACGAAGAAGGGTAAGATAATATCATTAGCCATATCCTGTACCATGTCACCTATCCTGCAAACTTCTTGTTTTGCAAGTGACAGGGCAAGGGCAGGTGTGCTGATTATATTTTCATCCAGATATTTAACTTCTATTTCAGCATCTTCAGGTATTGTTTTATCAGGAAGAATTTTATCAATTAGGTTTGCAAATTTTCTGGTAAAAGGTAAAAAAAGAATAGTAAGAGTAACATTAAAAATAGTATGAGCATTTGCGATTTGTCTGGGAACAACCTGTGCCATATATTCTATCCTGGAAAGACCAGGATCAGCCTGTGGAGATATTTGTTGAATGATTTCAGCAAATTTCGGAATCCACCATACAAAAACCAGTATGCCTAAAACTTTAAAAATAGTATGAGCAAGGGCGACCTTTTTAGCATCTCTGTTTGCATTCAAACTGGCAAGAATTGCTGTAATAGCAGTTCCTAAATTTGCTCCAAGCAGCAGGGAAATTGCCGCTTCAAGGCTTATCATTCCTTGTGTGGATATGATGATTATAATCCCAATAAAGGCACTACTGCTTTGAAAAAGTGCGGTTAAGAGTGCACCAATTAATATTCCAAATAGTGGATTTTCCAGTTCCAGCAGGATTTCAATAAATGGCTCATAGGTTCTCAAGGGAGCCATAGCTTCTGACATGATGTGAATTCCAAAAAACAGAATCCCAAATCCCAGGATACTGGTTCCAACTTCTTTAAGTTTGGTGCTGGAGGAGAATATCTGAAGTCCAAATCCAATTGCAACAAACCATAAAGCATAGTCTGTAAGTTTGAACGCAATAATCTGGGCAGTAACAGTGGTTCCTATATCGGCTCCGAGAATAATGCCAAGTGATTGGGCAAAAGTCATTAACCCCGATTGCACAAAACCCACCAACATCACCGTGGTTGCACTGCTACTTTGTATGACCATGGTTACTGCAGCCCCAATAAATACAGCCACAAACCTGTTGTTTGTAATTCCGGTAAGAATAGCTCGCATCTTATCTCCTGCAGCTTTTTTCATTCCATCACTCATCATTACCATTCCCATAATGAATAAACTTAATCCACCAATAAGTCCTGTGAGTAAAATGAATAGCCATTTTGAATCTCGGGCATGTGCTTCAAAAACTACCAGATTGCTCTTGGAATTTATTGCCCTGGCAGAGATAAAATACTCTCCGGGTTTTGAACCAAGATGAATATAGGTAGTTATATAACCCATACTATCTGAAGTGGCGACTGCAGGGTTTATAGTAAAACCAACAGCAGATGGGGGTTGTGAAATAAGCTCAAAACCAACAACTATACCCTTTACTGGCCTGGAATTTTTGTCAAGTACCTGAATTCGCAAAGGCTTAGGAGCCGGTGCTTGAGTAGTCTGATACTGATGGTCCCCCGAAAAATTAAGGTGATTTTCAGAGTAAGGTTTAGTAAGTATAACCCTGGATAAATTTTGTCCCAGAAGTCTCCCTGGATTATAAAAGAATACAAGAAAAAGGAGAAACAGGCTTATGTATTTTCTTAAAGCTACCAATTATTGCAAGTATGGATTCGGTTTAGCTAAAATACAAAAAAAGCTGAAGGATAAAAAATAGAGACAGCTTCCCATTTTATTAGATTTTTCTTGATTACAAGTAGGTTTAATGGGAAGCTGTCCCTATTTTTTCTTCCTAAATGCTAACTTTAATGGAGAGGAAAAAGTTTCTGCCGGGAGCTACAATTCCTGAAGAATAAGGCCTGTAACGATGATCAAGTATATTTTCAACCCCTCCCATAAATGTTAACTTTTTAGTTACCTGCACAGATGTCTTAAAATTCAATGAGTACCATGATGGAGAGTAAGGCATTCCATTTTGGTCAAGTTCATACATGTGCAGTTTGGATTGTTCCTCGGGGGATAGATTTTCATTAGAAATTTCTCCATTGTATAAAGCGTATAGATCTGCTTTTATGATTGTTTTCTCAAATAGTATATGTAAACCCCCGTAATATGGAGGGATATGTCTTAATGGAAGGTCTTCATTGTCTTTTCCTTTCATATAGGTAAAGTCGGTTTTTAGAGAAAAAGATGGAGAAATCATAAATCCCAGGTTTAAGCTAAATCCGTAGAGATTTGCATTTTTGACATTCACAACAGCATAAACCTTACTCATTTCACGATCATACATAATTGTATTAAACCCGTTGAAAGAATATGGGCGCCGTACCATAGCATCTTTCAGATATGTATAAAACCCGGTTATTTCAAAATCTATAGTTTCACCGAATTTTTTAATCCATCCAAGATCAATGTTGTAAGTATATTCTGGTTTTAGATTATCATTTGGAACAACAACACCACCCGGTTCAGAATCAAAAATCTTTGCAACGTCATCCAGGTTCGGGGCTCTGAAACCGGAAGCCAGGTTAACATTAATCTGAGAATTTTCAGCCTGCCTGAAAACAAAGCCAAGAGATCCATTTAATGCACTGTTTTTTAGAAGTAATTCTTCAAATGGGAAATTATAAAATGAGTTATCCTCAATGGTGGAATACAAATAAATATAATTATACCGAAACCCAGCATTCAGGTTTATTTTTTCATTCAAATTGTATTTGAACATAGAATAAATTGCCAGTGTATAATATTGATTCAGTCCATTTGGGTAACGGCTTGGTATTGGAGAACCAATGCCGGTGGTAATGTCTTCTGAATAAGCAATGGAACTCACATTATTAAAAACTGTTTCTATGCCATAAAATGCAGAAAGAGAATTTCCAAGATCTTTATTTAAATCATAATTGAAAGAAAAAATATCAACCTTTTCAAAGCGATGAAATAAATCAATTTCGTTGAGTCTCCGGTAATGTCTGCTTTCTTCATATTGCTGGTATGCCATAGTTAGTTTTGCATTGTCGTACAAGAAAGTTTTATGCTCAAAATCTCCATTTAGGAAATGCATAAACCATTTTTGTGGACCATAATACCAACGGGCATATTTCAGCTTATCTTGGTTATATTGAATTAGCCTGTCATATCTTGGAATATCCGAAGTGTTGGAATAATGAAAAGCATAATTGAAATTAAGATTGTTTTTGGGCTTAAATCTCACTTTCCCTGTAAAATTTATCTGGGAGTAACCCGAAAATTTCTGTAAGCCGGGATTTTCATTTTGCAATATTGTATCTTTCCCATCAATTCGAGACACATATTCATTTCTCAAATAGGATGGATGTCCCACGGAGCCCATTTTTAAATCTTCATAATCACTATAGCTAATACTGGATAAAAAAGCCCACTTTTGGAAACCCAAATTTAAGTCGAAATGGCCAAGTTTTTCATTATTGGCAGAGGAAAGCCTGGTTATTGCATTCAGAGAAAGATAGAGCTGTTTACCTGTGGATAATTTTGGTCTTAAAGTATGAAAATCTAATACTCCACCAAGGGCATCACTCCCATAAACCACAGATCCCGGGCCATAGACTACTTCAGATTGCTCAATAACATTTGGATCCAGAGAAATGACATTCTGCAGATTTCCACTACGATAAATGGCATTATTCATTCGTACTCCATCAACTACCAGAAGTACTGAGTTGGCTGCAAATCCACGTATCATAGGACTTCCTCCGCCCAATTGAGATTTTTGTAAAAATACAGCATTGTTAATACTTAACAGATCTGCAGTTGTTTGAGGATTGTATAGTTGAACATCGGTTCTGGAAATAATGCTTATTTTGTTGGGAACTTCATTTATTTCCTGTTCCCAGCGATTTACAATGAGTACAAATTCATCCAGCATTCTAACATCTTTCTCGAGATAAATAACATATCCCATTTTTTCAAGCTGGGATATTGTAACAGACATTCTTTTATAAGCTGGATGTTGCAAGATTATTGTATCAGTATGATTAAAAACTTCAAGAGAAGCTTCTCCTTCATGCTTGCTTATAACAGATTTATTCATTGCCTGATTAAAAATAGCAACATCTGGTACAGGATTACCGGAAATTTGATCCAATACCCTGATAGTTTGTCCTGCAGAAGCATTAAATATTAGCAGAAACAGGATACCAAAAAATGATTTTAAAACGAATTTCATCCCAGCTTCAAGATTATAAAACAGCGAATCTTAACCTACCACAAAAATTATTCCATGGTATGAGAATTCGAGGCATTTAATCTTCAAAAGCCTAAAAATTATCTTGAGATGAATTCAAAACCACAAAAAACGAATGATATTCTTGGTTTTTGTAATTATTGAAGGGCAGATTGATATTCATTATTGAGCTTAATTTTATATTTTTGAGCTGAACTGCTTTCATTCAATCCTATGACAAAGAAAATCTGGAGCATCCTGTTGGTTTTTATTCTTATTTCTATCCTTAGTATAGGATATATTCTTTTAAGAGGAAGATTTGGAATTCAGGAGAATCCGTATAAAGCAGTTCCCCAGGATGCCTCTGTGATCATTGAAGCTTCTGGTTACAGCCATTTATCTGCTCAGATCAGGGAAGAAAACCTGATATGGGAACAATTGAAGAAGCTGGAAAAACTTAGCAAGGCTGATCGGGATATTATCTTTATTGATTCATTATTATTATCAAATCGTGAATTTGGTGATCTGTTTGGTGATAAGACCTTTTTATTAAGTGTACATCAAACAGGGAAAAAGGATATTGAATTGCTGTTTTTAATGAACCTTTCACCTAATGTTAGCTTCACTTTTGTACACAATGTGATATCAAATGCTCTAAAAACCAGTAATAAGTTTCAAAAACGGGATTATCAGAAGGTTACGATAGGTGAAATATCAAGCCCGGCCGGAAACAGAAGATATGTATATTCCTTACATAAAGGAATATTCATGTTTAGTTCATCTCCCATCCTTGTTGAAAGTGCTATCAGGCAGCTGGATCTTGAGCAAAATGTTTTTAACCAGAGAGGTTTTATTCAGGTAAATAAAACAGCCGGAAGAAATACTGATGCAAATTTGTACATTAATTTTGATAATTTTCCACGCTTTTTGTCTGTGTTCTTAAATGAAAGTATGAATGGAAAAATGAAAGCATTCCGTTCATTTGCAAATTGGGCAGAACTTGATCTTCACGTACAAAATGATGCAATTTTATTGAATGGATTTTCTTATAGTAGTGACTCATCTAACAACTACTTAAATTTTTTCACCGGTCAATCTGCACAAAAAATAAATGTTGACAAGGTACTTCCTGACAATACCATAAACTATTTGGCTTTTGGAATTAGTGATTTTGAGAAGTTTTTTAACAGCAGAGAAAAATATCTGAGACAAAACAATGAATTTCATGCATATAAGTCCAAATTAGATGAACTGGAAACTCAGCTGGGGATGGAACCGAAGAAGTTATTTCTACAAATATTAGAGAATGAAGTAGCTTTGGCTCATACAGATATTAGAAATATACCTTTCAAGGAAAATAGTTTTGCATTATTCAAAGTTAAAAGTATAAGCCAGGCCCGTGAATATTTCCATGATTACCTCGAAAATTACTCTAATAAGAACTCTATAGTTTTAGATGATCTGATCGAGATGGTTAAAATAGATGAAGCTATCCAATTTCCGATCTATAAACTTCCATCATCTAAAATACCTGAGATTTTGTTTGGCGGGGTTTTTGAAGATTCTGATTTTACCCATTTAAGTTTTGTGGGAACCTATTTGGTATTTGGGAATTCTACCAGGTCTTTATCCAACTTTATACATTATCGGGTTTTACAGCAAACACTGATAAATAATTTTGAGTACCGGAATTTCCTGGAGAAACTTTCTTCGAAATCAAATTTTTTCTTTTATTCCCACGTGCCAAGATCGACTGATATATTCAAAAAAATATTAACCAAAGAATATGCTGCTGGATTAGAAAAACATAGCGAGACTTTGCAGAAAATACAGGCAATTGGATTTCAATTTAGTGTTGAAAACACTATGGTTTACAACAATTTCGTTTTGAAGTATCAGCCTGTTTATAATGAGAAAGCAGAGACAGAATGGGAAAGTTTACTTGACACAAGCCTTATGTCAAAGCCTGTTTTTGTTTCTAATCATAATACCGGTGATAAAGAAATTTTTATACAGGATGAAAAAAATAATATTTATCTGATAAATTCTACCGGAAGGATTCTTTGGAAAATCAATATCCCGGGAAAAATAATCAGTGAGATTTACCAGATAGATTTTTACAAAAACAAAAAACTACAATTGCTATTAAATACAAAAAATCACATTTACCTGATTGACAGAAATGGAAATTATGTTGAAAAGTTCCCTGTTAAATTAAGAGCAGAAGCAACAAATGGACTGGCCTTGTTTGACTACGAAAGGAATAGAAATTATAGATACTGCCTGGCAGGGAATGATAAGAAAATATATTTATTTGATAAAGAAGGCAAAACGATAAATGGATGGTCGTTTCCTATAACAGAATCCATAATCACGACAAACATCCAACATATTAGAGCAGGAGCTAAGGATTATATTGTTTTTTCAGATCAATACAAACTATATATTTTAAACCGGCGGGGGAAAGTGCGTGTTTCTGTTGAGGGAAGCATAGAGAAACCAAAAAATCAAAATATTTTCTTTGTGAACCGCAGTGATGGGGGAGGTTTTGTTACCACTCAGGCAGATGGAACCATTTGTTTTGTTGATCTGGAGGGAAAAGTGGAAAAGAAATCAATAATCAAGCTCAGTCCTAACCATTTTTTTGATTTCAGGAATCTGGATGGAACAGGGTCAAATGAATTTATTTTTGTGGATGGGAAGAAATTGATGGTCTATAATTCAGAAGGAAAAGAAAAGTTTTCTTATGAATTTAAAAATGAAATAAGGCTTAAACCAATTATTTATTCCTTCTCTTCAAGGGATATGAAAATTGGTGTTGTATCTGGCCTGGACCATCAGATATTTCTTTTTAATAATGATGGGAAACTCTATAGTAATTTTCCACTTTCAGGTCAAACATTGTTTTCTATAGGAAAATTCAGAAGCTCAAGTAATAAATTTAACTTAATTGTTGGCGGTGAAGACAACTTTTTATACAATTATTCCGTAAATTAGTTAATTAACGATCAATATTTAAGAATATAAAACCATGAATTCTTTTAAAAGCTATCATTTAGCATGGGTACTTGCCGGTATTGTCCTGATTATAAGCTCATGTGTTAAAGAAGAATACGACTTTAACACTCTTTCAAAGGAAATATCTTTAAGTCCCAAATTCGTTTTGCCTGCTCTTACCGGATCTCTCACCCTGGGAGATAGTTTTGAACCTAAAGAAGATACAATTGTTGTAAATCCTGATGGTACCATTAAGCTAATGTACAGGCAGGATTCTTTGTTTACTTATAGCGTAACCGATATAATAGATATGCCCGATCAGACTCCTCAGTCAAAGACAGCAACATTGGGAAGTGTATACATAGATGATTTTAGTTACGATGGATCATTAACATTGAATGTTATTTCCTTAAATTTTGATGCCGGAACCAGGAGTACCCTGTTGTCACGTGACGGAACCAATGATATATTCCCTCCTGTTCCTTCTCCCAATACCGGGAATTTCAACATGACTCCTTTTTCCAATTTTACACAGGTAATGGTAGATAGTGGAAAGATTAGTATTGGAGTTACCAATCAATTACCGGTGGAAGTGTCTTTTACACTAATATTGAGGAATACATCTGACAACTCTCAGGTTGGTACTGCTTTTGTATATACCGCTGTTCCGTCTATGGGCAGCCAAACTCAAATAGTTAATGTAAGCGGGAACCTTACCAATGACCTGAATTTTGATATTGTAGATTTTACCTCTCCGGGAAGTTCCGGAAATGTAGATGTCGATCTTACCGACCTTATCCTGATTTCTCTGAATTCACAAAATATGGTAGTTTCCTCAGGAACGGCAATACTTCCCGATCAGGTGTTTTTTATTGAAACAGATACTATTGATACAGATGTGGACCCTGGTACTGAAATAACTTATGTTGAAATGGCTTCAGGGGATATTGATTATAATATAACTTCAGGTTTCAATGAAAATATTCAGGTGAATCTTATTCTTCCTACAGGAGAATTAAATGAGGACACCCTGAAATATGCAATCCCTGTTTTATCAGGAGGCTCAGCAAGCGGAACACTTTCTATGGCCGGAGCCTCAATTGATTTCTCCATCGATCCGGGACAGCCTTATAATAAACTTCCTTTTAAGTTTATGGCAGAAATTGTCTCAACCGGAAGTATGGTAAGTTTCAATTTTGCTGATGCCTTTACCATGGACTATACCATGTCAAATCTTGATTTTAATTACCTTGAAGGATATTTTGGAGAACAAAACTATACTATAGACCTGGATTCTCTTGAAATTGACCTAGGAGATATTTTAGATAAGATCACAGGGACAATTACATTCACAGATCCCAAAATCCGTATTCCGTACACCAATAACATTGGGGTTCCTGCAAATCTTGAGGTAGATTTATGGGGAGAAACCTCTGCCGGAGAAAGACAGGATTTAAATGCTCCCGTGGTTACAATTGATAAATTAGAAGATAGAGATGATCCACTGATAGAAAGTTCAATGGAATTCAACAGGGACAATTCCTCCATTGTTGAATTGATTGAACTAAGGCCGGAAATTCTATATTATTCCGGTGATGTGAATATAAATCCTGATGGAGCAACTGGTCTTAGAGACAATTTTATATTGAGTGCAAGTGAAATTATTGGTGACCTGGAAGTTGAAATTCCAGCTTCTTTAAAGATCCAGAATTTAAGCCTGA
>JAUVKW010000133.1 GCA_030596025.1 Bacteroidota bacterium | reverse complement strand
GCTGTGAACAGGAAACTTGAAAATGAAAGATTTGTTAAAAACGCACCGGAAATTGTTGTGAAGAAAGAATTAGAGAAAAAAGCGGATGCAGAATCGAAAATCAAGACCCTGAAGGAAAGAATCGCTGAACTCAGCTAATCCTTTAAGAACCATTTGTTTTTTATTATCAGGCCTTTTCAAGAACAGCCACTAATTCACGACCCTTTAGCGCACGAGCAGGTATTTGCGATAGCCAGTGGGAGCGAAGTAATAAAGAACGAATGCACTAATGAATAATCAGAGAATATCATTTTCTTACATTCGTCTTTGATCCGGGCATTCGTGGCTTCTTAATATAAAATAGTTACAGATACTACGGCCAGACCGGCATGCTATGGAACATGATTGACAGGTAGAAATTTTATTGAATATTTGATCTATTTCCTTATTTTTACACTCCCTTTTAAAAAAATGAAAACTATGTATTTAAGTGATCAGGAAATTCGCCTTAATCCGAATGAGTTAGTTCAGCATTTGAAAAAAACTTCAAAGAGCTTTACCCGGAAGGATATAATCAAATTCATTGAAGATAAAGGTATCAAAATGCTGAACTTCAGATATGTTGCTGAAGATGGAAAGCTGAAAGTTTTGAATTTTGTTATTTCGAGCCGCGAACATTTGGAAATGATTTTGTCAGTGGGAGAACGTGTGGATGGGTCTAGCTTGTTTTCATACATTGAGGCAGGAATGAGCGATTTGTATGTGGTTCCAAGATATAAAACAGCTTTTGTTAATCCTTTCACTGAAATCCCTACCCTTGAAATACTATGTTCCTTCTATACAGCAAAAGGTACTCCCTATGAGGGAGCTCCTGAATATGTGTTAAGAAAAGCTCACAACCAGTTTAAAAAGAATACAGGGTATATTTTCAAAGCTCTTGGGGAGTTGGAGTATTATGTGAATTCTAAATCAGATAAGCTTTATCCTTTACTGGACCAAAAAGGCTACCATCAGTCACAACCTTTTGCCAAATTTGAGGAACTGAGGGTGGAGGCTTTAGATCTGTTAGCAAAAGCCGGTTGTAAGATAAAATACGGACATTCGGAAGTGGGAAGTTTTACTTTAGGGGGAGAAGATTTTGAACAGCATGAAATAGAATTTCTACCTGTGGATGTAGAAGATGCTGCTGATCAGTTAGTTATTGCCAAGTGGATTTTAAGAATGCTTAGTTATAAGCACAATGTTGAAGTCAGTTTTGCTCCTAAAATTACTGTCGGTAAAGCCGGAAGTGGCCTTCATATACATATGATGTTGGAGAAGGATGGACGCAATGCTATGGTAAGTGATGGTCATTTAAGCGATGTTGCACATAAATTAATTGCAGGAATCTTAGATCTTTCTTCTGCATTAACTGCTTTTGGAAATACAATTCCAGTTTCATATCTCCGGCTTGTTCCACACCAGGAAGCACCAACAAGTATTTGCTGGGGGGATAGGAACAGATCAGCCTTGATTAGGGTGCCCCTTGGCTGGCGGGGTGGAAGTCAAATGACTGTTGATGCAAATCCTGCTGAGCAAAGTGAACCTGAACCAGGAGATAGTAAACAAACAGTTGAATTCAGGGCTCCGGATGGTTCAGCAGATATATATAAGTTACTGGCAGGCCTGGTGGTAGGAGCGGGGCATGGGATACAAATGAAAGATTCTCTGAAACTTGCAGAAAAACTGTATATTAATGTCAATATATTTGATGAAAAATATAAATCAAGATTGGATTTCCTTGATAAACTTCCTGGATCATGCTGGGAGTCAGCAGATTCCCTGGAAAAACTCAGGACTTATTTTGAAAAAGACAATGTGTTCCCTCCTGAAGTAATAGATAATTCCATCCAGGTACTAAGATCTTATAATGATGAGGACTTAAGTGAACGTTTGTATGGAAAAGATGAAGAAATTAACTCCCTGGTAGTGAAATATCTTCATGTAATGTAAAATCTTTATGCTTTTCTCCTCTCAAGAAGATCTTTCTTAGTGTTGGCTGTTTTAATGCTTGCGTTTAATTCAAATCCAATAAGCAGGGAAATTGAATTGAAATAGATCCAAAGAAGAATAACCATAAGAGTTCCGATAGATCCGTAGAGTTTATTGTATTGCCCGAAATTGTTTACATAGGAGGAAAAACCTAAAGAGGAAACTATAAAAAGGAATGTGGCAACAATGGAGCCTGGCGAAAAAAATCTCCACTCTTTTTTCTTAGCGGGGATTTGATAATATATGGACGAAACGATAAAGAAAACAAGTGCAAGTAGGGTAACCCATTTTGCTGTAGTGAGTAAATAATAGGTAATATTCATTTGAATAATCTCCATTTCAACCAGTTTATTAAGAGTTGTTTTTCCAATCAGAATAATCAAAATCGCCACGGCAAGCATCAATGTGATAATGAACACGAGAAAAAGAGAAACCCTTCTTTGTGAAATCCATGAGCGCGTTTCAAATTCATGAGAAGAAACATTAAATGCATGAAGAAGGGCATGAATTCCATTGGTTGAAATCAGGAGGGTTGTAAGGAACATAAAAAACAATAAGCCTCCACTCTTTTTAGTAATAACATCAACAATAGTTTCTTCAATCATCAGGAATGCATTTTCGGGAAGAATATTCTCCAGAAATAGCAACATTTCATTCTGGAAATTTGAAATAGGCACAAAAGGGATAAGCGTAAAAATAAAGATTAAGGCAGGAAGTATTCCAATGAGAATGTTAAAAGCTATAGATGATGCACGTGTAACCAGGGTGCCTTTTTGAAATCCCTTTATGAAAAAGGCAATTACATAATACAGAGATATCCCTTGCAATCCTGGAAAAGAAAGCCTTTTTGTCCTGGAGACCAGCTTGTTCCCAAAATGTTTTATCCTATTTGTTATCTGAATTGTATCAGGCAATTGTTCCTTCTTTAGTCTATAAATGAAATCAATTTATTTTCAGGATAACATTTTTTTTACAATTCCTGAAATTGTTTTTCCATCAGCCTTTCCACTTAATTCTTTATTTGCCATTCCCATTACCTTACCCATATCTGCCATTGAAGATGCTCCGCTTGCCTCCACAATCTTGCTAATAAAACTTTCAATTTCAGATTCGGAAAGTTGAGCGGGTAAATACTTTGATATAATGTCAGCTTCAAATTTCTCTTTTTCAGCCAGATCAATTCTATTTTGTTCACTATATATTTCAGCTGAATCTTTCCTTTGCTTTACCAGTTTCTGGAGCAGTTTGATTTCAATTTCAGAATTCAGATTTGATGACTTGCCCTTTTCACTTTTAGCAAGGAGTATTGCAGATTTAACAGATCTTAAGGCTTCAAGTTTTTCCTTATTTCGCTCCTTCATTGCATCCTTAATATCAGACATTATTTGTTGTTCTAATTCCATGATAGTAAAATTAAATATAAAATACCTGAAACTTATACTATAACTTTTAAACTCATATCCAGGCTGTGTATTTGATGAGTAAGTGCCCCAACCGATATGAAATCTACACCACAAAGAGCATAATCCCGTATATTGGATATGGTAATCCCACCAGAAGACTCTGTTTCAAACAAAGAATTAATTTTCTCTACTGCATGCCTGGTTTGTTCCAGGTTAAAGTTATCCAGCATTATACGATCAACACCACCATGATGGATGATTTTTTCTACATCATCTATGTTTCTGGCTTCAATTTCAACAGGAATATTGATCTTTTTCTGGTTCAAGTAGTCATGTACAGCATCAATAGCCAGTTCAATACCCCCGGATAAATCAATATGATTGTCTTTAATCATTATCATATCATACAAGCCCATCCTGTGATTCATGCCACCACCTATTCTTACAGCTTCTTTTTCGAAATGCCTTAAACCGGGACTGGTTTTTCGGGTATCCAGAATTTTGGCTTTTGTCCCTTTTAGCTGATTAACATACTTTGATGTCTCAGTTGCTATTCCACTCATTCGCTGCATGAAATTCAAAACAAGGCGTTCAGCCTGCAGGATTTTCCTGGATTTTCCTGAAACATTAAATGCAACTTCTCCAACACTAACTCTGTCACCATCTGAAAGCTGAAATTGAATTTCAAGGTTTGGGTCAATTAGAGAAAAAACATTTCTTGAAACCCGGATCCCTGCCAAAACACCGGGTTCTTTGATTCTCAGGCTGGCTTTTCCGACAGAATCTGATGGAATACAAGATTGTGAGGTATGATCACCACCTCCAAAGTCTTCCTTAATGGCAAGAAAAATTAAGCTTTCTTCTAATTGTTTATTCATTCTCCTTTTCTATACGGAACTGATGAATAAGAGTATTTCCATTTTTATTCTTCAAAAGAAAATACACACGAAATGAATCTCCGGATGCAACCAGGTTTCCAATTCCATATTTTGCATCAGTTTTTCCTCCCTGATGCAGAAGTGAAAAACTTTGGTGCTGATACTTCGAAAAAAAAATCTTTAAGGATCATTTCAGCCTGAGTTTTACTATAAATACCTTCTTCATCTAAAATAACCATTTCTACATTGTCGTTAAAATACTTGACAAGCTCTTTAGAATTCCCGGTTTTCAATGCCTGCGAAATACCATTTGGAATTTCTCCCTGGTTTTGAGAAAAAATATAGGGACTTATGAGTAAAAGTAACAGGAGTAGGATATATTTTTTCATATGTATAATTTATTCTCTGATGTCTGGTACATCGAAAAAGATATTTTTGACAGTTTGAACTTAAGAAATAGAAACAAAAATCAAACCAATTCAGCCGCAATTTAGCAAATTTCATTTATATACTATAGATTCAAGTTCTGGTACAATAAAATAATTAATGATACATTATGAACTGAAGTTAAAAAACTGAACCTATCCCGGGATATACTTTTATGCCATTTTGAGAAATTCTGCTAATTTTGAGTTAGTTTGTTTTCTGCATAAATCTTAAATATTAGAAAAATGAAGACTACTTTTCTCCTGACAGGAAAAACAGACAAAGAATACCTCAGGCAGGGTATGCAACGATACCAGGAGCGTATATCCCATTATATCCCATTCCAGACAAAAATTCTGCCCGATGTTAAGAGGAATATAAAACGTACAGAGAATGAACACAAAAAAATGGAAGGGATTATTTTGCTCAAATCTATTGTTCCCTCTGATGTTCTGGTTCTTTTTGATGAACAGGGAAAAGAATATAGTTCATTAAAATTTGCAGGCTTTGTCCAGAACTTTATGATCTCAGGGGTAAAACACCTTGTCCTTGCTATCGGTGGCCCCTATGGCTTTTCTGAAGATGTTATGAAAAGGGCAAATTTCAAAGTGAGTCTCTCGAAAATGACATTCCCTCACCAGCTGGTTAGGTTAATAATACTGGAACAAATATACCGGGCTTTTTCAATTATTAGAGGTGAGCCCTACCATCATGGTTGAATATGAAGCGAATATTGATTAATTTAGCCTGACGTATTCATAAATATTATCATTTTTCAATATTTATGAATAATTGGTTAATGAAATAAAATTATCCCATTGATCCGAAGTTTTCGACCTATACCTATAATTATTCTTACACTTATCTTTTTACTTCTTGGAGTAAGTTTTGATAGGTTTAAGCTGCAATCTCAGAGTGAAGAAAGAGTTACTGAGAGGTTTCAGAGGACATTAAACAGGAAGCAGCTTAGCTTATCTGAAATTTTGGATGAAATGAGTAGGGATATGGAAATAGATGGTCCGGATTACGATATTCTGAATAATGCAGGCAGAAAAAGATATTTAGAGAACCAGGGTTTTGAGATATTTTTTTTCTCACATGATACTCTGAAATATTGGTCTGATAAGAATATTCAGGTGGAAAATCTCATTCCAAAGCTGAAGCTGAAGGGTGGTGTAATTTTCCTTGGAAGTGCCTGGTATGTTTATCAAAACAGAGAGTTGGAATCCGGGAAATATTTGTCAGGATTGATCCTGCTAAAACACGAATTTGCATATGAGAATGATTTTCTGCAAAACAATTTCCAAAAGCATTTCCATATTTCTTCATGCATAGGGATTTCAGCCATTCCGGTAGAAGGAGCTCGCGAAATTATGAGCAATGATGAGGATTTTTTATGTTCACTTTTTTCCCCGGATGATTGTAAGTCAACAGGACACCCTGTTGCAGCATTTTTTTATTTACTCTGTTTGCTGAGTTTTCTTTTTTTTCTAAGGGCTCTCATCAAATCTCTCAGAAATAAATATCCGGTTAATTGGGTAATGTTTTTTGTCCTTCTTGTCGTGCTCGGACTGAATTTTCTAATTTTCTATTTCAAAATCCCTTCAGACTTTTTTGAGCTTGATCTGTTTTCTCCCTTTCATTTTGCAATATCCAATGCCTGTTCTTCACTCGGACACCTCTTGATCCATTCAGTATTTATCCTTTTTATATTCTATAATTTCTACCAGGACTTCAGGTTCAAAAAGTTCCTGATTTCAAAAAGTAATTCAACACGTAGGCTGGTAAGCTTATTTGGGTTTCTTTTTGCAGCAGTTTTTTTTAGTTTTATTGTTTATCTATTTCAGAACTTGCTGAAGGATTCAAATATTTTGTTTGAACCTTATAAAATTCTTAAGATTTCATATCTAAGCCTTATCGGCTTTTTATCTATTGTCCTGCTTTTTATTTCATTTGGATTGTATTTGTATAAATTGATAAATACACTTAAGCCACATTTGGAAAGGAAGGACTTAATGCTAACATGGATGGGATCAATTATTTTTTTCATATTATTTCAATTCTTACTACCAACGAAAATTGATTTTTATAGCCTGGCACTATATATTTTGCTGGGATATGTAATTTATCGATTATCACCGGGTTTTTCTTATGCTGCACTTGTATTCTTTGCTGTTCTTTTTGGTATTTATTCTACTCTCATAATAGTTCTAAATTCTGAATTGAAGGAGAAGAAAAGCAGAGAGCTTATAGCAGTTAATCTTAGTGTTGAACGAGACCCGGTAGCTGAATTAATGTTTGGGAGTATTGCAAGAAAGTTGAATTATGATGAAGGTCTGAGAAACTCTATGAGTGTTGACAATTTTTCTGATCAGGCTGCGGAAAAGATTTTTGATCATTTGAGAAAGAATCTATTTAATAGTTACTGGGAAAATTATGACTTGTACGTTACTCTTTGTAATGCAAACTCAAACCTGATCGTTGAGAATGAGATTGAGGAATCGTGTTTTCTTTTCTTTGAAGACCTGGTAGAGGAATTTGGAACTCCCCTGACAACAGAGGGGTTTTCTTTATTGAATCTTGGAACCAGCAACACCAGCTATTTTGGTTCTTTTTTCTTTGAAAGGAAAAATGACAGCCTTCTGAATGGCTTGTTCCTTGAATTGTATTCCCGTCCGATTTTAAGGCAACTTGGATATCCTGAATTGCTGCTTGACAAATCTCAAACAAGATTGTCAGCAAAAGATGAGTATTCTTATGCCAAGTATGAAAAAGGGAAACTTGTAACTCAATCCGGAGATTACAAGTACAATTTGAGAGAAAAATTTATCCCGGTCGAAGGAACAGATTTCATAAACTATAATGAAGATGGTTTTGATCATCTTGCCTATTTTGTTTCTTCTGATTTAGTGGTGGTTGTAAGTCAGCAAGAAATTAAACTCTCAAATTTGCTTATTTCTTTTTCCTATTTGTTCGTTTTTCTTTTTCTGATTTCAAACTTAATTTTTTTACTCGCCTCTCTTCCCCTGAGGATTCATAGAAAGTCTTCCCTGTTGAAATATAAGATACAGTTGTGGATGATTTCTATTCTGTTCTTTTCATTGGTTTTTATTGGTTTAGCAACCATCTTCTTTAGTATTCGTCAATACCGGACTAAGCAATTTGAAATTTTATCGGAGAAGATACAATCTGTATATGTGGAAATAGATCATAAACTTGGTTTTGAATCAGAATTAACCCGGGACTGGTATACTGATCAGTATGGAAGTCTTGATGAACTATTGATCAAATTTTCAAATGTGTTTTTTTCTGATATAAATTTATATGATACGGAGGGTAATATTCTTGCAACTTCCAGGCCGGAAGTGCTGAATAGAGGTTTAACCGGCAGGAAAATGGATTATTATGCCTTCAGGGAGTTAGTTGTGAACAATAAAGCTGAATTTGTTCAGGAAGAATCAATTGGAGATCTAAATTATCTGTCAGCATATATCCCATTTATCAATCAGGATAACCAGTTGCTTGCATACCTGAATTTACCATACTTCACGCGTCAAAGCTCATTGAAAACAGAAATTTCCAATCTGGTTGTAGCCATTATCAATTTTTCAATGGTTATGATTCTTATTTCCCTTATTCTGGCTGTGGTTATTTCCAACCAGATTACTACTCCCTTGAGGCTTATACAGCAAAAAATTGGAGAATTAAAGCTCGGAAGGAAAAGTGAACCTATTTATTACCAGGGAAAAGATGAGATTGGAAGCCTGGTAAATGAATATAACAGGATGATTGATGAGCTGGCAAGAAATGTTGAAGCCCTTGCTAAATCAGAAAGAGAAAGTGCATGGAGAGAAATGGCACGACAAATTGCACATGAAATTAAGAACCCTCTTACTCCCATGAAGCTAAGTATTCAGCAGCTTCAAAAGTCATGGGAGGACAATGTCCCGGATTGGGATGTGCAATTGAGAAAAATATCAAAAACACTAATCGAGCAAATTGATAATCTGTCGTCTATTGCTTCTGCTTTTTCAAATTTTGCTGAAATGCCTCAGGCTCGAAATTCGGCTGTAGATATGATTGCTCTCATCAATAATATGGTAATGCTATTCTCAAATGATGAAAAGCTGAAATTTAATGTGGATTTAAAGAATCATACAGATGTGAATGTTTTTGCTGATGACAAGCAGCTTGGAAGGGTTTTTACCAATTTGATAAAAAATGCAATACAATCTGTCCCTTCGGAACGAAATCCTGAAATCAATATTGAGCTCACAGTTAACAAGAAACGTGTTTTCATCAGTCTTGAGGACAATGGGGAAGGAGTCCCGGAGGATATGGGGGAGAAATTATTTGAGCCAAATTTCACAACCAA
>JAUVKW010000113.1 GCA_030596025.1 Bacteroidota bacterium | reverse complement strand
AATAATTATAATTGAATCTAAGTCTGTATCAGAATATATGCGCCAGTTAAAAGAGATAGGAGAAAATATGCAGGAATACCAAACCATATATGGATACTCTGCGGGAGTTACAGAAGACAGATTTCCCTTGTATGAATATCCGGTCTATAACTATAAAACCACCAGGGAAATAACGAACCTGAAGATCTAGTCAATTTTTAGTCCTATAACCAGGATATCATCTACCTGATCCAGATCACCCTTCCATTCGTGAAATCTCTCATCAAGAATCTTCTCTTGTTTGCTCATTGGTTGATCCTGAATCTCAAGTATTAATTTCTTAAAAGCTTTTGACATAAACTTCTTTTCATTAGGGCCCCCAAACTGGTCTACATAACCATCAGAAAATAAATACAGGGAATAACCTTTCTTAATCTTCAGCTCATTATATGTAAAAGGTAAAGTTCCTTTAACAGAAATTCCAATTGGCATCTTATCTCCCACAAAAGGAATAAGTACATTTTTTTGATCGTGTATGGATCTGGGGGGAAGTTCTAATTCGTTTCCCTTTTCAACTTCACTCAATTCATTTTTTGTTAAAGGCCTGACCAACCACAAAGGGTTGTAGGCCCCGGAGAATTGAGCCTTCATTTTTTTCTTGTCGATAATACAAATGGCTACATCCATCCCATCCTTCGCCTCATCATCTTTACCGGTTTGCTTAAGCGAACTCATAATTTCCTGCCTCAGATGATTCAATATCTCATCTGATTTTAAAATATCTAACCTATTAACAATTTCATTAAGGAAAGAAATTCCCAGGAGACTCATAAAAGCTCCCGGAACCCCGTGTCCGGTACAATCTGCCGCTACAATCATAATATTGTCTCCCCTTCTTGTCATCCAATAAAAATCACCACTCACAATATCTCTGGGTTTAAACAATAAGAAATTCTCCGGCAGATGTTCATTGAGTATCTTTTCACTTGGTAAAATTGCACGCTGAATCCGGCTCGCATAAGTAATGCTATCTTCTAACTCCTCTTTTTGCCTTACCACCTCAGCCGTCCTCCTTGCCACAATTCCCTCAAGACGAACTTTTTCTAACTGTAATCTCCTGGTATATAATTTTACAATTACTACAATCAGTACCAAAGCAGCAATCACATACATAAAAAAGGCCAGGATAGTTTTGTACCAGGGTGGTAGTATAGTAAATGCATATTGAGCATAAGTACTTTCCTTACCATAAATATTCCGCGACTTCACTTCAAATACCAGGCTACGGTTCGGAAGATTTGTATAAGGAAATTCCGTCCTGTCTGACCAGCGAGTCCAATCTTCATTAAAACCTAACAACCTGAAACTATATTGTATTTGCTCCTCACCATCAAAGTAGGGGCTTGCCCAGTGGAAGGTTATATTGTTATGTCTGTACTTAATACCCGGTCTTTGATCCCTGTTCTGTTCCAGGGTAATCCGGACTTCTCCATTTTCAGAGATAGAATAATTAGTCCCTCCGAAAAGCAATGAGTCCTGGTCAATGATAACACTCTGTGTTAATGAATGAAATAATTCATCATAATCCCGGCTAAATTTTGTATCATAAGTAAAGATTTTGTCGGATATTCCAATCCAAACCAGACCTTCCGCTCCTGTATATATTGCATATGCAACCATGTCTGGTAGTCTTTTAAAAGGAATGGACACTTCTTCATATCCGCCATCTGTTTTGATCAGATGAACAACGCTAAAGGAACCATCAGCATTTATCAGACTCAACCAAATATCACCATTTGGGGCTTCTTCCACTTTTGATATTTCGATGTCTTTCCCGGCATATTTATCTCCAAATAAAGGATCTGGCTCAAATCTGTCAGATTTCTCATTGTATTTATACAATCCATTTCTGGTTGCCACATATATCCCTGAATTAATATGATATACGTAATTAGAATTCATTGAAGGAAGACCATCTTCAGATGTATATTGTTGAGCGAGCACCATATCGGGATCAGATAAATTGTATTTGAAAATTCCTTTTAACATGGTCCCTGCCCATACATTTCCAGATGAGTCTTTAACAATACTTCTAACCTCATCTGCCACTTCTTTAAGCTCAAGGCTTTGCTGCCATTTCCCATTTATATTCTTCAGTAAATAAATACTTTCTTTACCACCAATAAAAACCTCTGATGGTCTGTCAGAAAATAAATTAAAGGAATAATAAAGTAATTCATCGGAAACAAGATTAGATATTTCTTTTTCCATTAATTGCACCTCATTTCTGGAATTTACCTGGTAGAGTCCACGCACAGTTGCAACCCACAAAACCGGGGAAGAAGCACCGGGCGGGGAAAAGCTTAAAAATTCCCACGACTGATCAGGAATCTCTTGCAATTTCCTGAATGTTGCCAATCCATTTTCGTTGGAAGTGAGATAATATACACCCCCACTTGTAGCAAGATAACAGGTATTATTGAATGAAATAATATCATTAACTGAAGTTTCAATACCAGATTCATTTTCAAAAGTCTTGAATGGAGAATATATTTCAATTTTAGTGATACCGATATCCAGGGTCACCCATAATTGGCTGAGTCCTGGATTTTCAGAATTAATAAAAAGGCCAAGAACCTGTTTGTTTTGCATGCCGGCCTCCTGGTCAATTATATTCAAAATCTCACCTTCATGATCCACAATTAACAGACCGCCATAAATTGTTCCAAGGGCCAGGTTCCCTTCAGGTAATTGGACCCCGGTATAAAATCCATTTTCTATTAAAAACTGGTTAGCACTTTTTGAGAGTCCTGTGCCTGACACCTTTCCGGTTTCAGGATCATAAATAAAAGAACCAAAAGTATGTGTTAGAATCATGATGCGGGAATCTTCATAAGGCAACATGCTTAAAATTGCCTTCATTCCAAAAAGAGATCCTCCAAGTGCTTTCTTAAAAGAACCATTGTTAAATTCCAGTAAGCCTTCACCATAATCCCCCAGATAAATTTTCCCATTTACCATAAAAGCATAATTCCCATGCTTAAACCCACTATCAATTAATTTATAAGTAGTAGTCCTTTTTAACCTCGGCGTGTATCCGTGAAAGCTGGTAGATCCACAAAAATAAATTTCATCATCCAGTGAATAAATCTTCCAAATCGTTTTTAAATCCTGGATTCCGGAATCCAGGGTGTGAATTAAGGAATAGTACTGAAGTTGTCCATGTTCATCAGGGCCAAGGTATCCAAACTCGCCAGTGGCCCCAACATAAACAAGTCCATTATCATCAACCATTAATGAGCGAACATCCGATTCATTGGGAATGGGGATTTTATTCCATTCTACCCCATCATATACGAGTACTCCGCCATTAATTCCATCATAAATTACACCTCTCTGATCCTGAACCACCACCCAGCTTTGATTAGATCCAATTTCACCTGGCTCAAAATTTCTGATAAAAGGAACGCCATTCCTGTTAATCTGGCCAAATATAAAATTGGAACCTAAAAGGAATAGCAGTAGAAATATTTGTATTCTTTTCATGTCAGAATATACTCTTAAGTACTATTATTGTAATGTGAAATTCAAAACCAAATTATCAATAATTCATATAATTCCCAAAAATTTATTTTCTTCAGGAATAAAAATAGAAAATAACAAATAGTTTAAATGACTAATAGTCTTCTAAATTAGTTATAAATAATGTAGTTCAGGAACCTTTTTGCAATCAATTTCGTTTAATTATAAATAGCTTTGAATGATATATTTCAAAATTCTTTCAATTATTAGCAGTTTGGAATAATTTTCTGGTATCAATGAAAATAAAATCTCAATACATACTACTTATTGTTTTCCTGGCATTTCTGCCTTCCAGCCTGCTGCAGGGGCAATATGCCAAAAGAAAGCTGGACCTTACTCCCACAATAACAGGGATGTCAATGATGTCGGCAGTTTCTAACAATATAAAAGTTAAATTTGTATTGGATGGAATTCAAGTATCAGGAATCAATACACCGGAAGGAGAATTTACCAGGCTTTATATAAAGGGTTTTTCTTCTCAATCAGCAACCGGGTTTCCCGAGTTGCCTTCCCTTAGCAAATTAATAGAAATCCCGGACAATGCTATTCCGGAAATTCGCATTGTTTCTAAGTCCAGTAAAAAAATATCATTAAGCGATCTGAAAATCGATAGTAAGATCTATCCAAAACAGGCTCCAGGACAAAAAAACGCTCAGGCTAAGAAACAAAAATTCGCATTTAATAAAGAACTTTATGCAAAAGACAGCCTGTTTAGGGAGGAACTCATTCAGGTTCAGAAGACAGGAATAATGAGGGGTAGAAATCTTGCATTGATCACTATGTCGCCAATACAATACAATCCCCTGAAGAATGAACTCATTGTTTACTCTGAACTGGAAGTAGAGATAGTTTTTGAAGGTTCCGGTATTTCTTCCCCAGCTGTAAAGTCCTCAAAATATTATTCCCTTCCTTTTGAAGCTGGTTTTAGCAAAATCTTAAACTTTGAAACAAAGGGAGCAATTAGCGGGTCTGATCCTGCAGTTAAATATGTAATCCTCTCAGACACCATGTTCAGAGAAACATTAAGGCCTTTTGTAGAGTGGAAAACCCGGAAAGGGTTTGAAGTGATCGAACTCTACAAAGGAGAAAATGGTGTGGGTACAACAGCTGCAGAAATGAAAGAGTACTTAAGCGGCCTTTATCATTCAGCAAGCCCCGAAGACCCTGCGTTTACCTACTTATTGATTGTAGGTGATAATGAACAGATTCCTGCTTTTTGGACCGGGGGTCATATCTCCGATCTGCCTTATGCAGAGTATGATGGAGGGGGTGATTATATCCCGGATGTATACTATGGTCGTTTTTCTGCCCAGGATACCTCCCAACTCACTCCACAGATTAAAAAGAGCCTGGAATATGAACAATACTTATTCCCCGATCCCTCTTTTCTCAACGAAGCTGTAATGATTGTAGGTGTGGATGGTGGTTATGCATCTGTTTGGGGGAATGGCCAGATCAATTATGGTACGCAGTATTACTTCAACCAGGATCATGGCATACTTTCTCATACATATTTATATCCTGCCTCAGGCAGTAGTGATTCCATTATTCGGGTAAATGTTAGTAATGGCGTAGGTTTTGTTAATTACACAGGCCATGGTTTATGGGATCGCTGGCTGGATCCCACTTTCCATATAAGTCATATACCAGAACTTGAAAACAAACACAAGTATCCACTGATGATTGGAAACGGATGTGTTACCACAGTTTTTAATATTGATGAGTGCTTTGGGGAAGCCCTGTTGAGGGCAAAAGATAAGGGAGCTTTAGGCTATATAGGATGTAGTGATGATTCTTATTGGGATGAGGATTACTGGTGGGCTGTGGGGGTTGGGACACCAAATGCAAACCCAGGCTATGAAGAAACAAGCCTGGGGATGTATGATCTCAGCTTCCATGATCACGATGAATTGAAAGATAACTGGGCTCAAACCCAGTCACAATATATTTTTGCGGGCAATATGGCCGTCACTGAAGGCAATCTGAATAAAGCAAAATATTACTGGGAGATTTACCATCTTCTGGGTGATCCCTCACTTATGATTTACTTTTCAGTTCCGGATACCATCAGGGCTGAATTTCCCCCTGAACTTCCCCTTGGAACCAGCAAATTGCAAATTATCACAGAACCTGGAATTTATGCCGGATTAAGCCAGAACAACCAACTTCTGGCTGCCGGTTACTCAAATACTTTTGGTTTAATTGATTTGAATTTCGATGTAATAACTTCGCCTTCAGAGATTACTCTTGTACTGACGGGCCAAAACCGGCAGCCAACTATCGTGAACATAAATATCACTCCCTCTCTGGAACCATTTATTAGCGTTGATACAATAGAGCTGAATGACTCCAGGGGAAACCGGAATAATCTGGCTGATTATGGTGAGATTATCAGCTTTGGACTAAAACTTAAGAACCTTGGACTTAGCCCCGGAGCAAGTATTTTTACCGACCTTACATGTTCTCATCCCGGGGTGCAGGTAATTGATTCTCTTGAATTCTGGGGAAATCTGGCTGCTTCGGGTGACACTTCTATTTCAAATGTATTTGAAGTGGTTCTTCCGGATAGTTTAGCAAATCAGGAAAACCTCATATTTACCATTGGTATCATAGAAAATTCAAAACTGGTACGAACAGAATATTTCCAGTTGAAAGTTTCTGCTCCGGATTTGAAGTTTGGAAAATCATGGATTGGTGATGGAGAAACCGGGAATGGGAATTCCAGACTGGATCCGGGAGAAGAAGCAAAACTATGGATTGAAGTAATTAATCAGGGAAATAGTGATGCGAAAGGAATAAGTGCAATATTGACAAGTTCTGATACTCTTGTGCAAGTGCTGATTGATTCAGCCTATATCCCTGTTCTTTCTGCATCTGGCACTCAAATTATCTGTTTTGATGTTCTGGCAGATTCAATGGCTCCTCCTGATTCGGCAAATCATTTTGAACTATTAGTAATTTCAGAACCCTATTCCAGTCAACTGGATTTTTACAAAACAATAGGTTTTACCGGACTGGTTTATGATGATTTTGAATCAGGTAGCCTGGAGTCTTTTAACTGGATAATGGATGCGAATCATCCATGGGAGATTGCAGAAAATGAAAGTTACCAGGGAAATTTTAGTGCCCGTTCCGGACTGATTACACATAGCCAATATTCGTCTCTGAACTACGAAATAAATTTTCCTGAGCTGGATACCATATCTTTCTATTATAAGGTTTCTTCTGAAGCCAATTATGATTTCCTGAATTTTCATATTGACACTTTAACTGCCCGGTGGTCTGGAAACAAGGACTGGCAATTTGCAAAATATCCAGTTCAGGCAGGTACACATATATTAAAATGGACCTACTCGAAAGACAGCAACACTTCATCTTTCGAAGACAGGGCCTGGATAGACTTTGTAAACTTTCCTTCAGACTTGTTTGAAACCAATAATATTGGTCTTCAGGAAATCATTAGTCCTGTTTCAAAGAACACTTATTCAGGTTCGGAAATGGCAAAAATTAGAATTCGCAACTTTGGAAGTGACACCATTTCAAATTTTACTGCCGGCTATATTATAGATCAGGATTCAATTGTACTGGATACTCTCTATTCTGAGCTTCTCCCTGATTCAAGCTATGTACATACATTTGAGGAAAGTTTAGATATGTCCCGGCCTGGTCTGTATAATATTACTTTCTTTTCAGGACTGGATTATGATTCTGACCGTCGAAATGATACTATTAAGCCTGGTTACCATCACCTATATACAGATATTGGAATTGTGCAGGTAACAGAACCGGTAGTAAACACTCAGTATTCCTCTTCAGAGGATTTATCCCTTGCTATCGTGAATTATGGAAGTAGCATTTGTAATGAGATCCCTATTCACTATGTCTATGACAACAACCATATAAAGGATACTGTTTTTGCCAGGCTTCTTCCAGGGGAAAAACTGGTACACACATTTTCACAAAGCATAAACATGGAAGCGAAAGGAAATTACGATTTCACATTCTTTGCTTCTCTTTCCGAAGATATGCAAAGAGATAATGACACCCTGCAAATAAGATTCCAAAACCTGATTGTGGATCTGGGTATAGTGGAAATCATAAACCCCCTGCCCGATACAAGCTACACCTCATCTGAGCCCATATCAGTTAAAATTAAGAATCTGGGCTCAGCACTGGCATACAATATCCCAATTATTTATGTTTTGAATGAGAATGAACCGGTATATGAAAGCTTTGAATTGTATCTTGCAGCCGGAGATAGCATGGTATATAGCTTTAATTCAAGAGCCGATCTTTCAGATTTCAGAGAGTATTCTTTAAAATCTTACACAAACTATCCTTTTGATGCCTTTAGCAGTAATGATACAATTTATTTGTCCTTTCTGCATACCCTTACAGAAGATCCGTTTTCAGACAAAGATGATATCCTTGTTTATCCCAATCCATTCAGGGATATCCTTTATGTGAATTTCAAAAATCTAAATACTTCGATGCTCCGGGTAAGTGTTTTTGATATTACCGGCCGGGTATCTTTCCGTAAAGATTATTCAAACCTTGACAATACAGGAGATATTGCTTTTGACCTTTCACATTTAGGCAAGGGATTATACTTGCTTAAGCTGGATGATGGAGAGAAAATAGTCACGTTAAAAATTTATCACCATTAAAATTAGTGTCAGACCTTTCATGTATAACTTAATTTTATTCTTGTGAAAACCATCGGACTTTTAGGCGGAATGAGCTGGGAATCTACCCGTGAGTATTATGAATTGCTGAATACAATGGCCAGGGAACATTTTGGCGGGAGTCATTCCTGTCCCTGTATCATCCATTCCTTTGACTTTGCAGAAATAGATGCACTTCAACACCAGGACAAATGGGATGAAATGGCCAGGCTCCTGATAAAAGCATCTGTTTCACTGGAATCTTCAGGAGCTGAGTTATTAATGATAGGAACCAATACCATGCATCTCCTGGCTGACCAGATTGAAAAAAGTATAGATATCCCCCTTGTACATATTGCCGATGCAGTTGCAGAACCAATTATAAAAATGGGACTGAAAAAAATTGCATTACTGGGGACCAGGTTCACCATGGAGAAAGCATTTTATGCAAATCGCCTGAAAGAAAAACATGGAATATCAACCCTGGTACCAGATGAGAACGATCGTAAATACATCCACAGAGTAATCTATGAAGAACTCATAAAAGGAGTTATCAAAGATGATTCGAGAAATGGGTTTCTTAAAATCATTGATCGTCTTGCAAAACAGGGCGCAGAAGGGGTTATACTTGGATGTACTGAAATTCCTTTGTTAGTAAAGCAGAAACATTGCCAGATCCCGGTGCTGGATTCTACCAGCCTTCATGCAAAGGCCGCCTTTGAAATGGCAATAAAATAAAATATCTGCCTGTAATTTAACCTAATTGGTTGTTATATATTGAATCATATGGTTTTCATGAAAATTAAATGTTTATAAGGAACTAAAAACCTGGCGATATCACCTTCTCCGCCTGCGTCGGATACGATGATCAATGAAATATTGGGATTAAAAACAGCACCATGCTTTAGCTTGGTGTTTGTGGTTAATACCATATTTGATAAGTCAGCGTTGAGCTGACTTTATATTATAATTTCAAGTACGCTAAAGCGCACTGAAGACAGTTGTTTGCTAATATTTAACACCATGCTGAAGCATGGTGCTTATTTTTAAATCCTATTCATTCTATTGCTGCCCCTACCCTATTTATTTGTACTTTTGAATAAACTAAAGTCAAAACAAAATGGAAAAGGTTCCCTCCCGCGAAGAAGCATGGATGCTTTTTAAGAAATACAATGAAACCGAAAGTCTTACAAAACATGCCCTTGCTGTTGAGGCTGTAATGCGGTATATGGCAAGAAAGCATGGCGAAGATGAAGAAAAGTGGGGTGTAATAGGGCTGGTTCATGATCTTGATTGGGAAAAATATCCGGAAATCCATTGTCAGAAAACCGAAGAGATCTTGAGATCAGAAAACTGGCCCGAGGAGTATATACGGGCTGTAATGAGTCATGGCTGGGGCCTGGTTACAGATGTAAAACCAGAAAGCCTTCTGGAGAAAGTTCTTTTTACAATTGATGAACTAACCGGACTTGTTGTTACCTCTGCACTGGTTCGTCCTTCAAAATCGGTTCTTGATATGGGAGTAAAATCAGTGAAAAAGAAATGGAAAGACAAACGTTTTGCGGCAGGCGTTGACAGAAGCATTATTGAAAAAGGGGCAGAAATGCTCGGTGTGGAATTAAGTGAATTAATCAACGACACCATCATGGGTATGCGGGAAGTGGCAGAGGAAATTGGCTTGAAGGGGAATCCTTCAGCTCCCTCTTAGTCATTAATTTACTTTGCAGACAACCTAAGCCACTATGGATTGAAATTCCACAGGTTTGATGCATGAATAACATTGGTTATATGAATATATATTGATTTAAGAACAAGGATTAACGAATAATGATTTCAGAAGTAAAAGATTATGAAAATATGTCTAAACACTTAACTGAACTGTTATGAAATAAATCTGCAATCTAAAATCGTTAATCAGTGTTCGATATTTAAATACTTTAAAATCTTTAGAGAAACTAAAACAGCTGTAATGAAAACCTTCGTAATTGGAGATATACATGGATCCTATAAGGCCATGATGCAGTGTTTTGAAAGGGCTGATTTCGATGCTCAAGCTGACAGACTGATATGCCTTGGTGACGTTTGTGACAGAGGTACTGAAATTCGCAAGGTTTTTGATGAATTATGTTCTATTAATAATCTTGAATATATCCTGGGAAATCATGATTACTGGGCTCTTGAATGGGCAAAAAGTGGAAAAATCCACGATGCATGGATATTCCAGGGAGGAAGGGCAACAATAAAAAATTACCCTGATGGGATGCCTGAT
>JAUVKW010000069.1 GCA_030596025.1 Bacteroidota bacterium | reverse complement strand
GATTCGTCCCTATCTTCAAAAACATCAATTATTTTATCAAAAAGATTATGAATTCCTTTCCCTTTTGAGGCTACTGTAGGTACAAAAGGAATTCCCGTCATTTTTCCCAGGGATTCATGATCAAACTTATCACCTGATTTTTCGAGTTCGTCAAACATATTCAAGGCAATAATTACTCTGATATCCATATCTATCAACTGTGTGCTTAGATAAAGGTTTCTTTCAAGGTTTGAGGCATCCACTACATTTACAACAATGTCCGGCATTTCGCCCATAATATACTTTCTTACATATAACTCCTCTGGTGTGTAATCTGTAAGAGAGTATGTTCCCGGAAGATCTGTCAGTCGTAAATTATAAGACTTATATTTAATCAGGGCACGTTTTGAATCAATGGTGACACCACCATAATTTCCTACATGTTCATGTGAGTGAGAAGCATGGTTATATAATGAGGTTTTTCCTGAATTAGGATTTCCTACCAGGGCAATATTAATAGTTTTTTGTCCCTGATTTGATCGGGCCCGGGAGTTATTATCAATAATAGCTTCATTGGAGGCAGTAGGCTGAATGGGTGTGGATTCATTTTGAGTAATTACCTCTATCAGGCGGGCTTCACTTCTCCTGAGAGAAATGTTATAACTCATAATTCTATACTCAATAGGGTCTTTAAGTGGGGCATTTTTTATAACAGTAACTTTCTGGCCCTGAACAAAGCCCATTTCAATAATTCTCTTACGGAACGCGCCCCTTCCCTTAACTTTTATGATGAAGGCTGTTTCTTTGGTTTTTAATTCTGCCAGGTTCATGGGAGTATGTGATTCAAGAGTACAAAATTACATTATTTGCAACTCCATGGCAATACCCAACTATTGGTATATTTTTGGGCTGTCACTTTTTGTTAACCGATTCAATTGGTGGCTTTAAACTATCTGGTAGAATTTTATAAGGAACTGAGGATATTCCACACTTGACGAGCCTCTGCCTGCTGCGCCTTCACGTAGCCGCTTCGGCAGGGCAAGGCCGGTAGGAAGCCTGGGACTATTGATTATCTGGATGTTATAGGAGATTGTGGTTTTTCCTGCATCGAACTCACGTTAAGGAATAAAAACATGGGTTTTGAGATAAACCCCTTATTACCTGAATCCTTTTCAATAAATCACTTATTCCTCAGACTTTTCACCAAGATCTTCAAACTCAACATTTGTAAAACTATCTGTACTTTTTACTTCTTCAGTTGTTTTAGGGCTCTCATCAGGAATTCTATCAAGAATAACAGGATTAGCTTCTTTAATATATTCAATCACTTCTGCCAGGCCATCAGAAAACTTTTCAAAATCTTCTTTATATAAAAAGATTTTATGCTTTTCAAAAAATGGTTTCCCGTCACGATTGAATCTTTTTTTACTTTCGGTAATGGTCAGATAATAATCATTTCTACGAGTGGCCTTTACATCAAAAAAATAAGTTCGTTTTCCCGCTCTTACCGCTTTTGAAAAAATATCCTGCCGATCATAATTATCATTTCCCTCTTTCTTCTCAATTGCATCTTCCATACTTAATTTTTTTATTATTAACCCGAAAAATTATAAAAATTTCTCGCCATATATGGTATTTTAGTTGTGTTCAAAAGTAAAAAATAAATTTTAAAATTTACAAACTTTTCCTTTTCAAGGCTTCTTCCAGGATATCTTTTATTTATTTTGCTGATGAAATAAAAGATAGTACTTTTGTGAGGTTTTAAAAAGTTCTTTAAGATAATGATTAACAGAAGGTTATTGAGAATCAAGCTGCTTCAGGCATTTTATGCTTATATAAAAAGGGATAATGATTCAATTCCATATGCCGAAAAGGAGCTGTTGCACAGCATAGAAAAGTCATTTGACCTTTATTATTTCCTATTGCTTTTGCTGGTTGATATTGTTGATTATGCCGGGACAAGAATTGAGTTGGCACGGCAGAAAAAGATTCCCACTCACACTGACTTGAACCCAAACACAAGGTTTATAGATATTTGGTTTGTAAAAGAGCTTCGGAATCATAGTATTTTTAAGAAGGCGGTTAAGAATAAGGGCATAAGCTGGTCAAATAGCCCGGAGCTGATTAAAACTATATTTTTAGAAATAAAGGAGTCTAAGGCCTATAGTGAATTTATGGCTCTGGAGGAGAGTGATTTGCAGAGTGAGAAAAAACTTCTTGTAAGTATTTTTACTGAAATTATTGCCCCTTCTGAAGATCTTTGCCAGATACTTGAGGATCAAAGTATATATTGGAATGATGATTCTGCATTTATTATTGGCAGAATACTTAAAGATATAAAAAAGTCAAGTCCGGGAAATTTATACATACCTGAACCAGGATTGGTATTTAAAGAAAAGGATGACGATTTTTATGTTAAAAATTTATTTAGAAAATCTATTATTCACCAGGAGGAATACAGGGGATTAATTGAAAAGTATGCAAAGAACTGGGATGTGGAAAGAATTGCATTGATGGATGTTTTGATCATGGAGCTTGCTTTGACGGAAATTGTAGAGTTTTCAAATATACCTGTCAAAGTAAGCCTTAACGAATATATTGAAATCTCAAAGACCTATAGCTCAAAGAACAGTCCTAACTTTATCAATGGAATATTAGATAAGATAATTGATCAGCTTAAAAAGGAGGGGAAGGTTGTTAAGACAGGAAAAGGTTTGATAGGGGAACTTCCAACATAAGTATCGATTATATTGTACATTCAAACGAAAACATCTTACTTTGCACCCGGAGGCGATATTTTATGAGGATTCGAGAATTAATAGTATTATTATTACTTGTTTTGTCAACAGTTTTTTTTTCCTGTATCCGGGATAAGGGGAGAGATGCCCTGGATGCTAATATACTTAAGACTGATAGTGCAGATGGTATTCCACAAATTGAATTTCTTAGAGACACCCATGATTTTGGGAAAATTGTAGAAGGAGGAATTGTATCTTATACCTTTCAGTATAGAAATACAGGAAAGGGAGGGTTGGTCATTACTTCCGCTTCAGCAAGTTGTGGCTGTACGGTGCCAAAATATAGCAAACAGCCTGTTGGGCCGGGGGAAACAGGTAAGCTTGAAGTGGTTTTTGATTCTCAAGGGAAACAGGGTGTGCAGAATAAGACTATTGCCATTCGGACAAATGCAAAAAAGGGAAGGAATATCCTTATAATTTCTGCCGAAGTTACCAAAGAGGTAAATTGAAATATTTATGTGTAATTTTATTAATTAATTTAACAAGACTGAAAATGAGTAATTTACTTAATGTATTATTGATGATGCCACAGGGTGAGGGTTCAAATCCTTTAGCCCAAATTTTACCACTGGTTCTTATTATTGCTGTATTTTACATGTTCATGATAAGGCCACAGATGAAAAAACAGAAGGAGTTGAAGACTTATCGCGACAGTTTGAATAAAGGAGATAAGATTGTTACAACTGGAGGTATATATGGAAAGATTGCTGATATTAAAGATCAGGTAGTCCTGGTTGAGATTGCTGATAAAATCAGGATCAAAATTGACAAAAGTGCAGTATTGAAAGATTCGAGTGATATTGGTAAACAGAAATAGTATTCATAGATTGAATCTATAAGTTTTGAAACCGGTAATAATTCATAAGGTTTCTGATTTTTTAATAAGAATCAGGAAAAAGCTTGACAGGAACTTCTTCATTTTTATGATTTTTTTGTTCTTGTCCGGGCTTTTCTGGTTGTTAAATGAACTTAGCAGGGAATCCATTGCAGAAATATCATATCCGGTTAAATATATCAATTTGCCTGGGAATAAGATGCTTGCAAATGAGGTTCCCAGGCGCTTAAGTCTGAGATTACAGGCACCAGGTTATACTCTATTAAGGTTTAAACTAAGTTCTGGCTTGATTCCTCTGAACCTGGATATGGAATCGTATTTCTTAAGGCAGCTGTCAGGCAGGAATTCTTCCGATTATTTTCTTTTGACACGTGAGTTGAGAGGACGTTTTGAACGCCGACTCAGCTCTAATATTACCATTATTGACATTCAGCCAGATTCATTGTTTTTTAAATTTGATAGTATAATTTATAAAAAGGTTCCAGTGATTCCGAAGGTGGATTATACTATGGCCAGACAATTTATGCTGAAAGAGGATTTTCATACTATTCCGGATAGTATTATTGTTTCGGGACCAGGTCTTATTCTGGATACATTAAGAGCTGTGAGTACAGTGAGAATTAGTTATGGTAACTTAAATGAAACTGTTGATCAGGAGGTTGAACTGACTTCAATACCCAGAATTGAATTTAGTGGAGAAACAGTTGTTCTTTCTGCTCCGGTTGAGCAGTTTACTGAAGCCAATCTGAAAATTCCCATTGAAACTATTAATGTTCCCGATACTCTTGTTTTAAAAACATTTCCAAGCCAGGCATCTTTAAGTTGTATTGCGGGCTTGAGTGAATACGATAAAATTTCTTCATTTGTGTTTCGATTGGAAGTGGACTACCTGGAAATAGGTCAGAGCCTGGGTGGAAAGTTAAAGTTAAATATTGCATCAGCCCCTGAGTTTGTACGATCTGTCAGGATTCATCCGATTTATGTTGAGTTTGTAATAGAGAAGAAATAATGCTGAGAATTGGTTTAACCGGTGGAATTGGCAGTGGGAAATCATATATATCTGATATCTTCAGGCACCTGGGTGTGAAAGTTTTTAATTCAGATGATATAGCAAAAGGCATCCTTGATAGTAATTCTGAGGTGAGGCTTAAACTTTCAAACTTATTTGGAGAGGGTATATACATAGATGGGAAGTTTAATCGCCGGGATGCAGCAAAAAGAGTTTTTACTGATGGGAAGCTATTAAATAAAATGAATGCTATTGTTCATCCTGAAGTATTAAGCAGCTTTAATTCATGGGCTGATTCTCATTCTGCTTTACCATATGTTCTGAAAGAGGCAGCTATTATATTTGAATCTGGGGCTGATAAACTTCTGGATGCAGTGATAAACATATCTGCCCCTGAGGAAATGAGGGTAAGAAGGGTGATGATACGGGATGATGTCAGCCGGAATGAAGTGATGGCAAGAATGGGGCACCAGTGGAGTGAAAAAAAAAGAATTGACATGGCTGATTTTGTGCTGGTGAATGATGAGGAAAGTATGCTTATCCCACAGATCATTGATATTCATAATAAATTGAAATCAATAAGTGGTACAGAAGTGTAGAGAATTGTTTGTGTAATAAGTGTTAATCTGAATTGATTAAAATATGGCAAAATTTGGGAAATGGATTGCGGGAGGATTGGGATGGGCTTTTTTGGGCCCTCTTGGTGGTATTTTGGGCTTTACTCTTGGGGCATTTTTAGAAGGGAGCTCTAATTTGAATACTCAGGCCACTGCAAGAACCACAAAAGGGGCATTTGCTATGAGTCTGCTTGTTTTAATGGCTGCAGTAATGAAAGCAGATGGAAAAGTTTTACGTTCCGAGCTGGAATTTGTGAAGCAATATCTTGCAAGAGCTTTTGACCCGGAATCTGCAAAAGAAGCTCTTACCATGCTTAAGAGTATACTGGAACAGGATATTCCTGTACATGATGTTTGCAGACAGGTGAAGCAGAATATGGACTATTCATCAAGATTACAACTTCTTCATATTTTATATGGCTTGTCAGATGCAGATGGAAAAGTTAACAAAAGTGAACTCGATTTGATTCAAACCATTGCTTCACAAATGGGGATTTCTGCAAAAGATAATGATTCTGTCAAGTATATGTTTGTTCCAAAAACAGACTCAGCATACAAAATCCTTGAAATTAGTCCCGACGCTAACAATGATGAAGTTAAAAAGGCCTATAGAAAAATGGCTGTGAAATTTCATCCTGATAAGGTTAATCACCTGGGTGCCGATTTCCAGAAATTTGCAAATGAGAAATTTAAAAAAGTGAATGATGCATATAGTAAGATAAAAAAAGAAAGAAATATTGCCTGAAAAAATATATTTTTGAATACATATTAAATACGGAAAATGGAGCTAAAAGACATAATGGCGATTTCGGGGAAGCCCGGTTTATTCAAATTCATCTCCCAGGGGAGGAATGCAATGATTGTAGAGAATCTTGAAAATAAGGCACGTACAAGTGCTTTCGCCACAGATAAAATCAGTGCACTTGAGGACATCGCAATATTCACAACTGCTGAAGAGGAACCTCTGAAAAAAATATTTCAGACTATTTTTGAAATTGAACAAGGTGGTGAAGCTATTTCTCATAAGTCCTCATCAGATGAATTGAAAAATTATTTTGTTAAAGTTTTACCCGAGTATGATAAGGATAGAGTTTACATATCTGACATAAAGAAACTGATTCAATGGTACAATATTTTGTGTCGACTGGAATTACTGAACTTTACTGAAGAAAAGGAAGAGGATGCCGGAGTTGAAAAAAAGGATGACTCTGAGGAGCAAAAGAAGACAGAAGATAAAAAACCTTCAAAAGTCCCGGTGAGGAAAAAGAAAAATGATAAAGAATAAAAGCACTGTTGAGGAAGTAAGCCATCCGGAACCTCTGGTAAAATCAAAAAGGACATTTGTTTCAGTAAATCTGGAAATCGAATCATGGGAATCTGTCCGGGCCTACTTTGAAGATTTACATTCAAGGAAAATTCAGGCTATAGAGGAACTGGAGAAATGGCTAAGAGACAGAAGTGAACTATTTTCAGTTTTAGAGGAAGATCTTGCCTGGAGGTATATTCGCATGAATTGTGATACCTCAGATAATAACCTGGCTGAGAGATATATTGAATTTGTAAGCAAGATTGAACCCGAAATTTCAAGGTATTCAAATCTCCTCGATAATAAATTTCAGAATACTCCCGTAAAGGAGAAACTTGATCCCGTGAAGTATAAGGTATTTGTACGTGCCTTAGCAAAACGAATGGAAATATTCAGGGAAGAAAACATACAACTTATTTCTGAACTGCAAGTTGAGGAGCAGGAGTATGGTAAAATTTCTTCAGAAATGTCTGTCTCTCATAAGGGCAAAGAAATTACCTTGCAGGAAGCTGCTAATTTCATAAAAGATCCGGGCAGGGATACTCGTGAGAAATATTATAGAAAGGTCAATGAACGAAGGCATAAGGATGCAGCCAGGATGCAGGATTTATTAAGTAATCTGATTAAGAAAAGGCAACAAGTAGCAAAGAATGCTGGTTTCAGTAATTTCCGCGATTATAAATGGGCCGATTTGGGCCGGTTTGATTATACTGTGAAGGATGTTCAGCAGTTCCATGAGTCAATACGAACTGAAATTTGTCCCCTGGCAGAAAAGATTTTAGAGAAAAGAAAAGAGAAATTGTCTCTTGATGCCTTAAGGCCGTGGGATCTGGATGTAGATTATGACTTAATGCCACCTTTAAAGCCATTTAAGGAGGTTGATGAGTTTGTATCAAAGACAATCCAAAGTTTCAGAAAAATTAACCCCGGATATGGGAATAATATTGCACGAATGAATGATGGAGGATTTCTGGATCTTGAATCTCGTATTGGAAAAGCTCCTGGAGGATTTAATTATCCATTGTACGAAAGCAATATTCCTTTTATCTATATGAATGCCACGGGGAACCTTCGGGATCTTGAAACAATGTTTCATGAGGGTGGACATGCAATACATAGCTTTTTAAGTTCAAAGCAGGATCTGATTGAATATAAGGAGTTACCCGCTGAAGTTGCAGAGCTTGCCTCTATGTCAATGGAGCTGATTTCTATGGATCAGTGGCACATCTTTTTTGATTCAAAGACAGATTTGCTCCGGGCAAAGCGAAGTCAGTTGGAAGGCGTAATTCAGGTATTGCCATGGATTGCATCTGTGGATAAGTTTCAGCACTGGCTTTATACAAACCCTGATCATTCAATTGAGGAAAGAAATCATGCATGGTTGGAAGTAATAAATGAGTTTGGAAGTAAAATCGTTGATTGGAGTGGCCTCGATCAGTATCTTTCACTGATGTGGCAGAAGCAGCTTCATATTTTCGAGGTTCCTTTTTATTACATCGAATACGGAATGGCACAGCTAGGTGCCATTGCAATGTGGAAACAATATAAGGAGAACCCTGAGAAGGCATTGATAAACTATGAGAGAGCACTTTCTCTTGGATATTCAGTTCCAATTCCTGAGATTTATAATGCAGCCGGGATTTCCTTTGATTTCTCAGTTGGCTATGTTCAGGAACTTATCGGGTTTGTAGCAGATGAACTTGCCAAATTAGAGGGAGTTGAATAGAAACAATTGTCATTCACTCCCTTCGTTCGTGTCAAATGTTCGCTGCGCTCACGTCATATGGTTGTCACTCTGTTGTTTGGTCTGAATAGTTCAAAAAGTCAGTATCATCCTCTTCCACCTGATTTCCTGAGACTTTGCCAACAGATTTAATGAAGTTATTGAGCTTAATGCTAATATTCTTTATCTCTTTCCTGAACTTGTTATATTTAATATCTGTAATCAGCTTTCTGTTATATGCTTTAGTAATCCATGTTTTTGTTTCAAAAAGGGATCCACGGGAGTAATAATAGAAATGTTTTGCCTCTTTATAATGATATCTGCCAAATCCTTCACTCAAATTAGCCGCAATCGAATCAGCAGCCTTGATCAACTGTTTTCCAACTGTGTCTTTTTCAAAATATTTCCAATCAGATACTATACCCCAAACATCCTCACCCAAATCCATAGAGAGTTGATAAACATTTAATTCTTCAATATCCATTTTTATATTTTTAATTTACCATTGTATGACCATTGTATGACCATTGTATGACCATTGTATGACCATTGTATGACTATCGTATGACTATCGTATGACTATCGAATGACCATCGAATGACTATTGTATGACCACTGTATGACTATTGCCTGACCTTTGAAATGTCAGATAATCTCACTAAACCTATTTTTTCAATTATTATTCCTTATTTCCATTTTTGCCTTTTCCCAAAGTGTGTTCATCTCTTGCAGGTTTAAATCTGTGATTGTTTTTCCTGCCTTTTCTGCTTGCTCTTCAATGAAATTAAATCTTCTCATAAATTTAATATTAGTTCTTTCAAGAGAATTTTCCGGATCAATTTCATACAACCTGGCAGCATTGATAAGTGAAAAAAACAGATCGCCAAATTCTTCTTCAACGGCTTCGGTTTTCTTTTTATTTTTACTCTGAGATAAATCTTTAATTGCGGTTTTTAGTTCCAGTGTTTCTTCCTCAATCTTTTCCCATATCTCATGTTTTTCCTTCCAGTCAAAGCCCACTCCATGTACTTTTTCCTGAATCCTGTTTGCCTTTACCAGAGCGGGAAGTGAAAGAGGAACACCAGAAAGAACACCTTTTCTGCCTTCTTTGAGTTTTAATGCTTCCCAATTCTCCTTAACATCATTTGCATTTTCTACAACTACATCACCATAGATATGCGGATGTCTGTGAATGAGTTTTTTACAGATTCCTTCAATGACATCAGCTATTTCAAAGGAATTTGATTCAGAGGCAATTTTAGAGTAAAATACAATATGTAAAAGCAAATCTCCAAGTTCGCCTTTAATCTCATTCATGTCATTTTTCAGGACTGAATCTCCAAGCTCATAAGTTTCTTCAATAGTAAGTTTCCTGAGGCTCTCCATTGTCTGCTCCCGGTCCCATGGACAATCCTGCCTTAGATCATCCATTATTTTCAGCAAACGACCAAACTCTTTTAAGGGGTCTTTTTTACTTTTTTCCTTCATGTAAAAAGTGGTTTTATTTCTTTTTGAATACAACACGAATGCTTGAGCCGATTTCCAATCCCAGTAAATCTGTAGCATTTCCCTGGTTGATGGCAACTTCCAGTAAGTTTATCGAATTGAAAATGGCCAGGATCTCTCCCATGCTTGTTTCGTTATAGTTGGAATTGATACTTGTAATCTTATAGTGGTTGCTCTGTATGAGGATTTCGAAATCACGATTTTGACCAATTCTTTCAAATAACTCACAACTGATATTGGTAATGGCATTTTTATAAGAGTCGATATAGATGATACTGCCGGTTATAGCATCATCATCAATAGTTGCTCTAAGAGGAACAGATTTCTTAAATTTCTTTACTTGCTCACCAAGTGTTGAAATTTTCCCGGTTTTTGCAATCTTACAGGCAATTGGAGCAAAAATATGGAGTTCCGGAAAGGTAGAAGGTGTTTGTTCAGGGTATTTCAGTTCAATGATTTCATCAGGATCTTCCTTAAATATCAATCCGTAGATTCCACTATCATAGCTAATAAAAAACTGACCTTTTATTTTAAAAGTAAGCAGTCCCGGCTTTTTTTCAGAGTTGGAATTTACTGCTATTATATGAATTGTTCCTTTTGGAAAGTTAGCGTAGGAGTTTTTTATGATAAATGCTGCCTGGGCAATATTAAAAGCCTGTACCTGGTGGGAAATGTCAATTATATTAGCATTTGTGCAGTTTTGAAGAATTTCTCCTTTGACAGCAGCCATGTAAAAATCATCTCGATTCCAGTCAGTAGTTAGAGTTATTATGGGCATTTAATATAGATTCTTCAAAATAATACAAACCTTAACAAAATGAGATTAACTTTGTAAGTAGACAAAAGTAATCAATATTAATAAACCTTGATTGAAAAACAAATATCTCTTGAGGGGATTGACCCATCAAGTTTGTACGGAGTTCATAACAGACATTTGAATACGATTAATTCAGCATTTACTCAGGTGAAAATTATTGCCAGGGGACATGAGTTAAAAGTTATTGGAGAGGAGACCAGAATACTGGAATTCGAAAAAACAATTCTTAAAATCATCGATTTTGTCAGGAATCATAATGAACTGACTGAAGAGGATTTATCTCTCTTACTGGAAGACAAGTCCCAGGAGCTTATGGTTGAAAGTAATGGGAAGAACGAGGTTCTGGTGTACGGAAATAACGGAAAACCCATAAAGGCCCGTACTATAAATCAGAAAATTCTTGTTCACGATTCAATAGATAATGATATTGTTTTGGCTGTGGGACCAGCGGGTACCGGCAAAACTTATACTACCATAGCCCTGGCAGTAAAAGCCCTGAAAAACAGGGAAGTAAGAAAGATAATCCTGACAAGGCCTGCTGTTGAAGCTGGTGAACACCTGGGTTTTCTCCCGGGAGATGTCAGGGAAAAGCTGGATCCTTACCTTCAACCATTGTATGATGCCCTGAGAGATATGATTCCTCCTAAGAAATTGGGGGATTATATTGAGGATCAGACTATTCAGATTGCCCCTATTGCATTTATGCGAGGTCGAACTCTGGAGAATGCCTTTGTGGTTATGGACGAAGCTCAAAATGCTACCAGCAATCAAATGAAAATGTTTCTTACCCGAATGGGTGTAAATTCAAAGTTTATAGTTACAGGAGATGTTACCCAAATTGATCTGCCAAGGAAATCTGACTCCGGGTTGGTATTGGCGATGAAGGTCCTTAAGGGGATCGAGGGAATCTCAATTATAATGTTTGATGAAAGAGACATTGTAAGGCACAAGCTGGTAAAGGATATTGTACGTGCTTATGAAAATTTTGAGAAGCCTTCCGATAATAATAAATCTGAAAATGATGAGGGCTATGGAGATGAATGAGATTATATTGTAGTTTGTAAATTGTATTTAGAGAATAAGTATCTTATAACAAAAAATTAATCATGAATTCTGCTATTGTAGAAACGAATTTTAGTTTTCCCGGTTTGAAAAATAAGTATGTTGGTAAAGTACGGGATGTATATTATGTAGATGATTACCTGGTGATGGTAGTTTCTGACAGGATATCTGCATTTGATATTGTTTTGCCAAAAGGAATCCCTTTTAAGGGGCAGGTTTTGAATCAGATTGCTGAGAAATTCCTTGATGCAACCAGGGATATTGTTCCTAACTGGAAGTTGGCTTGCCCGGATCCGAATGTTACAGTTGGTAAATATGTTGAGCCGTTTAAGGTAGAAATGGTGATCCGCGGATATCTTACCGGGCATGCCTGGAGGCAATATAAATCAGGTTATCGGGAGATTTGTGGTATTTCGCTTCCTGAAAACATGAAAGAACATCAAAGATTTACAAAGCCAATAATTACTCCTACTACAAAAGCCGATGTTGGACATGATGAGGATATTTCAAAGGAGGAAATCCTTTCAACCGGTCTTGTGCAAAAAGAGGATTATGAGAAATTAGAAGAATATACCTACAGCTTATTTGAGCGTGGCACCAGAATGGCTGAAAAAATGGGACTCATTCTTGTGGACACAAAATATGAGTTTGGGAAAAAAGATGGTAAGATTTACCTGATTGATGAAATTCATACTCCGGATTCATCCCGGTATTTTTACCTTGAGGGTTATGAGGAGAAACAAGAAAATGACATGCCTCAAAAGCAATTGTCAAAAGAGTTTGTTCGCGAATGGCTTATGGGAGAGGGATTTCAGGGTAAAGAGGGGCAGGCGGTTCCAGAAATGGGAGAAGACCTGGTCAATAGTATATCTGACCGGTATATAGAATTATTTGAAAACATTACGGGGGATAAGTTTCAGAGAACCGATACTGGAAATGCGAACGAAAGGATTGAGAAATCGGTTACTGCTTTCTTAAATAGCATTTAACAATTCTCATTTCCTCCCCATTTTAGATAATTCTTAATGATTTTGTTAACCCTTTCTTCCAGGGTGTTTATTTCGGTAAAGGGTTTTTTGTAAAATCTCTTTTTAACTTGCAATTCTTCAAGGCTTTCATCATCTCCGGGTTTATAGTTGAATTGTTTCCTGGAAACTCCTAAAACTGCAGGCATTTCCTCGAAGCAAAAGCCATAAATATCGCGCAGTAAACTATCTTTTGTTTCATCAAGACCAAGATCAGATATTGCTTTCAAGTATTTTTCATCTTTTGAAAATCCTCTTTCCTGCTTGTAATATAAATCTTTTCTTTCCTGGAATTGACCTATTTGCATAGGATCAAGTGACCTGGCCATATCAAGGCTAAACTCCATAAACCGGTGGTATATAAATTTGGATTTGCATATTTCCCCGGGAAGAGATAAGTTAAGTTTAGCACATGTCCTGTGCCATTTTCTTTCCTTTTTTATGTGATTTATTCTTTCCAGTTTGCCATCCTGGAGCAATTCTCTTGCTGATTGCAAAATGTGTTTTGCTTCATTTGGCTGATCTGTTTCAAGATATAGTTCAGCCAGGAATATCTGGTGATTATATGTATTTATGTCGGAGCCTTTTTCGTTTAGGAATTGTGTTAAATATCTAATGGCCTTTTTGTAGTCAAATGACTTCATCAGATCTGCCATAGTAATGTGCAAATTCAAAAAATATGGGTCTGTGTCCGGGGCCCGGTCAATATAATCCTTCAGATATGCAATAATTTCCTCATTTTTCAGGTTTTCGCTACGCTTCATATAAGGAATTAATTTATTTATACAGGCTACCATGGCCGTATTCTGCTCCTTAAGATAGTGCTCAGCAAGATCCTGGAGGAACTGAATTGCCCGGGGATAACCTTCCTCTTTCCTGATGCGGGTTGCTTTAATCATTAATTTATGAACATCGGCGTCAGCCTGAAACTTGTGAACAGGCTCATCTGTCAAGGATTTGCTGAATGCGAGTCTTGGTTCATTTCCTAAAGCACCTGACTTCTTTGTTGATGAAATTCTATTAAATAGTTTCTTTAGAAAGGAGATCATAAAGTTAAAATTTGTAGGATACTACCTGGATTTTGTTCGATTTTAAGTTACGACTATTGAGTAAAAATTCAAAATTTGAAGACATGAATCTTTATCTGCTCAAATCTAACAAGTGTATTTTATCTAACTGAATTTGATTTCCTTAACTAAGAAAAACAGCATGATCTTCATGTAATCATGAAAATTGCTATAGAGTTTCTAAATTATGCCTACTTTGGTATTTTGATTTGGCAACTGGCTTCACTATATTTACCAGGCAGGTTGCTTGTATTGTAAAATATTGATATATAGGAGGTAATGATTAAGTTGAAACTTGCTTTTCTGTTTCTTATTGGTGTGGTTTTGTCAACCGGAACTACATCTTTTTGTCAGGATTTAATTGTGGAGAAGTCAAGTGATAAAGTGATTCTTGGTGGGGTTATTTACTATATACATAATGTAAAACAGGGTGAAACAGTTTATTCTATTTGTAGAGCCTATAACACCACACCAAAACAATTATCTAAGGATAATCCTTCTTTAATTCTGGGTCTGAAATCAGGAATGGTTCTTAAGATATCTGAATCTCAAGGTTTTTCTGAAGAACCGATACGGGATACTGGTAAGTATTATTACCATAGTATTGAGGCGGGAGAGACTATTTATTCTTTATCCCGCAAATACACGATTGAAGTTAAGGACATTCTGGAAGTAAATCCTGAGCTTGATATAGAGGATATTCCCCTTGGAACTGTGGTAATTGTTCCAAGAATTGAGTTTAAGCCTGAGGTGCAGGAATTTTTCGCTCCGGATAGTAAATACTTCTATTACAAAGTAAGGGAGGGAGAGACATTTTATTCCATTGCGAAAAACTTTAGAATCGGTCTTCGTTCCTTAAAAAGAGCAAATAGAGATATTTTTGACCAGGAGCTGGAGGCAGGTGTATGGATAAAAATTCCACGTACGCGGAGAACTGAGGAGTTTTTTGCTGAGACCAGACCAGATACTATTATTTTGCCGGAAGAACCGGTTGAGATCTGCGAAACTGAGATGCCTTTATATTTTGATAATTCTATCAAGCTTGGATTGATGCTACCCCTTTATCTTGATGAGAATGAGGAACGAGAATATATTGATTCCAGCAAGATGAATGATTTTGGCAAGCCAATTTACAAGACAATAAGAAGGAATAAGAGCTGGATCTATCCACGCAGCTATCGTTTTATTGAGTTTTATGAGGGTGCTCTTCTGGCAGTGGATAGCCTGAGGAAAAGAGGTTTAAATGTGGATTTGTACACTTTTGATACAGGTCAGAATCCTGAAAAGGTAAAAGAAGTTATAGAAATGGGCTTCCTGGATGATCTGGATCTTGTAATTGGTCCGATATATTCTATGAATCTTGATGTGCTGAGCTCCTATATTGATGAACTGAAAATTCCAGTTGTATCTCCCTTTGTTCAAAGTGACAGCCTGCTGAAAAAAAATCCCTATCTTTTCCAGGTGCGACCTTCACAAATGTTGGAAGGGGATATTATTTCTCAGCTCGTTTCACATAACCACAGAAAAAATATTGTACTGGTTCATGCACAAGATTCTACAAAATTGTCATGGACAGAACAGTTCAGATATACATTGCTTGACTCACTTTCGCAGTTTGAGCGCCTGGAGGATATTGTACTAAAGGAAGTGATTTATTCTGAGATCAGACAGAGACATGATACGATAAATGAGATTGGAGATGCCCTCCTGTCTAAGGGGAAGAATGTTGTAATTGTTCTGTCTGAAAAAGAAACCTTTGTGAGTAATGTTCTTGGGAAACTTAATGAGCTGGCAAAGGAATATGATGTTCAGGTTATTGGTTTTCCGGAGTGGCAGAAATTCAGGAATATTGAACTTGATTATTATCATGATATTGGGATTTACATATGTTCTTCTTATTATTTAAATTATGAAAATAAGGACGTAAAGGAGTTTCTGAAAAAATACAGGAAGAAGTTCAGGACTGAACCTGTTCCTTTTAGTTTTGCCTGGAATGGTTATGATATTACCTATTATTTTTTAAGCGGACTTGCTACATACGAAGACAGGTTTATGAATTGTTTTCAGGATCATCATCCTGATATGCTTGTTTCAGATTTTAAATTTAAAAGATTAATTCCGGGCTGGGGGATTTCAAATACTAATTTATACTTGCTAAAGTATACCAAAGATTACCAGCTTGTTCCTTATATTTTTCCTGAGACCAGAAAGAGTCCTTATTATTGGGAGTGAGTAAAAAGGAAGAATGGAATCCAGGTCTGCTTGAAAGAACTACGTAGTATACTGGTTCTGTTATGATCTATAAGGCTTGCTTTTTTACGGAATAATAGCTTATATTATTACCAACCACCTCCCCCCATTCTGAAGCCTTCGCTCATAACCCAGCCCTATCAGAATGTGGTACTCCTCCTTGAAAAGGAGGAGAATTTAAGAACATGTTAATCATAAAAAAAATACCAAAATTCCCCTCCTTTTTCTTTTAAGGAGGGGTGTCCCGAACCATTTAACAACCTATTAATAAATCAACTACAATTCATCATGTACAAAATCTATTTAAGTATACTAGGTAAGGGACGGGGTGGTATGAGTACCATGGTGATAACATTCTTGT
>JAUVKW010000172.1 GCA_030596025.1 Bacteroidota bacterium | reverse complement strand
TGCGAAGCAAAATTTGTAAGTAGAACGAATCCCGATAGCGAAGCGTATCGGGATAAATGAGTTTAATACTCCGATGCTTGCATCGAAAAAAAAATAGTTCCATTTTGATACCTCGATAGCTCTGCTGCGAGGTAGTTCATTAAACAAGATGGGGTTATCTAAAAAGATAATTATTTATAAAAAAAATGTAATCCTACTTTGTGTAACTTAGTGTGTACTTTGTGATCCTTAGTGGTTCAGTTCTTTAAGATTTTACCACAAAGTTACACCAAGCAGTCACGAAGGAACACAAAGGCTTTTGAGATAGTCCCACAGATTCATGCAAAACAATTATTAGAACTAGTAGCATATAAATCGATAAGTGATTAGTTCTATATTACACTTTTTGTTTGTACACACATTTTTTCTATTTTTATTCGTAAGTAAATATTCCGATCTTGTTGCGTGGCATTTCATTTTATTCACCGGCAACAATTTTAGGTGCTATTCAATATTTGATACAGATGAAACTTTTCTTTTCATATTTTCTTTTACTAGTCATAATGTTTACCACTGCTTGTATTGATGTGGGCAAAAATGACAAAGTACCAGATGGCAAGAAATTAAGTAATAGTAAGTCAACAAACAAAAACACAATTTCATTTCAAAATGAATCCAGGAAATCTATTTTTTATGGTTTGTATTCACCAAATGAAATTTCAAAAATGCTTGAGGGAGGAAAGATACAGTATAAGCCAGAGACTTTTTTACCAGTCGATAATGCCAGCCAATTTACATCCAGCTCTAAAATAGCTATGAATCTTGGGATTTATGGAGCAGATTTTAGTATAACTAAAATGTTTGATGACCCGGAGGAGGCTATCAGATATATGGGGGCCATTAGTGAACTATCAGAAAAGCTTGGGATTCCGGCAATTGTCCTGGAATCTTCAGCTCTTAGGATGGAACAAAATATTGGAAATATAGACTCTATTTCCAATATTGCAACCGGGATTTTTGCCACCTCCACAGAGTTTTTACTTGAAACCGGAAGGGAAAGCGCCCTGAGTCTTATTATAATGGGAGGATGGATCGAAGGAATGTACCAGGCATTAAATATGTTTGAAACAGATTCTATTCCTGATCCACAAATGGTTGAAATGATAATTGAACAAAAATATGCCCTGAATTTTTTATTGACCTTTCTTAAAAATCAGTATGAAGACCCGGATGTTGCCTATTATTATCGACTGCTTGAGGTTCTTGCCGATCATTTTGGCAGCCTCGAAATATATTACAATCCGGGAGATGTTGAAGTTGATACAACAAAGCAAGTAATAATAACCAATTGGAACAGATTTGATTATTCGATTTCGGCAATTGACAAAATATACCAAATTGTTACTGGCATACGATCTATAGTAGTAGAAACTTAAATCATCATTGAAGGGAATATAACCGGATATAAGAATTAGAGATTATATCCACAGATTAATTCTAAATTAAATCCAGCTTTTATTATATTTGAACCTTATAATGTTTACAAATAAATTTTGACCGATGAAAAATCACAGAATTACTATTTTGAGGAACTTGATATTGGGTATGTCAGTCATACTTATACCATTAAGTTCATGCAAAAACACTGCGAAAAGTCCAAAAGAAAGCCAGGTGGAGATAGAAGATGTAAGAGATCAAATTGGACAGGAAGTTTCAGATTTTGTTTATCCCCTGCCAGCCTCTTATGAGGTAACAGACATGTTAAATAGAATAGGAATTCCATATATGCTTGGCACAGCAAACAGTGTTGAAAACGTAAATAAATATTTTACCGCTAAAAGCAAAGCCTATAATATTGGAGTATATGGCAGCGACCTTAGTTATGCCAGTACTTATCAAATGACCCAGGAAACAATGCTTTACCTGGAGGCAATTACCCAGCTTGGCAATGATCTGGGCATTTCGTCTATTTATAATGAAGATCTTCTTTCAGGGATAGAGGAAAATATAAACAGTAAGGACACACTGGTTGGAATTATTACCACAACCGTTTATGACACCTATGATTTTTTACATAAAAACGGAAAGGGCGATCTTGCCTTACTGATGGTTGCCGGAGGATGGATAGAGGCGATGTATTTAACTACTAACGTTTCTGCCAATGTTGCCAATAATCCTGAAATTGTTAGTATTATTTATGCTCAAAAGGCTTCCCTGGAAAAACTGATGGAGATTTTGAATGAGCGTAGCGAAGAGGCTAATATTCAGGAATTGATTGAAAATTTTGCTCCTGTAACAGAAGCTTATGATAAAGTTGAAAATGAAATAATGACAGCAGGGCAGGTTTCTGCAATTCTTTTGGCAGTTGAACAATTACGGGGAAAGGTTATTAACTAAAATTAAACAAGAATATCATAATTTTACAGCCCGCATGCTTATGTGGGCTGTTTTTTTATATAAACAAAAATTTTATTGCAATTTTAAGCTCACTATGTGTCTGTTTGGATAGAACAAGGTAAATTTGAGTAAATTTGCTTTCTATTCACACGAATCCATGGAAAGACTATCATGAGTGAATCAATTTTAAATGCACTGGTTCATTTGTTTGCACTAAACGCTTCACTAAATGCCGAAGGGCTTTCAGTGAAGGGAAAACAGATTGTACAGGCATATCTGACAAGGATCCTCAACGAGCAATTAACACAGGAATATTTAGATCTGTTCCAGAATTACATTGAATTTTATCACGCCGAGCTTCATAGCTCAGTTTCTGATATTCCGGAAGGAAATGTCAACCTGGTTACCTTTCAAGCCACAAATGTTTGTCGTCAAATAAAAAATGAATTAGACCGGGAAGAACGAATCATTGTATTTATACAATTATTACAGTTTGTAAATGAAGATGGAATTGTAACAGATGATGAGGCCGAGGTAATCAGGGTGGTCTCTGAACAATTCAGTATTGGAAAAACAGAAGGACAAAATCTTCAAAATTTTGTTTTTGATCTTGATCTTGATAAAATTGAAACCAGTCGCCTGCTGACTATGGATAATAAATTACGGGAGTGGGCAGATACGGTTTCCTGGTTTATGAAAAAAAAGCCAGGGGCAAAACAGGAACAAAACTATGCTTTTAAAGAAAATCTTTATGGGCAATTGCTATTTCTGCATATTACCAGCGTTCAACAATTTGTATTTAAATACATAGGAGAGCAAAACCTTTATATTGAAGGTCAGAAAATTGAATCCTCAAGAATTTATTTCTTAAATTCTGGTTCCATTATAAGGGGTCCCAATATTACTCCTGTATATTATAAGGACATAGCAATACGTTTTTTTCGTGATGCCGGTAGTCCCAGCATTTTATATTCCGGCAAGGATTTACAATTCAAATTTCGAAATAGTCAGAACGGAATACATTCATTTAACTTTTGTGAAGAATCTGGTAGCCTGATTGGTATTCTTGGAGGTAGTGGGGTTGGGAAATCAACACTACTTCATTTACTAAATGGAAAACTCCGGCCTAACAATGGGCAAATTCTTATTAATGGTTTTGATTTGTATAAATACCGGTTTAACCTCAAGGGAATGATCGGTTTTGTGCCACAGGATGATCTTTTGATTGAAGAATTAACAGTTTATCAAAACTTATACTTTAATGCTCGCCTGTGTTTCGCAGATTATTCAACAGAACAAATAAAAGGAACAGTTGGTAAAATCCTGGAAGACCTTGATCTTACTGAAATTGCCTGGTTAAGGGTGGGCAGTCCCTTAAATAAATTTATAAGCGGGGGACAAAGGAAGAGGTTAAATATTGGACTTGAATTAATGCGGGAGCCATATATAATGATACTGGACGAACCCACCTCGGGTCTTTCTTCAAGTGATTCAGAGAATATCATTCAGCTTCTCAGAGATCAAACCAGGAAGGGAAGATTGGTAATTGCAACAATTCATCAGCCTTCTTCTAAAATATTCAAGATGCTGGATAAACTCTGGATACTTGATAAGGGGGGTTATCCTGTGTATTCAGGAAATCCAATAGATGCCATTGTTTATTTTAAAAAGATAAATGCCCAGGTAGATGCTGCTGAAAGCGAATGTCCACAATGCGGAAATGTAAATACGGAGCAAATCTTAAAAATCATAGAATCCAAAACCCTTGATGAGCAAGGAACTCCTACCAGAAACCGGAGAATAACACCCAGGCAATGGTTTGATTTTTATAAAGACAAGATAGAATCCAGGCTGGAGAGAAAAAAACCACAGAAAAATATTCCGGAAAATAATTTCAAGATACCTGGTCCCAATAAACAGTTTATAACATTTAGCTTAAGAAACCTTCTTACAAAAATTTCAAACACCCAATATTTGATTATCAATTTATTGGAAGCCCCATTGCTTGCCTTAATCCTGGGCTACTTTACGAAATATACAAATGGCCAGAATTATATTTTTCAGGATAATAAAAATTTTCCAATATTTTTATTTATGTCTATTGTGGTAGCTCTTTTTATGGGGCTAACGGTAAGTGCTGAAGAAATTGTTAGAGACAGGAAGATTTTGGAAAGAGAATCTTTTTTAAATTTAAGCTGGCCTGCCTACCTGGGTTCAAAAATTATTTTCTTAATTATTTTATCAGCTATTCAGGCCTTTAGTTTTGTTCTTATCAGCAGCTGGATACTTGATATTCGTGGAATGTTGCTCATATTCTGGATGGTATTATTCTCAACCTCGGTTGCCGGGAACCTGATTGGCTTAAATATATCTTCTGGTCTTGACTCTGTCGTGGCAATCTATATTTTAATCCCCCTGATACTTGTCCCCCAGCTTCTTTTAGGTGGTGCTATGATTTCCTTTGATGATTTAAACCAAAACCTGACAAATAAAAAAAATGTTCCGGTTATTGGAGATATGATGATTACCCGGTGGTCTTATGAGGCACTTGTTGTGGAGCAATTTATGAAAAATGATTTTGACAAACATTTTTATGAATATGACCAGCAAATAAGTACGGCAAATTATTACAATTCATTTTTAATTCCTGATTTACAGCTTAAACTAGAGAGATGCCAGAGAACGTTTGAGGAGGAAACTATAGACTCATTGGTTCTCGAAAACAATTTATTAATTGCCAGGAACGAGTTTAATAAATTAACTAAATTTCAAAATGTACCACCCTTTGAACTGGTGGATCAATTGACTCCGGATTCTATACAACAGGATATACTGGAAGAAACTCTTGGTTACCTTATGTTCCTGAAGCTACACTTAACAGACATTGAAACAGAAACCATTTCAATAAAGGATCAGGTTTATAGTAGCATGGTTGATAGTCTTGGAGAAGAAAAAATGCGTGAACTACGACAAAGATTTCATAACAACCGGCTGGCAGAAATAGCAATGAATAGAAACGAGATCCATAAAATATACCAGGCTAAAGACGAATTGATTCGTAAGTTTGAGCCAATTTATATCTATCCTGAAAACAGGCGAGGACGTGCACAATTTTTTGCACCATATAAACTAATTATTAATCAAATGGTAGAAACTGCATGGTTTAATCTGGTGGTTATCTGGCTGGGCTCAATTTTTTTGTATTTCCTTCTGGTTTTTGATATTCTCAGAAAGATCTTATTGTATTTCCAGAATATTCGTATGGCACGTAGCAGTTAAGTTGGTGTAAATTACAGAATTTTATAACAAGGGGGTCTTTTTTGACTCATAAACCTCATCGTATTCTTCTTTACGGTTATATTTTATGAACTCAGCATGATGAGGCTGAGGAAGAAAACCCTCTCCTTCACTATGCTGAATTCCACACCAGTATTTTTCAGTTTCCCCAAATATTTGGATCCAATATTGCAAAATTCCATTAGAATAGCCGCAGTAGGCACAATACAATTTTTGCAGGGGGTTAAGGTAGGAGAGCTTGTGTCTGTCTATCCGAATATAATTTTTTCGTTTCACATAGGGAATCTTGTAAAAAGGAAAGGCAAAACGGTGAAAAATTTCCACATAAAAATCAAGGATCATAATTGGAACTATGGCTAGTAAAATTAAAGGTGTAGTCAGAATATGTCGCAGAAGGCGGTGCTTAACGGTTATATACTTCATTTTTTTTGTAAAAATTAGTCACTTCTTAATTTATCGTCTTTTAATTTTGGGATGGAAATTAATAATAATCCCTGAAGTTTTTAACAGAATGAGCCCTAAAAATTTGAGCTATTTATTAAATTTGCATTTCTGAGGCTGTTAGTTCAGCTCCGAAAAATGGGCTGTTAGTTCAGTTGGTTCAGAACGCATGCTTGACAGGCATGAGGTCGGCGGTTCGAATCCGCCACAGCCCACAAATCCCAACCTACAATGGATATTACATATTTTGCTTATGTACTTTACAGTCATGAGCATGGTGATATATGTAC
>JAUVKW010000187.1 GCA_030596025.1 Bacteroidota bacterium | reverse complement strand
ATGAATCTTTTTGCTTACAATACTAAAACAAGTGAAACAAAAAAAATTACTGACTTCACAGAATATGATATAAAATTCCCTTCTTACGATAAAGATCATATTGTCTTTGAAAATGGCGGATATATTTACAAATTTAGTATTGCCACTCAAAAATATGAAAAAGTAAATATTCAAATTGGAGATGATAATCCATATTCCCGTACAGTAATAAAAGATGCAAGTAAAAGAATAAGCTCGGGCGATCTTTCTCCAAATGGTGAAAGGATTCTCTTAAGTGCCCGTGGTGACATATATTCTGTTCCTGCAAAATCAGGAATTACAACAAACTATACTGCCAGTTCTGGAGTACATGAAAGAAACGTCTCCTGGTCTCCAGATGGTAAATGGATTGCCTATATTTCTGACAAATCAGGAGAATTCGAGATATGGATTGAAGACCAAAATGGAAATGGTTCAGCCAAACAAATCACTCAAAATTCAGATACCTACATATTTGAATTTGAATGGTCACCCAACAGTAAGAATATTTTATATAGTACCAAAAAACAAGAACTTCTTTATATCAATATTGAAAGTAAGAAAACGGTACTTGTAGAAAAAACGAATGAGGGTCCATGGTTTGCATACAACTGGTCCCCAGACAGTAAATGGATCACTTATACAAAGGCAGAAAAAGGAATGACTAAGATTCGCCTCTATGAGCTTTCCAGTAAAAAGTCTTTTGAAGTAACAGAGGGATGGTACAACTCTAATAATCCCAGCTTTAGCAGCGACAGCAAATATTTATTATTCACCTCAGCAAGAGATTTCAATCCTACTTACAGCTGGACAGAATGGAATCATGCCTACCAGGACATGAGCCGGATTTACATGGTTACTCTGGCTAAAAGTACTCCATCTCCCTTCGCTCCTGAAAACGATGTGGTGAAAATAGATGCGGAAACTTCAACTGATGAAAAATCAAAAGATAAGTCTAAAGAGGATAAGAAATCAGACGCTGAAAAAGACAGTGAAACTACGAAAATAGATATTGATGGAATAGGAGAACGAATTCTATCTCTTCCTGTTAAACCAGGAAATTATTTCAATGTTCAGTGTGTTGGTGATAAGGTTTATTATGTGACAATGTCTTCAGGAGAAAAAGGAATAAGCACAAAACTGTATGACCTGGATAAGAAAAAGGAAACTGACCTGGGAAAGAACCTGATGTATACAATTTCATCAAACAACAAGAAGATGCTGGTGGTTCAGGATCAGAAATATGCTGTCATTGACCTGCCTTCGTCAAAAGTAAGCCTGGACAAGACTGTTGATCTGTCCAATATGAAAACTATGGTAAATCTGAAAGAAGAATGGCAGCAGATCTTTAATGAAAGTTGGAGGCAGATGCGTGATTTCTTTTATGCTCCCAATATGCACGGGGTGAACTGGAAGGAAATGTACACCAAGTATAATGTACTGGTTCCTTATGTAAATCATCGTTCAGATCTTACTTACATTATCGGCGAAATGGTAGGAGAATTGAATATTGGTCATTCTTATGTGAGCAATGGTGAGAGACCTATGCCTGAACGTATCCCCACTGGTCTCCTTGGAGCAAAACTTAACAGGGATGAATCAGGATACTACAGAGTTGATAAAATACTAAAAGGTGCAAACTGGAGTAGTTCTCTCACATCTCCTTTGAATGAAATTGGAGTAAATATCAATGAAGGAGATTATATTCTGGCCATTGATGGTCACAGCACCAAGGGAATGCCGGACTTATATGATAATCTTGTTGGTAAAGCAGGAAAGCAGATAGAACTTTCAGTAAACTCAAAACCAGAAAAACAGGGATCACGAAATGCAATTGTAGAGCCCATACGGGATGAATCAAACCTATACTACTACAATTGGGTGCAGGAGAATATCAAAAAGGTATCTGAGGCTACCAATGGCGAAGTTGGCTATTTACATGTGCCTGATATGGGAGTTGGAGGCCTGAACGAATTTGTGAAGTATTACTATCCTCAACTTCAGAAAAAAGCATTGATCATTGATGTTCGTGGGAATGGAGGAGGAAATGTTTCTCCCATGTTAATAGAAAGATTACTCAGATCAGTTACATATCTTAGTATGCATACTGGTTATAAAGAAGGAGATGTAAATCCGGGAGGTCAGCTTGATGGACCAAAAGTAACCCTACTGGATAAATACTCTGCCTCCGATGGCGACCTTTTCCCATATCGTTTTCAATATAAAAAGATTGGAAAATTGATTGGTACCCGTTCCTGGGGTGGAGTGGTTGGTTATAGCGGAGCAATACCTTGCATTGATGGTGGTTCTATTATTACCCCATCTTATGCTCCTTTTGCTGCTGATGGAAGTGGTTTTATCATTGAAGGTCATGGTGTGGAACCAGACATTGAAATTGAAAATGATCCGGCAAAAGAATACCTGGGAATTGATGATCAGTTAAACAAAGCAATTGAGGTAATAAAAGAAGAAATGAAAAGCTTTAAATATACCCCAACTGCTGTTCCTGCATATCCAGATAAAAGCGGGAAAAAGTAAGAAGTGTGAAGGTTGAAATTTGAATCATTCAAATCTGAATACTTAATGTAAGCATAAAAGGCTGTTCCTATGGGATGGTCTTTTTTGCTTTAGGGTTTTTCAATATTTAAAGGTCCTGGCAGTGTTTATTAGTTGAAATGTTTGAAGATTAATGAACGAACCGGAGCTTCGTTCTACAGCGACAGCTTTTCATATTAGTCAGACCACTGAGTGGTCTGACTAATCATCCACCATGTTTTTTGAGTATTTGTAGTGTGCTGTTTTCATTTTTCAACTCTTGCATCAACACTGATGCTTATTCCTACCGGTGCAGTTTCCCATTTCCCTTGACTGGTCTTTCTATAATAAGTCTTGCCTAAAACTCCTGCACAAAAATATAAATACCCTGGACCTAAATCTTTTACATGTTCCATAGTTATTAGAAAATCCCCTTGAACAATCAGCTTATATGGTTCTAAATCAATGACTACTTTTTTACTTGTTTTATCTTTTGGTAATTTTAGATATATTGGGTTTTCCAGAATATTCTCAAATTTCATTTTTCCAATAACTTCATATACGTTTACTCTATATAGTATTGTATCATAACTACAATATGAAAAATTTATATTTACCTTCTCTAAAATTGCAGATTTCTCTATTTTCATTAAAATGCCACATTCATAACCCAATTTATTATCCCCGAATCCTGACTGGACAGCTTTCGACTTCGTTTTAATACCTAATGTTTGTGGTCTATAGTTTTTGTGATGAACAATTACTTCTGCCAAATCGAAAATTCTCTCTTCTAAATAGATGTCATAGTTTTTTAGTTTTTTAAAATCAGATACTTTTATTGAAAATGGATAATATCCAATACATGAAAACCTTAATGTATCGGAATCAAATAACGAATCTATTACTAAAGCATATTCCCCTTTAAGATCAGAAACAGTGCCTATATTTTTTCCAACAATACCAATATTAACATATTCTATCGGCTTTCCGGTTTTCTCTATTTGAACAAAACCAGAGTATTTCTGCCCATATAACAAATTGCCTGTAAGAATAAAATAAACAAGTAATAATCTTATAATGCTCATATTATCGCTATTTACCCTTGCACATCTGTGTATAGCCATAAACTCAGATTAATTCGTAATCCTTATTCGGGGCTACATCAAAAGTTTTAGACTTGGTCATCCTGAACTCGTTTCAGGATCTTAAATAACAAATCATCAGATTAATTAGATTCTGAAACAAGTTCAGAATGACGTTTCATTTGACTTTTATAAGGGTCCAGAATTATTCAACAACCACAATTTCAATCCGCCGGTTTTGAGCCCTGCCCTTAGCAGAGCTGTTGTCAGAAACAGGTTGAGACTCCCCATAGCCTTTATAAGACAGGCGATTTAAGGAGGTTGAATTGGTAAGCAGATAATCCATTACAGCCTTTGCTCTTCTTTCTGACAGATTTAAATTGTACTGAATATCGCCTTCTGAATCGGTATGCCCCTCAATCCTGATCTTAATCTCCTGGTTCTCATGCAGAAATTCTAAAAGTTTCCCTAATTCAACAATACTTTCCGGTAATAGTTCAAAAGAATTAAAATTAAAAAAGATGTTACGTAAAACAGCTCGTTCTCCCACATTTATTGGACTTAAGGGAACAATAAGATGATAGGGTTCTTCTATGCTTGCAATACCTTTTAAGGAAAAATTAGCTGAATAGAACAGATAACCGGCTCTGGAAACATTCAGTGCATAATTTGTATTTGTAGGCAAAGTCACCAGAAATTTCCCTTTATAATCAGAAAAGGCACAAAAGATATTTTCGTTTTTGTCGAGATCTATTAATTCAAACCGGGCAATAAGAGCCTTCTTACTATTAATATCAAAAACCTTTCCTTCAATATATGAGACCGGTTCAGGCCGTACCTCTACCGGAATTTCAAACATATAAATATCCTTGCCTGATTCTTTTTCCTTTGCAGACGAATAGTAAGCAACATCACCTCTGGCAGTAAGTACCATACCTATCTCATCCGACCATGTGTTGATAGGGTATCCAAGGTTTTCAGGATGTGTACGTACACTATCATTCTTCATTTTGGAAATAAAAAGATCAAAACCTCCCATCCCTGTCCAGCCATCCGATGAAAAATACAGGGTTTTGTTGTCTTTATGAATGTAGGGAGACATTTCATTCCCGGAAGTATTCACGCTATCACCCAGATTTTGAGGTTCACTCCATTTCCCCTCCGGTCCTAATATGGTAACCCATATATCCATTTTACCTTTGCCCCCGGAACGATTACTCGCAAAATAAAGTGTCCTTCCATCCGGTGCTATAGATGGCTGGGCTTCCCATGATTTTGAATTCACAGGTGTTCCCATATTTGCAGGAACAAGCCATTTACCTTTAAGTCTGGATGAAACATACAAATCACAACTGCCCAAACCAGCTGCTCTGTTGCAGGCCGTAAAATACATAAAATTACCATCTGCAGTTAAAGATTGTGCACCTTCATTCCTGTCTGTGTTTACCGGTGAAGCAAGTTTGTATGATTGTACCCATGCTCCATTCTCACGATGGCTCATGTAAAAATTCTCATTCATTCTTTCTTTCGAAAGGCTGAATGGGTCAGATGGCTCCAGACGGGTAATTACCAGGGTTTTATCATCTGCTGTGACCGAGGGCCAGTAGTCATCAAATTCACTATTGATCTCTTTCCCTAATTTAACAGGATTAAAGGAAACAGGATTTTTCATTGCCTGTGTGGCAAAATCACAAGTGCTAATATCCTTTTTAGCCCTGTAGGTCAGGTTTTTAGAAATCTCCTGTTTTGTTAAGAATATCTCCAGATTTTTCCTGCCCTGATTGTACTCACCTGATAATACCTCCAGGTGTCCAAGGTTAAAAAATGCATTTACATAAAATTCCGGATCCAGACGGATGACCTCTTTGTATGCCTGAATTGCTATATCAAACCGTTTCATTTCCGTATTCAACTCTGCTC
>JAUVKW010000023.1 GCA_030596025.1 Bacteroidota bacterium | reverse complement strand
TTTTCTGCACGTGGTAATACAGTTCCCTTAAATTCTCCTCTTGTGGTCACAATATGGGCCTGTCCCCAAACACGTACCTGGTATTTCTGAAGAACCTCCAGTGCCCGACCCTTATAGCCTTGAAAAATATCATTGTCCATTAGTGCAGGTTTTATTTTGTAATTATTAGTTTTGGCTTACCGTAATCTTTTCACTCAATTCTGACAGCTTCACATTTCCAATTGCTGTTTTTCTCAATTGTCCCATAATCCAGTTCAATTCATTTTTTTTGCTGCCATCCGGACTTTCTTCCCTGAATTTTGCTTTTAACAGGGGTATCCTGTTATAAATATCTTCATCGGAAACTCTTTTAAATTTTATACTTTCCAATACGGAACCAAAGTCCATTTTGGGATGTTCAATGATATGAGGAATCATTTTTTCTGCTAACTGAACCTGAATCTCCTTTTTTTCAAGGTATGCAAACATTTCATATACTCTGGAATACTGAAGAGCTTCCGGACCTTGTATTTGTCCCTGGGTGAATTTAAGTTTATGTCCCAGGAAGGTCCCGATATATTTTGGGTCAGGTTTTAGTTCTCCAATAATTTTTTGTAAAAGAGGAAAGTAATTTTTTGAAAAAATGTAGGTGTAGGTGTCTTCAGGAATATTCCAGGATTTTAATTTTCTGTATCGTTCAATAATATCTTCTGGTTGCTGCTTGTTCCTTTCTTCAATATATTCAGAAGTCAGGGGGATAGGTACTGTGTCAGTATCGGGATACATTCTGTCGGCTCCTGGCAATACACGTTCAAATATGGTAGTGCCGTTTTCAAATGACTTCCGGGTTTCATCAGGTACGCCAACAAAAGCCATCTTACACCGTTCTTCTATTGTCTCAAGAGCAGTTTGCATATCTTCTTCTGGCCCCCATATAAGCACCTGGGCATCCTCTTTGCCGGCTTTCAGAAGAACTCTGATCTTTTCCCATTCTTCCTCAGGAATGCTATTTTCAAGACTTTCAGAGTGGGCCATATTTGGTTTCTCAAGGCATGCAATTACCTTTAGCCGATCTGAAATTTCATCGGCAAAAATTTTCCCGGGTTGTGTAAAATGAGATAAAATACCCTTAAACATTGGTAGATTCACAGCAAGCAATTGCTCTCCGGTACTTTCAAGCCGGATACTTTTTTTGTCCTGTACTGATTCAGAATGGATTGTCCATTTCTCAGGGTTTGAAACAGGTATAAGCAATAAGTCCCTTATTTTAAGTAAGGCCCACTGCCTGAAAACTTCAATATGGGTAAGTTCAGGAATCCATTTTGTATGGGCCACTCCTTTTATTTCCACCCTGGAGCCCCCTTTGCAGCTCACATTCACATCCTGCCTGGCAGCACCCATGCCTGTTCTTACCTTAGCTGTACTTCTATTCAGGAACCTTATGTAATTACAGGTTTCTTTAACTTCATCAGGGTTGACACAGTCCGGATAAGTTACAGTCTCAATAAGTGGCATCCCAAGCCTGTCGGTTTTTAATACCCTGATGTGGCCAATATCAGATATTTCGCGACAGGAGTCTTCTTCTATACTTAGTTGAATTAAGCGGATTTTTTTGTGTGGAAGGTCAATCTCACCTTCCACTCCAAGGATAGCAGTTCTTTGAAAACCTGTAGGAATACTTCCATCCAGATACTGTTTCCTTGTAATATGAACCTCCCCAACAATATTTAATTTCGATAATAATGAAATTTCCACTGCAATATCAAGAGCTTCCCGGTTCATTGGAAATGGAGGGGTGTCATCTACTTCATAGGTGCAAGCAGTGTTGTTCTTAATGCGGTAGAAGATCTCCTTTCTGGTTTTAAATTCCATCAGGGCAGTTCCGTCATATTCTCCTAACTCACTCAGGGTAGGTCTCATGTGTCTGACCAGTTCAGCATCGTAATCATCATTTTTATTGTAAATCCCAGCGGGACAATGACAAAAAAGCTTTTCCCTGGTAAGTAATTGTTGATGGACTTCCAATCCCGACATGAAACCTATCTTGTCATAGTCTTCCTGGGTGGCCTGATCCCGGGAAATATAGCCTGATGATTCCTTTGTTTTCTTGTAATTTTCCTTAGGATTGAATTTCATTTCTGTCTTTTCTAGTGACTGTTAAGAAGTTAGTATTATCCTGAACTCGCGTGCGGGCAGACTGGTTAGTAGCAAAAAAGAAGATAAGCCACCAAGTCTCCAACCTGCCTGCCGGCAGGGGCACCAGGAAACACCAAGAATGACGACATATATGATTCTTTGTAAAACACCTATATTAAACCTACAAGTGGAAATTAATGTTAAAAAATTAAAGACTAAATGTAGGAAAAATGGAATGAATCAACAGGTAGAATAGTTCTAAATTTCAAGGAAATGAATATAATAAAATACACCCATCTTCCTTCGAAAAGGAAAGATGGGTACAAAGAATAAGTTAAATTGAAAATTAATTCAATAAATTGGTCAATAATAAAATTGAGGGAATAGTATAGCAATAATTACTATTCTATACCCGTAACGAGACAAACCTCACAGAAAAATCTGGAGGTTATCTCAATAGCTCTGAATGATTTTATTGGATTTTTATCTTTCAGTACGAGGCTTAGCTTCATTAACTCTCATGTTGCGACCTTTAAGATCACTTTCATTTAAAGAGTTAATAGCTTCGCTTGCTTCTGAGTCGGTAGACATTTCAACAAAGCCAAAACCTTTTGAGCGACCGGAGTACTTATCAGTGATAATGCTAACACTAGTAACTTCACCAAATTCTCCAAAAACATTTTTCAAATCATCTTCTGAAACACTGTAAGGCAGGTTTCCTACGTAAATATTCATAAAACAAATTTTAAACTGTACGCTAACCAAAAATGCTATCAATTAACCAGCGTACAAATCAACTGAAAGCAATGAATCTGTTAGATTCGGATAACAAAACTAACAAAATTTCGATGCAAATATATATATAAATTAATTTAAAGCTTAAAAAATGTGCATTTATTGCTCCACATGGCTTAATAATATAGCCTTTTTGCCTCTAACTATGGTTTGGACATAGTTTTTTGAGTATCCGCGAATTTTCAATAAGACTCAGGGTAATTACCATTATCTTCCTGTTTTCGTCATTTTAGTTGCAATAAGCCTATCTCTTTTACTCGTCTGACCTGTTCTAAATGCTGTTATTTATTAAGGGCCCTTTTATCAGTGTTAAATATTTTCCAGGATCCTGTATAATGTTTTTTGCTTTTTTGATTGCTATAGACAGGTTTTTTTCTGCCATTTTGCTTAATCCCTCATTAAATTGCCAATCCTGACCTTTAATATGAATCAACCATGTATCCGGAGTTTTACCATAGATTTGATTGCATAAATCCAGAACAAATGCCGGAGACACTGCATGCATGGTAAATTCAATTTTTGAATCCGATGGAGACACAGGAGTAATTGACACATTCCGGATATCTTCTTCAGATGCATCTGCAAAAAGTACCAGATCGTACTTTGAAATAATCTCAGCATCCTCAATGTTCAACTGGTAGTTTGTATCACAATCTACTCCGGGAATCTTATTTTTGTGAATCCATGCTTCCAAATCTTCTGCCAGTCGTACGCCCAGTCCATCATCAAATCGTCCCGGGTTGCCATAACCATAAATCAATATTTTTTTTCTTTCAGCCATCTGCCTTTATTACTCTGTACAAATTTGTTTATCCGCTACGCGGAATTTATTGCCTTTAATATTACCTTTCCTACAACACTTTATCCGCTACGCGGAAATACTTCTCAAACTATGCTTGCCGGCAGGCTGGAGAATTAGTATTGTAGAAAAATTGGATGATTTAAGAGTTTTTTCTATCTATGAGCCTGTCATCTTTATCCAGCAAGGATATTTCCAGTGGCATTTTCCCAAGGGCATGAGTGGCACAACTCAGGCATGGATCATAAGCACGAATTGCTACTTCAACAGCGTTCATCATCCCTTCTGAAATAACAGCATGCCCGGTTAAATACTGTTTGGCCACTGACTCAACAGCAAGATTCATGGGGATATTGTTGTTGGTTGTGGAAACTATGAGGTTTGCCATTTCTATCTGGTCATGATCATTGATCTTATAGTGATGAAAGAGCGTGCCACGGGGTGCTTCAAGCAATCCTACTCCCTCATTGGTTTTTGTTCCCTTAGTGACAAGGTCTTTTCCCATGATATCAGGATCATTCAACAAGTCTTTCATTTGTTCTGCTGAGTGGAGAATCTCAATAAGCCTGGCCCAATGCATATGCATAGACATTCCATTTGGCTTACCATTTGTATATGCCTTAAATTCTTCAAGTTCTTTTTGAGCCAGTGGAGTGGGAATAAAATCTACAGTGTTCATTCTGGCGAGTGGACCAACCCTGTACCAGCCATCTTTTTTGCCAATTTCCTTAAGGAACGGAAATTTCATGTAAGTCCAGTTTTTTACTTCTTCGCCAATGTATTCTGTATAATTCTGGTAGTCTACATCATGAAGTATCTTTTTTCCTTCAGAATCAATAGCCCTGAGAACTCCATGATACAGATCCATAGCTCCGTCTTTGCGAACCAGGCTTAAATGGGAAGATGGGAAACTGGCAAAATTATCCACGAGCTGTTGGTTAGCTTTGTGATAAGTTTTAAAAAAATCAAGTGCCCCAAGAGACCATTCAATCATCTTGTCAGTATTTAACGGGTCTTCTCCCTTCAGGAATGAATCTCTTTCTTCCTTTGTTAAACTTTTATTAATTCCTCCAGGTATAGCACCTGTCCCATGGATTTTTTTGCCGGCAGTTGCCTTAATAACTTCCTGTCCAAATTTTCTCATCATCACTCCCTGTATAGCAAGGTCTTTATGTTCCATTGCAACCCCTATAATATTCCTTATGTTTGGGTCAGCTTCTATACCAAATAATAAGTCGGGTGATGCAAGGTGGAAAAAATGGAGGGCATGCGACTGAAAAATCTGGCCGTAATGCATCAATCTTCTCATTTTCTCACCTGTAGGTGTTAATCCGTCTCCTGTTCCTGCTCCAACAATAACATCCAGTGCTTTAGCTGCCGCAAGGTGGTGGCTAACCGGACAAATTCCACATAATCTCTGGACCAATACAGGTGCCTCCCAATAGGGTCGTCCCTGGACGAATCTTTCAAAACCTCTGAACTCTACTATATGCAGCCTGCTTTGAACCACCTGGTTGTCTTCATCCATATGAATCGTAACTTTTCCATGGCCTTCAACCCTTGTAACAGGTTCTATGGTTATTTTTCTTGGCATTATATTATTTTCTTTAATTAATCGTATTTAATCACTTCATATGGTAACTCTATATCCACATCGAGTATCAATGCATGTAATACAATCCAGATCATGTCTGCGGTTGGAGGACATCCTGGCAGATGGTAATCCATTTTAACAATCTCATGACATGGATATACTCTGTCTAAGATCATTGGCAGCTCTTCGTCATTGGGAAGTATTTTATCCTCATTTACCGTACTTGGGCCTGAAAGATAAGCTTCTTCCAGACATTCTTTGACGGAAATATCATTCCGCATCGCTGGTAAACCACCCATAATGGCACATTCTCCAAATGAAACCAGGATTTTACACCTCTTTCTGAATTCTTTCAACAGGTGAATGTTTTCGGTATTGCAACATCCTCCTTCAATCAGGCCAATATCACAATCTTTTGTAAAGGTTTTGATGTCGTCAATTGGAGATTTATTAAACTCAACCAGTTCAATAAGATCTAATAAACGATCGTCTATATCGAGAAATGACATATGGCAGCCAAAACATCCTGCCAATGAAGTAGTAGCTATAACCGGTTTACTCATGATGCTCCTCCTTATGTGATAATTGTTCTGTAGTTTCTTGAGTTCCAATGGGGATTCTGTCAAATTTTCGCTTTCCGATTGGAGTTTTAAAACCAATCTCTTTGACAAGAATCGACCCTACCGGACAAACCTCCATTGCTTTTAAAGCCAGCTCATCAGAAAGAGTTTCTCCCAATTTGTCATCAAGCTTTATTCTTACCTCTTTAGCCCTGTTATTAAATTCAAAAATACTCTTGCCATCTTTATCCTTCACGGCTCTGATACACCGTTTGCAAAGTATGCATCTGTTATGATCGTGATAAATTTTTGGATGACTGGCATCAATGTCTCTTTCGTTAAACTGAAATGGAAATCTTGGGGCCATAATCTGAAAGCGGTAGGCAAGAGCCTGGAGCTCACAGTCTCCACTTTTTTCACAGGCCGGGCAATAGTGGTTCCCTTCGGTAAAAAGAAGTTCAACCACTGCATTTCTCAAATCATTCAGCTCTGCAGTATCCACTTCTATCTCCATCCCTTCAGCAACCGGTGTGGTGCAGGCTGTAAGATGCCTTTTGTTTACTTTAACAGTACACACCCGGCAAGATCCTGCTGGCTTTACCCCATCATAATTACATAGAGTTGGAATATATATTCCGTTTTTCCTCGCTGCATCTACTATGAAACTTCCGGCAGTTGCTGTACACTCTTTGTTATCAATGGTAAATGTTACTTTTTTCTCCATATTTAAATGAGTTAAATACTATCCGTATTTGAGTAAATTAAATATTTGGGTCTCTGTCCACAAATTCACATGACTCTGCAACAGCAGAAGCTATGTCAAAACCCGAATCAAAATCTTTATGCTTTTGTATTTTATCTTCATACAAATGCCTGAAGTTTTCCAGACTTGTAATGATAGGATTTGCTGCAGTATGACCGAGCCCGCAGCGGTTTATTTGCATCATGTTGGCCCAGTTCTGACTATCCTCAAAATCTTTCATTGTTCCTTTTCCTTCGAGTATCCGGGTTAATTTATTTTTTAGTAATGTTGGAATGTTCCGGCAAGGAACGCATGAGCCACAAGATTCTTCAATAAAAAAATCAGTAAAGTTCATAACCACATCTTTCAGTAAATCCCGTGATTCATCAAGAATAATCATGGAACCGCCGGTAGCAAGGTCTGAATAACAAAGAATTCTATCAAATTGATCTGGATTAACCAGGGCTCCCGAAGGGCCACCAATCTGCACAGCTTGAGTATTATGGGCCCCTGCCATTTCAAGAATGGTGTTTATTGAAAAACCCCATTCAAGTTCATAGATCCCAGGGAAAAGACAATCTCCTGAAATGCTTAAAACCTTTGTGCCCGTTGAGTCTTTCGTCCCCATATTTCTAAGCCATTCACCACCATTTTGGATAACTTTAACTACTGAACATAGTGTTTCTACATTATTAACAGTGGTTGGAAATCCAAGGTATCCTTTTTCAACAGGAAAGGGAGGTCTGTTTCTGGGTTCTCCACGTTTGCCTTCAGCCGATTCTATAAGTGCTGACTCTTCACCGCATATATAGGCACCGGCACCCAGTTGGATTCTGATATCAAAATTAAAATCTTTAATTCCTGCAGGATTTTTACCAAGGTTTCCATCTTTTCTCATTTTATCCAGAACATCTTCCAGGTAATCTTTCAAATAACTATACTCATATCTTAAATAAAGGATTCCTTCACTTGCTCCAATGGCATACGCTGCAACTACCATTCCCTCAAATAACATCTCAGGTTTCTCGGTAAGAATTACCCTGTCTTTGAAAGTCCCTGGCTCACCTTCATCTGCATTACAAAAGAGATACTTCTTTTTCCCTGTGGCCCTTCTGCAAAATTCCCATTTTATACCTGTAGGAAAACCAGCCCCCCCTCTACCTCTTAAATGCGATCGCTTTACTTCGTTGATTACTTCTTCGGGAGTCATCAAGGCCAATTGTTTCTGCAAGATCTTTCCGGTCTGGAAATTCTGATCTAAAATTGGCCCTGTTCTTTTTATATGATTTCTGACAACTGATCTTACCAGTTTTGAGGAGTTCTTACTATCCCCAAAGGTATTTGCATACATTTCTTCCACTTCCATACCCTTTCGCATATCCCTGATAATCTCCCTGGCACGGAAGCTTGTAAGATTAGTAAAAACTTTCCCATTGATCAGGGCAGCCGGTTCCTGATCACTCATGCCAATACAAGAAGTGTCAAATATTCCTATATCTTCAGCAACTTCGCCAAATTTGCATCCCAACTCCTTCTCAAAAGCATCAGCAACTTTTTCCCTTCCCTTCATCATGGCAACCAGGCTGTTATTCAGATAAATTGTGTACTTGCCTCTGGGTTTGCATGAAAAAAAGTGATAGAATGACATTGTCTGTTCTACATCTACTTCAGATATGTCTAATCCCTCTGCTATGGTTTCTATTTTTTGTTTAGAAATAAACCCATTCTCACTTTGAATTTCCAACAAAATGTCCACGAGGCGGGTTTTATCATTCCTGAATTTTTTCAGAACTGTCTGAATTTCGGTTGTTGTCATTTTACTGATTTTAATACAAAATCAATTCTCCTGTGAAATAATTAACAGTAAAAATATATGCTATTTGCGGATATTACAAACTCATTAACCATATTTATAATATGACAGATAACATACAAGTGATTTTTGTCATGGCATTATAGTTAAGGGCAAGATAATGAGAGGATTGAGAGATGTGACAGATGACTGATTTTTTTTATGATTATTGTCATAATAATGTTTGTGTTTTTATCAGTATTCTTTTTATAGTTTTATAGCATATATCTGATAATTGAATTGAGAATTTTTGGAAAAGAGCATAAATATTCGAATTAAGGGGCTTGTCCAGGGTGTGGGATTCCGGCCATTTGTATACCGTATTGCAGATAATCATGGATTGAAGGGCAGGGTTGAAAACCGAAATGATGGTGTAATCATTAATGTTGCAGGAGATGAAAATGTACTAAATAGTTTTATTAATGATTTAAAAACAAAGGCTCCTCCTGCTTCTGAAATTCATTCATTGGAAGTTCATAGCACTAATAAAAAAGCATTTACAGATTTTCAAATTAACAAGAGTAAAAATATTTCCGAAGAGATAACCCTCGTTAGTCCTGACATTGCAGTATGTATGGAATGTCTGGAAGACATGAAAGTACAGAAACACAGGATAGACTATCCCTTTATCAATTGTACGAATTGCGGACCCCGTTTTACAATTATTAAAAGCCTACCATATGACCGTCCTGAAACTACAATGAGTATTTTCCCGATGTGTGAAAAATGCTGTAGTGAGTATAGCAATGTCCTGGATCGCAGATTTCATGCCCAGCCGGTTGCATGCAGTAATTGTGGTCCAAAATATAGTTTGCATCTTAATGGGAATATAATTGAGGATCAGGGCCTTATTATCAAAACTATGCGTGCATTACTAAAGGAAGGGAAGGTGATTGCAGTTAAGGGGATGGGTGGTTATTTTCTTGCCTGTGATGCCTTGAACCAGGAGGCTGTCAGGAAACTTAGAGAAGGGAAGAATAGGGAAGGTAAACCCTTTGCAGTTATGTTTCCTGACCTGGAAACTATAGAAAAGTACGCCTTTATAGATGAGGATGAAAAAAAATGGCTCACTTCATGGAAGCGACCAATTATATTGCTTCGTAAGAAGAATGAATTGGCCCGGGATGTATGCCTTGACTTCTCTACCATTGGAAGCATGTTGCCCTATATGCCTTTTCATTACCTTTTATTTGAAGAAAACCAGTTTAATGCCCTTGTATTTACAAGTGGAAATATTGCAGACGAACCTATTGTCATTGATGATAAATCTGCACTTCAAATATTCCTGCCGGTTTATGATGCAGTGCTTAGCTATAATCGTGAAATATTTAACAGGGTTGATGACTCTGTGGGTATGATTGTGAACCATAGTGAGAGAATTATTCGTCGATCAAGAGGCTATGCTCCATCACCTGTACATCTTGATTTGGATGTGGATGGCATAATAGCTGTTGGAGCTGAACTGGTTAATTCATTTTGTGTTGGAAAAGGTAAGCAGGCTTTTTTAAGTCAGTATATAGGAGATTTGAAAAATCTGGAGACTTTTGAATTTTTCAGGGAATCCATGACCAGGTATAAGAACCTGTTCAGGATTCAACCCCAACTTATGGTATGTGATTTGCATCCAGATTATCTTTCTTCAAAATATGCAGCTCAGGCAGGGCTTCCTCTCATGGAAGTTCAGCATCATCATGCACACATTGCATCCTGCATGGCAGAATACAAACTCGATGAGAAGGTCATTGGTGTAGCCTTTGATGGAGTGGGTCTTGGTGATGATGGCCATATTTGGGGAGGGGAGTTTTTTATTTGTGATCTGAATGAGTACAGAAGATTAAATCATTTTGAATATGTAATGATGCCCGGAGGAGATCAGGCTACCCTCCATCCATGGAGAATGGCTGTTTCGTATCTGTATCACACTTTTGGGACTGATTTCCTGGATTTGGATCTGCCTTTCCTGAGGTCTGTTGATAAAAAGGAACTGGAACTGGTAATTCAAATGCTAGGAAAAAAGATCAATAGTCCTTTAAGCTCGAGTGCAGGAAGGTTATTTGATGCTGTAGCTGCATTAGCTGGCTTATGTAGTCATTCATCATTTCATGCAGAAGCCCCTATGCGACTTGAATCCACGATTATGGAAGCATCCGGGGAGAGATATGATTTTATAAATAAGGGAAGCATTTCGTTTGTACCTATGATCAAAGAGATTGTCAATGATATTCAACATGGTATTTCTGCAGAGGAGATATCAGCCAAATTTCACAATACCATTATTGAACTGATACTGGAAATTTGCAATCAGTTAAGAGCTGAAGAAAGTGTAAGAAAAGTTGTTCTTTCAGGGGGAACCTTTCAGAACAGGTATATTCTTGAAAGAGTTGAAAGAAAACTTATGGCAAACGGCTTTGAGGTTTATGCTCATAAGAAGATACCCTCAAATGATGGAGGAATAGCCCTGGGCCAAATAGCAATCGCCGCAAAAAGAAGGGCGATAGGGGTGATATGATTAAAAATGAAACCCTATAATTGATCGAAAAGGATTCAAAAAAATAAGCACCATGCTTCAGCATGGTGTTAAATGTAAGCAAACATATATCTTTAGTGCGCTTTAGCGTACTTGAAATTATAATATAAAGTCAGCTCAAAGCTGACTAATCAAATATGGCATTTACCACTAACACCAAGCTAAAGCATGGTGCTGTTTTTAATCCTGACATTTCTGTGATCACCATATCCGTTGCAGACGGAGTAGGTGATATCGTCAGGGGGGTGAATTATAGTTTAGTGATTATTAAGCTTAATAATCCTTAGAAATACCCAAACTCATTATACATCTTCCTCAAACCATCAGATACATTCTCAAAATTCAGGTAGTGTTTATGACAGCCCTTTCTTGAACAAACATAAATTCGTCCACCCTTTTCCATAGATAAAGGAATCATCGGGGCATCACATTCTTCACAAACATTTTTACTTGTTAGTTCTTCTTTGCACGAGGGACAAAAGAATTTCATTATCGCCTGATCTTCAATTTCAATACTTAACTTTTGATCATAGCAACCATAAAAGGAGCATAACCTCATTTTACCCTTTTTATCATTGCTCTCAATATCAACAAGGATACTGGGTTTGTCATGCAGAGTATGATAGGGGTCCATAAGAGTTTTCTTACACTTGGGACACTTTACCCTTAAAGGAACAAATTTTTCCATATTGTTTGAACTTTGTTGTTTCTATAAAACTAATAAAAAAAGATTAATATGCCTTATGAATTGATATATATCATTATTGGAATGGATGAAATATGCCCTATCTTTATTGTCTTAAAAACAGGCGAAATGCATGAATTATCAATTGCAATGAGTATTGTGGATTTAGCTTCAGATTATGCAGCACGTGATAATGCAAAACATGTTTCTGAAATCGAAATTGAAGTTGGCAGTTTGTCTGGAGTAGTGATTGATGCACTGGATTTTGCGATGGAATCTGCCGTAAAAAATACTATATGTGAGGGAGCAAAATGGAAGATTATTGAGATTAAGGCAAGGGGGGCTTGTCCTGATAAAAATACGAGTTACGAGATTTCAGACTTGTATTCTGCCTGCCCCTATTGTGGAAAATTCGGGCATGAATTGGTGCAAGGCAAAGAGCTTAGGGTTAAATCCTTACTGGTAGATTAACATACGCGAGATTGAAGGATAAAGGAATGATAAAATCACAAAAAACAAATAATAAATAACAACCGAACGAAGTGAGCTCATGAACACCTTTAATAATTAACTTTATTGTGAATAAATAATACTCAAGACTCAAATCCCAATAACCAAACTGCGTAATCTTCATTCTCCTCCTGGGAGGAGTTCGAGGTGGGTCTAATCTTCTGATGTTTGAAGTTTGAAAGTTGGAAATTGCGATTTGTTTGTGATTTGGAAATTGTAATTTGGATTTTATAAATGCCAGAATATGTCCATGCTTTTGTTGCATAAATTAGTATAATCCATAGAAAAGATTATTTACCTTTGAGATATACTTCTACTTGTCCCAGAGGAAATGTTATCAGGGTTACGGGGAGTTTAATTTAAAATTTTTAAATATACATTATGTGTGATACTTGCGGATGTGGTCAGGAAGGTGGAAATGTGACCATTAGAAAGCCTGGGAGTGAGCCGGATGAGACTCCCAATTCTCACCACGGCCATTCTCATGAGCACAATCATACTCATGATAACCACCACCATCATGAAGATCATCACCATCATCATGGCAGAGAGATCATTGTTGAACAGGATGTTTTACAAAAGAACAATCTTTTTGCGGAACGTAACCGGGGGTATTTTGAAGCAAAAAATTTAATTGTACTGAACCTTGTAAGCTCTCCGGGTTCCGGAAAAACAAGCCTTTTGGAAAAGACTATCATGGAACTTAAGAGCAGGGAAAAGTTTTATGTAATTGAAGGGGATCAGCAAACTATGAATGATGCTGAAAGAATTAGCAGCACTGGTTCACAAGTTGTACAAATTAATACCGGACAAGGATGTCATCTTGACTCTTCTATGGTGAGAGATGCTTTTGACCAGTTAGATATTGACCAGGAAGGTGGATTCCTGATGATTGAGAATGTTGGAAATCTGGTTTGTCCTGCTCTTTTTGATCTCGGGGAGTCAAAAAGGGTAGTGGTTATGAGCGTTACCGAAGGGGAAGATAAGCCTGTTAAATATCCAACTATGTTTCAGTCGGCAGATCTTTGTATTATTAATAAAACAGACCTTTTGCCTTATTTGGATTTTGATCTTCCAAAGGCTATTCAATATGCACAACAGGTAAATCCGAAACTTGAATTTATTGAGCTCTCAGTTCGATCTGGAGAGAATATGGAGAAATGGTATTCCTGGCTGGCAGATCTGAAAGCTTAGGAACAAAGAGCTAAGTACAGAAGGTTAGGTTTACTAAATGCTTTCATTGAAGGTTATTCGTTAGTCATACAATGGTCACACAATAGTCATACGAGGAATGGTGAAGCGGGGGGGCAAAATGCTGTTCAGGACGCAGGGAACATGGAACAGAATAGGTACCCAGCATACGATGTCAGGAGAGGAATGACTCCCGAATGATAGCGTAATCACTTTCATATTTATCCATAGCCTAAGCCTGCCCTTGTTCAATTTAGCCTTTTATTATCACCGAAGCTTATTTATATAGCCAGGTGATGGTATAGGTGGAAGCCTTAGCCTTATATTTTAATCTTTTTCTACTATATTTGTTAATAAATTCACACCTGATTCTTATGGAAACACTCCCCGGAAAAACTGTTGAGCGACTAAGTCAGTACAGACGAAGCTTGCTAAGCTGCCTGGAAAATGGCAGAGACTATATCTTTTCACATGACCTTGCCAACTTACATCATATTACAGCTGTTCAGGTAAGACGCGACCTGATGCTTTTAGGATATTCAAGTGTTTACAGGAAAGGTTATCCGGTACGAAAACTGATTGAGGAAATTGGAAAGACCCTGGATAGCAGTGAAGGTCAAAATGCAGCTGTGGTGGGAATGGGAAATCTTGGAACAGCACTTGCCCATTACTTAAGTGGAATTCGACCCAATTTGAATGTTGTAGCGTCATTTGATATTAATCCTGCCAAAGTCGGGACATTGATAAATGGTGTACCTTGCCATCATGTAACAGCCCTTCAGAAAGTTATAAAAGAGCAGAATATATCTATAGGGATAATGACAGTTCCCCAGGACTCTGCAATTGAGGTAGCAGATGAACTTGGAAAAACAGGAATTAAAGGGATCTTAAACTTTACAAATATTTCTTTGAATGTCCCTGAGGGAATTTATCTTGAAGAATATGATATGATTACTTCCCTGGAGAAGGTTGCATATTTTGTAAAGAAATTAGGAGAGTGATTCCCGCTATTCTCTAGTGTTAAGGGTTTAATCTGAGTCGGGTTTTGGCGCAAATTTTGCCTTGCCCTGATACCAGTTTTATGCGGTTCCTGCCTGGTTCAAATCAAAATGGATTAAAAATTCAACACTCTGCCAGTACCCATTTCAACATAATCTTTGCCATAAGCAGTCTTAAAAATCTCTATCTGCTTGTCCCCGGTGCAATGAGTAGCCCCACATTTCTGAACACCCATGCTTCTAAATTCCTCAATGATAGAAAGGATCTCCTGCTCAGATTGTCTCATTAGATGAAACCCCCCAAATACAAGGTAGATATCTTCCCCGGCGAGCTCTTTTGCCTTTTCTACAATTTTCACAATCCCGGGGTGAGAACAACCGGTGATAAGAACCGGACCTTTCTTAGTTTTAACAATTAGTGATTGTTCATGCATAGGGCCGTCCAGTTCTCCAGTTGAAAATACATCTTTACATATTTCTGTTGGCTGGTTGACTTCAATTATTTCTGAACCGGTATTTTTCACTTCTTGCATCAACTTTCCGGAAAATGAACTATGCAAATAAACCGGGGCAGGATTAATCTTAAGTACTGATAATAGCCCTCCTGTATGATCCCAATGATCGTGGGAGATCACTATCAAATCCACTTCCTTAGGATCAATGTTGAGCCTTTTCATATTTTCCATCAGAATTTTTTCTTCTCCCCCGGTATCAAACAGAATGGTTTTTTCGGTTCCTTCAATCAGGCAGGAAAATCCCCATTCAGCCTTAGTCCCTTCCTTAAAAACATAATTATCATAGAGAATGGTAATCTTTACCTGTTCAACTTGTGATACCGGTTTTTTTGCTTTTAAGTTTGCTGAAAAGTTCATAAGAAAAATATTTGACAGGCTAATATTAGAAATAGTAACGGGCACCCAGGCCTCCATCCAGGGCAAAAGCAGTGGCTGGTGTAAGTTGAAGTCCCGGGGCTACTTCCACGAAAATGTCAATTGGGACTTCATCAAACATATAATTCAGTCCAATAGGAACACGTATACCCATATGAATATCATTCCCAAAACCGAGTTTTAAACCAAGACCAAAATATACTGGCAATTTCCCATCATTCACCGGGATCAGATTAAACCTGTGGAGGAGCATATCAGCATGTATATTGAAATAACCCTGTTCAGCAAAAGACCAGGACATTCCAGCAGCAATAGCTGTAGTTTCTCCTGTCCACATTTTGAGACTCAGGCCTGTTTGTGTACCAAACATAAGCCCTGCACCAAAACCTGAATCCTGAGCATTTATCACAGGGCTCAATAACAGAGCAATAGTAGCAATAATTAAAAATTTCTTTTTCATTTTTGTTTTCAAATTAAATTACAACAATTGTTAAACAAACAAGAACTGACAAATTTCAGAAAAAATTGTTCGATCACAAAAATAAACAAATTGCTGAACTATTTAAAACAGGAAAGGTGAGTTGTAAAAAACAGCACCAGGCTCAGCCTGGTGTTATGGGCAAAGTATGAGTCAGGTTTTGGCGCAAATTTTGCCTTTGATGGCTGCAAAATTTGTGACAAAACCGGAGGAAGATGCATAAAACAAGATTTAATAATTGCGGTAAGTTTGCAATATTCCTAATTTAAAATCTTGAAGGACTATTGATAAGGTGACCAAAAAAGACAGCATTCACAAAGATTTTATTAGTTCCATACCACACTCCTCTGAAGTTTGTATTATCCATAATATTGATCACTCTTCCTCTTCCCGAATTGTGAGTGGTAAGGAAAGGAGAATTTTTCAACATGTCAATATTTTCTGGTGATGCATAGCCACTTAAGAGAGGCTTTGCAGTATACCGGAATGGTGCAGAATATGGAACCTCCGGCAATTCAGCAGCAGCGGTTCCAGTTTTAAATACCGGTATAGTATTGCGTTGGAACCCAAAAGCCAGAGGATGACTGAGATCCATTTTTACTTCAAAAATTGCCCCACTAATATATTGTTTATCCGATTCCTTGTTTCGGTTAATGAATGGAATAAATCTGGAAGGATCAAGTGATACATTCTTTTTAAATTTAGTGTTTGTTAGTTCTTTGGAAGAAACCCACCGGGTTGCATTTTTATATGCAACTAAAGTGCCACCATTTTTGATCCAGGAGTTGAGCTTATCAACTCCTGTGATCCCAATACTATTATATGATCCTCCTGGAAGAATAATTGTATTGTATGAATTCAGGTCGAGCCGGTTAAACCTGCTAACATCAATCATGGTAATTGGAATCTTATACCTGGTATCAAAGAGATGCCATATTTCACCCGCATCCCTGCTGCTTACACCATCCCCAACCAACATTAAAACTTTGGGTTTATTCAGGGTAACAAAGCTGCCACTTCCCAGGTCAATTCCGGAAGGGGTAAGGCCAGTGTTCAAGCCATATACTTCAATGCCACAATCCTCAGATATTTTTTTTAATAAGGAATATAATTTATCTGTGGGAATATCCTGAATTCCTGCAGGAACCAGGATGGTGCCATATCCAAAAGATTCATTGATCTGGTCATCCCTATAGGTAAATTCCCGAGTAGATACCTTAAGCCTGACTCCTTTTTCCAGAAGGGCATTCACAGCTTTTGGAGCATAATACTCATTGTACCTGAACACCCAGGCGTATGCATCTGATGATCCTGTAATTTTGCCTTTCGGGAAATCAATAGAGGTAACTTTATCCCCCTGGATTGACCCCAGTGTTTTAAGTCCATTTACTTCAGAATATGGAATGTTGAATGACATAGGCAATGTCCAGGTAGATACGTCGTAGAAACTACTATCATTGAAGTTAGTCATAGTTTCAAACAGGCCCTTAATCAATCTGTAGTTCTTCTGCTTCAGTGGAACTATATACGAATGTTCTTTCTTAAATTTTTTCTTTCCTGAGGAATAGTCATTCTTCAATTGAAATACTTCAATTTTATGATTTTCGAGTATCCTGAGAAATTCATACATCCTCCCAAGGCCATTTTCATCACCAAAGATGTAGGCCTTAATCTGGTCCTGATCAGCCTGTTTGAATGCGGTACTATAGAATTCTACCTGGTAATCCAGAAGTTCTTTTCTGAGGTCCTGACTGGCTTTAAGTGTTGATAAGCTTACCGTGAATTGATTTCTGATGGCATAAGGAAAATCAAAGATACCATTAGGAGTTTCCCTTTCAAAACCCCTTATCCCTGCCTGTTCAAATAAAATTCCCACACCGGAATTAATATCAGGATATGATGATCCTTTCCCTATATAATAATCATCAAAAACTTCTTCAGAGAAGTATAATGTTCCAATATCATCAAGGGCCCTGGCATGGTATGCACCAATTTCATGTGTGAGGTCATAATTTTTAACTGGAGTTATTGGATTGTTTCTGCTAGGAATGCCTGGCTGAAAGAAAAATGTATAATTTCCTCCCATCTCATGATGATCGGTTACAATATTTGGATTCCATTCCTGAAGCCTGGTAACCCTGCCACGACTCTCAGGATTTGTAAGAAGGATATAATCCCGGTTCATGTCAAACCAATAGTGATTTGTTCTTCCTCCGGGCCAGACTTCATTAAATCCGCGCCCTGCAGGATCGGCTGAAAGAGCCTGGCTTTTATGCATATTCACCCATGTTGAAAAGCGGGTGATTCCATCCGGATTTAATGCAGGGTCCACTAGGATCACACTATTCGATAGCATCTTGTCAATTTCCGGGCCTTGAGCAGCTGCCAGGTAATAGGCGATTAACAAAGAAGCATTTACTCCGCTGGATTCATTTCCATGAATAGAATAACCTAATACAACTATGACAGGCATTTCAGATGTATTCATTTGGGAAGATTGTCCCGGATCGGAAAGTTTTAGATGTTCAGATTTAATTTGTTCAAGCTTCTTGTGATTCTCCGGGGAAGTAAATATAAGATGGAATAATGGTCGATTTTCATAAGAACGTGCATATTCAATTAGTACAGCTCTGTCAGAACTGGCTTCAATTGCTTTCATATATTCAACTACCTTGTCATGACTTACCAACCATTCTCCAACCTGGAACCCAAGCACAGATTCAGGTGTTGGAACACTTTTATCATAATTTACATTATCAGGCAGATAATAATCGAGATTTACTTGAGCAATTACCTGAAGGCCGGAGAAAATCAAGGCTGCAATGAGAGAAAGTTTTTTCATTTTTTAGCTTGTTATTGGTTAATGAGAACTTGTTAATTGAATGGGAATACATTTTTTTTGACCATAATTAGGAAAGAAATATTCCATAGGAAAGATTATTTTACATCTACAAATATAGATTATTAAATTAGTGAGACTATGATTATAAAAGAAATAAAGTTTAAAAGCCTGAATTATTAGTCATGGGTATAATAATTATTTTCAGGGTAATGATTAACTTTGAAAAAAGATGTTGCCAAAGACAAAAACATGATAAACCAGCAATTGTTAGATCCACAGAGCATCGTGGTTGTAGGAGGTTCGGAGGATGTAACCAAACCCGGGGGTAAGATCCTGAAAAATATAATTGATGGTGGATACCGGGGAAAGCTATATGTGCTGAATCCTAAAGCTGATAGCATTCAGGGAATAAAACATATCAGGACCAGGAGAATTTGCCAAACACAGACCTGGCAATAATTGCAATAGCTGCAAAATATTGTCCCCCCACAATTGAGTTCCTTGCAAGGAAAAAAGGAACAAGGGCCTTTATTGTTATTTCTGCCGGATTTGGAGAAGAAGGTGAGGAGGGAGCACTTTTTGAAAAAAAAATGCTAACTACAGTGGAAGAAACAGGCGCCTGTTTGATTGGTCCGAATTGTATAGGGTTTATGAATCATAATTATTATGGTGTATTTACTATGCCTTTACCTAAGCCCGATCCCAAAGGCATTGATTTTATATCCGGTTCAGGGGCCACAGCAGTATATATTATGGAATCGGGAATGATTAAGGGTTTGAGTTTTGCTTCGGTATATTCGGTTGGAAACAGCACACAGATAGGAGTGGAGGATGTGCTGGAATATATGGACCAAAATTACAGGGAGGAAATCAGCCCTGCTATTAAGCTCCTGTATATTGAAAATGTGGGAAATCCGAAAAAATTATTGAAACATGCTGCTTCCCTGGTTAGAAAGGGTTGCAGGATTGCTGCAATTAAGGCTGGGAGTACCGAAGCCGGGAGCCGGGCAGCCTCATCACATACCGGGGCTCTTGCCTCCCCTGATACAGCTGTAGATGCATTGTTCAGGAAAGCAGGAATTGTTCGCTGTTTCGGCAGGGAGGAGCTTACAACGGTTGCTTCCATTTTTCAACATAAAATCCCTCAAGGGAGGAATATTGCTGTGATCACTCATGCAGGTGGGCCTGCGGTAATGCTTACCGATGCTTTGTCTGAGGGTGGCTTTAAGGTGCCTCAATTGTCTGGACCAAAGGCCGAAGTTTTACTTGCAAAATTACATCCCGGATCTTCTGTCTCAAATCCTGTGGATTTTCTTGCTACAGGTACGGCACAACAACTTGGTGATATTATCGAAGCATGTGAGAATGATTTTGATGAGATTGATGCCATGGTTGTGATATTTGGGAGTCCGGGATTATCCAGGGTATATGATGTATATGAATTATTGGACAGGAAGATGAAAACCTGCAAGAAACCTCTATATCCTGTTCTGCCATCGTTGATAAATGCCAGGGAAGAAATAAATAGTTTTATTGAAATGGGGCATGTGAACTTCCCGGATGAAGTGATTTTTGCCAGGGCTTTGTCACTTATTAAAAAAACACCCTTACCAGTACTGGGAGATGATACAATTCCGGATATGGACAAAAAGAAGATAAGGGAGGTTATTAGGGGGGCAGAATCGGGATATTTAAAGCCTGACCAGGTAGGAGAACTTCTTGATGCTGCAGGAATTGCCCGTGTAAAAGAAATAACTGTAACTTCCTTACAGCAGGCTCTGAAAGCAAGTCTGAATATTGGATTTCCCATGGTTATGAAAGTAATTGGGCCTCTGCATAAATCTGATGTTGGAGGTGTAGTCCTGAATATTCGTACTGAGGATGAAGTAAAATCACATTTCACTAAACTGATAAATATACCTGATACCAATGCCGTTCTAATGCAAGCTATGAAGTCGGGAATCGAACTATTTGCCGGGGCTAAACGGGATGAGAAATTCGGACATCTGATACTTGGTGGACTGGGAGGGATTTTCATTGAGATACTGAAAGATGTTTCAAGTGCCTTGGTACCATTGCATAAGGAAGAAGCTCTTGGTATGATCACAGGCCTTAAGGCTTATAAAATGATTCAAGGGGTCAGGGGAAATGCAGGAGTCGATGAGGAGAAATTTTCGGAAGTCCTTGTTCGCTTATCTGAACTGGTACTGATTGCACCGGAAATAATTGAAATGGACCTGAATCCTCTTTTGGGAGAAGGAGATAATGTTTTTGCCGTTGATGCCAGAATAAGGATTGAATGAGGGAAGAGGCACAGGGCGCAGGGGAAGATAAAGAGCGACAGAAAGATAAAGAGGTGAGCAGTGAGAGATGAGTAAAGAAAAGATTAATATCCAGTCAAAAGTCTAAGGTCGAAAGGTCAAAGAGGAAAGAAAAAAGAAGAGGCCACAAATACACAAATGAAAGACAAATGCACTAATAGAAAAATGGGATGGAAATTCGGATCTTACTTTTTGACTTTTCGACCTTTTAACTTTCATTTTTATCTAAACTTATTCTCTTATGTTATTTAACAATATATTACCTGCAAAATAATTCTATATTTGTAGGAGAAAATATAATTCTAATACTGAACCCAATTTAAATTATTTAAAATGAATAAGATAGGTCTTTTTTATGGCCCGGCAGGAGGCTCTGTTGAGAAGGTTGCAAATAAAATTCTGGAAATTCTTGGCAAGGAGAAAATCGATGTGATTCATGTACAGAATGCCGATGCCTCGTATTTCAATAATTATAAATATGTAATTATGGGAATCTCAACTATTGGTGCCCACACCTGGAATCAGGATACCCCATCCAAAGATTGGGATTGGTTTGTAAATGAATTGAACAAAGTAGACTATAGTAATAAAATATTTGCACTTTACGGATTGGGCGACCATATCACATACGCCCGTCATTTTGTAGACTCACTGGGGATTCTTGGTAAAGAGTTGCTGGGGCACGGAGCTAAGATAATAGGTCAATGTGACCCTGCTGATTATGAGTTTATTGATTCAGAGGCTGTAATTGATGGGCAATTCATTGGATTACCACTGGATGAGGACTTTGCCCCTGAAGAAACCGATGCCAGGCTTGAGAAATGGCTGGATATTCTATTAAAGGAATTTAAATAATATGCCTATTTTGAAAGCGGTCAGGAAACGATCGCTTTTTTTTATCCGATTAACATTATGCTTAAAGCAAATAAAAATACACCAATTGACTCTCAGGTAGTTCAGAGACTTGTAATGGAAAGCGGTTTGCCTGAAATTGGAAAAGGCACAATTAGGGAAATCGTCAGATTGGTTAACCGCATTGAGGAAACAACGGGGGAGAAGTTTGTAAGGATGGAAATGGGAGTGCCCGGTTTACCCCCTGCTCAGGCTGGAGTGGAAGCTGAGATTGAAGCCCTGAGAAAGGGAGTGGCCTCAAAATATCCTATGATTGAAGGAGTAAAGGAATTAAAGGAGGAAATTTCAAGATTTGTGAAGTTATTTCTGAATCTTGATGTGAATCCTGAAGGTTGTATCCCAACAGTTGGCTCAATGATGGGCTCCATGGCAGCATTCCTTGTTGCAAACAGGAATAATAAATCAAAAGAAGGTACCCTTTTTATTGATCCCGGATTTCCTGTACAAAAACAACAGGTTAAGGTGCTTGGTCATGAATATTGTTCCTTCGATATTTACAAATACCGGGGAAATAAACTGCGGGCTAAACTACTATCCTATCTTAAGACCGGTAAAGTTTCAAGTATATTATATTCCAATCCAAATAATCCTTCATGGATTTGTTTTACAGATGAAGAGTTAAAAATTATAGGCGAACTGGCTACGGAATATGATGTGGTGGTAATTGAGGATCTTGCATATTTTGGAATGGATTTTAGAAAAGATTTCTCCCGACCAGGAAAAACTCCTTACCAACCCACAGTTGCCAATTATACAGATAATTATCTGCTGCTTATTTCCAGCTCAAAAGCCTTTAGTTATGCCGGACAAAGAGTAGGCATGATGGTTGTAGCAGACAAATTATTTTCAAGGAAATATCCCGATCTTAAGAGGTTTTACACATCAGATGGATTTGGCTATTCAATTATTTACGGAGCTTTGTACGCTTTATCAGCCGGGGTATGTCATTCTGCCCAGTATGGTTTGACCGGAATATTAAAAGAGGTAAATGAAGGAAGATACAATTACAGGGATGATGTGCTTGAATATGGAGAAAGAGCTAAGGTAATGAAGAAATTATTTACAGGTAATGGCTTCAGTATTGTTTATGATATGGACATGGACGAACCTATAGCTGATGGTTTTTATTTTACTTTTTCTTATCCTGGATTCTCTGGAGTCGATCTTATTGAGGAGCTGCTGTATTATGGTATCAGTGCAATTTCCCTGGATATTACCGGTAGCGAAAGACATGAGGGGGTTAGAGCCTGTGTTTCGCAGGTGCAAAAATCGCAGTTTAAGATTTTAGAACATCGTTTGAAAGTTTTTAACCAGGATCATGCCTGATTTGCTTTTGCGGAGTTTTGAGATGCAAAAAAATAAGTAGTGTTTAAAAATTATTATAGTTGATGATGGATATCATATGTCAGTGAGAGGAGAAATAACTACATTTGATTTTTTCAGATCAATAATTCAGTTTATAAACTAATAAGATAAAATGGCAAAAGTTAAAGGAACTATTGTCGTGGATATTGAGAAATGCAAAGGTTGTGAGATATGCGTTACAGCCTGCCCAACAAGCGTAATATCCATGAGTGTGGAAGTGAATGGGAAAGGTTATCCTTATGCTTATTTGAATGATCCGGACGGATGTACCGGTTGTTCAAATTGCGCAATAGTATGTCCGGATGGGGTAATTACAGTTTACAGACAAAAAATTGGATGATATTAAATTATATTAAATAGAATGGAAGAATATAAATTAATGAAAGGAAACGAGGCGATTGCAGAAGCCGCAATTCGTGCTGGGACCGATGGGTATTTTGGATATCCAATTACACCTCAGAGCGAGGTAATGGAATATCTGATGGCTGAAAAACCTCATGAGCGAACAGGCATGGTGGTTCTGCAGGCTGAAAGTGAGGTTGCCTCTATTAATATGTTATATGGTGGTGCTGCTGCCGGAAAGAAAGTATTTACATCATCCTCTTCGCCGGGAGTTAGCCTGATGCAGGAGGGGATTTCATATATTGCAGGTGCAGAATTGCCATGTCTGATAGTTAATGTTGCAAGGGGAGGCCCGGGACTTGGCACTATTCAGCCTGGGCAGGCAGATTATTTCCAGGCTACCAAAGGAGGTGGGCATGGAGACTATAATCTTATTGTACTTGCACCTGCATCAGTTCAGGAAATGGCTGATTTTGTTAGCCTGTCTTACGATCTGGCTTTTAAATACAGGAACCCGGTAATGATCCTTTCAGATGGAGCCATTGGACAAATGATGGAGAAAGTAAAGTTCAAGGAGCAAGAGCCTCGCATGAAAACACCTCCGGACTGGGCTACCGTTGGAAAGCCTGCCGACAGAGGGCCGAATATCATTACATCACTTGACCTGGATCCTGCAAGGCAGGAAAGGTTCAATCATAAGCTCCAGGAAAAATATAAGAAGATCAGGGAGAAGGAAATCCTGTTTGAGGAGATTGATTGTGAGGATGCAGATTATGCCTTTGTGGCTTATGGTACAAGTGCCAGGATATGTCAAAAGTCTATGCAGTTGGCCAGGGAAGAGGGCATAAAAGTTGGATTGTTCAGACCTATTACCCTGTGGCCTTTTCCATATGAACAAGTTACCCGTTTAAGTAAAAAAATTAAGGGCATGCTTTCCGTGGAATTAAGCGCCGGTCAAATGGTTGAAGATGTTAGACTGGCAGTTGAGGGAAAAATTAAGGTACATCATTACGGAAGAATGGGAGGGATGATACCTACCCCGGAAGAAATTGTACTTGCATTGAAGAAACAAATAATCGGAGGATAATTAATGGCTGAAAAGGTAGTTAATCAAGAAATGATCAAGCCAGAGAACCTGGTTTATCAGAAAACCAAGGTTCTGAACGATAATGTAATGCATTATTGTCCGGGCTGCGGACATGGAACAGCACATCGGATCATAGCTGAAGTAATTGAAGAAATGGATATCCAATCCGAAATAATTGGGATTGCACCGGTGGGATGTTCGGTACTTATGTATAATTATTTTAATGTGGATATGCAGGAAGCTGCTCATGGTAGGGCTCCCGCTGTGGGAACAGCTGTAAAAAGATTATTGCCGGAAAAATTTGTGTTTACCTATCAGGGAGATGGAGACCTGGCCGCAATCGGAACGGCAGAAACAATTCATGCCTGTAACAGGGGAGAAAATATTACCATGTTTTTCATAAATAATGGTATTTATGGAATGACAGGCGGACAAATGGCCCCAACCACCCTGGAGGGAATGAAATCCTCTACCAGTCCTTATGGGAGGGATATTCCAATGATGGGAAACCCTTTAAAAATGACTGAACTGGTAGCACAGCTCCCAGGTACCTGTTATGTTACCAGGCAGGCTGTTCACGATCCTTCCCATGTTAGAAAAACAAAGAAGGCTGTGAGGAAAGCCTTGGAGTATCAGAAAAAAAATATGGGAACTTCTTTTATCGAAATAGTTTCAAATTGTAATTCAGGATGGAAAATGGCTCCGGTTGAGGCAAACAACTGGATGGTGGAAAATATGTTCCCGTTCTTTCCTCTTGGAGATTTAAAGGTGCCAGAGGAAAAATAGCCTTGATAACAAATATAATTGTTGCCAAATAAATAACAAATATCAAGCTCCATATTTCAAATAAATTACAATAAACAAACTTCAAAGATCAAATGCTAACTACTAGAATTAATAGTATTATTTTTTTTGGAATTTGTGATTTGGAATTTTGATTTTATTTGAGTTTTATAATTTGATTATTGGAATTTATAGTAATTATTATCGAATTTTGATTTGTAAAGTATTAATATAACGTTATGACTGAAGAATTAATCATTGCCGGGTTTGGCGGACAAGGGGTACTCTCCATGGGAAAAATTTTATGTTATTCAGGTGTGATGCAGGATCAGGAAGTAAGCTGGATGCCATCTTATGGGCCTGAAATGAGAGGTGGGACTGCAAACGTAACAGTCATTCTTAGTGATGACAGGATCAGTTCTCCAATTCTGAATAGTTTTGATTCTGCCATTATCCTGAATCAACAGTCTATGGATAAATTTGAGGAAACTGTAAAACCCGGGGGATTACTGATTTATGATGGGAATGGAATCTCAAGGCATCCTGAAAGAAAGGACATTTATATATACAGGGCTGATGCTGCAGCAGAAGCATCAAAAATGGAAAGTGCAAAAACTTTTAATATGATTATGCTTGGAGCTTACCTGAAAGTTAAACCCCTGGTTAAGCTGGAGAATGTGATAAAAGGCCTGAAAAAGTCTCTGCCAGCAAGGTATCATCATCTTATTGCACTGAACGAGAAAGCTCTTCAACGAGGCTTTGAAATAGTGCAGGATATCCAGGTGCTATAATAATTATATACTTCTGAGGAAAATCCCTTAATGAACCCACAGCTTTTTCGGGTTTTATTAGTATTTATGTATTTTTGCCTAAAATAATTGGGGAAATATGAAGCAATACTTATTACTTCTTTTCTTTTTTATCAGCTTTTCAAATGTTTTTGCACAAACAGACACATTGCTTTTAAGTAATGGAGATGAAATAGTTGGAGAAATTAAAGATCTTGATAAGGGTGTACTGATTGTGGAGACGGATTATAGCGATAATGATTTTGAAATTGAGTGGGATAAGGTCAAAAGGATTCGCAGTGATCATACTTTTATGATTACCCTCACAGATGGTACACGTTTACATGGGGGGTTTTATCCCGATCCTTCAGATTCTTCAATGGTAATTATTAACGACCCGGATGGAGATGTCATTGCCGATTATTATGAAATAGTTTTTATTAAAGCTGTTAAATCCGATTTTTTGGGACGGCTTAATGCCTCGATAGACATTGGTTTTACTCTTACAAAGGCAAACAATTTAAGACAATTTACCAGCCGTAGTTCCCTGGGATATATTGCAGATAATTGGGGTGCTGCTTCATCCTATAATAGGGTAAGTAGCGTACAAGATAGTATTGCAGATACGAAAAGGACCGATGCAAACCTGGGGTTTAAATATCTTCTTAAAAACGATTGGTTTGTTATGATTTCAACAGATTTTTTACAAAATGATGAATTGGAGCTTAAGTTGCGTACCAACCTGAAAGGTTCATTTGGACATAATGTAACCAATACCAATAAAATGGTTTTCAGCCTGTCTGCTGGTGTGGCATGGAACAATGAAGTTTATTTAGAGGAGGCTGGGGAACCAGACAGAAATAGTATTGAAGGATATGCAGGTTTCAATCTGAACCTTTTTAATATGGGAGATATAAGCCTGCAAACGAAAATTGATGCCTATCCTGGTATTACTGAACAAGGACGGTTCAGGCTTGACTTTAGTTTAGATCTCAAATATGACATTCCCTGGGATTTCTATATAAAAATAGGCTATACCCATAACTTCGACAATCAGCCAGTAGCCGGTGCTTCAATGCATGATTATGTTCTACAAACCACCTTCGGCTGGGAGTTATAAGCAGATTTCATTCGTATTGTCCGTCCAAAGAGTTGGAAAAACAGCACCAGGCTTCAGCCTGGTGTTAAGGCATAATTATGAGTCAGGTTTTGGCGCAAATTTTGCCTTGTGCTAAACCTATAGATATGCCCGGGTGAAAGGTTTATTGAAGGCTGCAAAATTTGTGACAAAACCGAAAAACAAGAGGTCAGCAGCATCTGGCTAAATAACCAAATGAAGCTTCCCTGACCGCATGAAACAGGGCTACTTTGGGCTATTACATTAAGATTTGCTCGGAAAACAGGAAAAAATGCATTATTTCTCGTAAAAGTGCATTTCACGGATGTACTGGTACACTTTTTCAGGCAGGAAATATTGAACATCCTTTCCCTCCTTTATCGCTTTCCTAATGAAAACAGAAGATATCTCCATTAAAGGAGCCCGGGTGATTGTTATTTTGTTAGGGCCTTTTATGGCTTGTTCATCTTCAGAATAATCGGGCCTGGGATAAACAAAGATTTGATAGTTATTAAGAATACTCTCAATATTCTTCCACTTGTGTAATGTTTTCAGATTGTCTGATCCCATGATGAGTGCGAATTCCCGTTCAGGGAATTTCTCCTCCAGGTAAGCTAGTGTATCAATTGTATAGGACGGCTGGGAAAGTTTAAATTCGATGTCAGAAACTCTGAATCTCTGGTCATCTCCCAGGGCCAGGCGAACCATCTCCAGGCGTTGTCGGTCATCAAGAAGTGTGGACTTTTTCTTAAGTGGGTTATGAGGACTTACCACAAACCAAAGCTCCGATAAGTCAGTAAATTCAAGCATGTAGTTGGCAATGGCCAGGTGCCC
>JAUVKW010000109.1 GCA_030596025.1 Bacteroidota bacterium | reverse complement strand
TCTTGTTTTTCGGTTTTGTCACAAATTTTGCAGCCTTTAATAAGCCATTTACCCGGGCATATCTATAGGTTTAGCACAAGGCAAAATTTGCGCCAAAACCTGACTCATACTTATGCCTTAACACCAGGCTGAAGCCTGGTGCAGCCTGGTGCTGTTTTTCCAACTCACCTCTCCTGTTTTCAATAGTTTTCGAGATAATTAGGTTTTTGATCTGGGTGACCAATGGTAAAAACAGGAAGATAGTAGTTTCATGATCTTAAAACAAACCCAACATATCTAAAATTGACTAATTGTGACAATGTCTTTTAGACAAAAAAATGTGATTATGATTTGCAAATTATTCATTTGGATGTCTTTTTCGGAAACAGGAAAAAGGCTGAGGCTAAGAAAAATAAGGAAAAGCTTGAAAAGAGTGAGAGTAGGTTTGAAATACCTGAAATAGTAATTATCTACTAAATTCATTGATGATAACACTATCCAGGTGTAATGTATAAGCATTTTGATACCTGGGGTTGACTTTCTTCATACAATCATCCGCAGCCCTGCCCCAGACTATCAACTCATCCTCGCCCGAAGGAAACTGTGATATCAAGTCCCATTTTTCAACCGGATCACAAATTGTAAAATATGTCCCTGGAACATCTCTAGGAATAAAAGAAGCGAATTTTGTATCCTCATTATAGGTAATGTACCCTACCTCCTCGTTCAGGTTAAATATAATCTCTCCCTCACAACCACATTCCTCCTCTTTGCATCCATCATTTATGAAAAGAAAAGGGAAGATGAGAATTAAACTAATTTTTTTTAATATTGTCATTTGAATACAAAAATAATTCTTTTTTAGTAGAATTTAGAACTTATAGACATTATCTTCTATCAGCTTATCAGCAATTCGTCTCCTGGCATCCCTGGTATTCACACCATCTTTTGTGGTAAAATAATCAATGGCTTTCAGAAATTTATCTGTCTCATCCATAGCTTCTGTGGAATACAAGACATCCTGTGCTGACTTTCTCATCAGGGCAGCTGCATCAAAAACAAATACATCCAATATATCTTTAAAGAGACCAATATTTCCAATCCCATTTTTAGATTCTAATTTTTCCACTCGCAACATCAATGATTCTGCTACATAAAGATTCATAATAATATCAGCAAGGCTATTTAGAATTTCCTGCTCAAACATTAGTTTCCTTTGAAATTTTTCAGAAACCAGATGAATAAGCGAAAGAGCAAGCTTCTTGAAGTTACCAATAAAGAACTTCTTTCGGGAATAGTAATCCTGTGTTGCGGGATCTGAGTCAAGATAATCATCCAGTTTATTTACTATATTTTCTGCCTCCGAAAACAGGTCAAATTCTTTTTTGGCACCTCTTTTCAGGAGAGTGTCAATTACAAGAATCCTGTTAATTTCATTCGTTCCTTCAAATATTCTATTAATCCGTGAATCCCTATAGCCTCTTTCCACCGGCATTTCTGAAGAATATCCCATTCCTCCACAAATTTGGACAGCCTCATCAACAACATAGTCAAGTGTTTCAGAACCAAACACCTTCAAAATTGCTGCTTCGACAGCAAATTGTCCATACGCAATAACCATAGCCTGTTCCTTCGAACATTCTTGCTGATTCATCTCTACTTCCTCATCAACATTCTTACTTGCCCTGTACACTGCAGATTCCAGTGCAAAGGTTTTGATAACCTGCTCTGCCAATTTTTGCTTAATCGACCCAAATGAGGATATCAGAGCACCAAACTGCTTGCGTTCATTTGCGTAATTCACTGATTGAGTAATTGCATGTTTGGCAGCTCCAATTACATTGCCACCAAGCTTTATTCGTCCCATATGAAGTATATTCAAGGCTATCCGGAAACCTTTTCCCCTTGCTCCAAGCATATTTTCAACAGGGACTTTGCAATCATTAAAAAAGATCTGTCTTGTAGAAGATCCCTTTATCCCCATTTTTTTCTCTTCGGGATTAAAAGATATTCCTGAGAAGCTTTTTTCAACAATAAACGCACTTAAAACGCGATCGTTATCGATCTTTGCGAATACAGTAAATACATCTGCAAAACCGCCATTGGTAATCCACATCTTCTGGCCATTCAGAATGTAATGCTTCCCATCCTCACTTAAAACGGCTTTTGTTGTTCCTGAGTTAGCATCAGAGCCAGCTCCAGGCTCAGTAAGACAATATGCTCCAATCCATTCACCAACAGCAAGTTTAGGAAGATACTTTTGCTTTTGTTCTTCGTTTCCATAATAAAGAATTGGCATAGAGCCAATTCCTGTGTGACAGGAATATGCCACAGCAAAGGAATACCCTGCACCCATTTTTTCAGATGCTAACTGGTTGGTAACAAAAGATTGTTCAAATCCGTCATATTGCTCCGGAACCGGAATACCCAATAATCCAAATTCTCCTGCTTTTTCAAGAAGGCTTCTCATAAGTCCCTCTTCCTGGGCATCAATTCTATCAAGAATTGGTAATACTTCAGCTTGCAAAAAATCATCACAGGTTTGTGCAATCATTTGCTGTTCTTCATCAAATTCTTCAGGAATAAACACTTCCTCAGCAGTTATATCTCTGACAATAAATTCGCCTCCTTTAATGGTTCCGGTTTTCTCCATAATATATTAAATAAGTAATAAGTTTCTTCGCCTATAAGTCTAATGACATAGCAATCAATTCGGCAATGTCATAATTTTTAATTTTATCATCGTAATTCTTATACTTCAATCCATCGGTAAGCATAACCATACAATAGGGGCATGCGCTTGCAATAATATCTGCTCCTGTTGAAATTGCCTCTTCTGTTCTTTCTATAAAGATTTCTTTATCTCCCTTTTCAGCTTCCTTGAACATCTGACCACCCCCAGCCCCACAGCATAAGGCAAAGCTTTTATTTCTGGGCATTTCAACTCTTTTCATTCCAAGAGAATCCAACACTTTTCTCGGAGCCTTGTATTCACCATTTGCTCTTCCAAGGTAACATGGATCATGATACACCAGTTTCTTTCCGTTTAAAAATGAAGGATTTGCTTTTAAGCTTCCCTTTTTAATCTGATCATACAAAAACTGCGTATGATGTATCACTTCATAATTTCCTCCAAGATCAGGATATTCATTTTTAAATGTATTGTAGGCATGCGGATCACAGGTAAGTATCTTTTTTACCTCATAAGTATTAAAAATATCGATATTCATTAAGGCCTGCATCTGAAACAGCATCTCATTCCCTGTTCTGCGAGCCACATCCCCGCTGGATGATTCTTCTGTTCCAAGAACAGCATAATCAATTTCCAGATACTGTAATATCTTAACAAAAGCCCTGCTTACTTGCTTGTACCTGTCATCAAATGCTCCGGCACTACCAACCCAAAAAAGATACTCAGGAAATTTGCCCTGACTTACCCGGTCAGCCATCAAAGGAACCTCTATTCTTAATTTGTTTTCCATTTTATTGATCCGGAATGTTTTATTTAAGAGAATTCATCGTTAAATCTTCAGCCCAGTTCATTCTGTCTTCCTGCGAAAACTGCCAGGGAGCCCCATTGTTCTCAATGTTTGAAAAAATGGAGTTCAGCTCAGCTGGTGCCGAGGATTCTTCCATTACTAAAAACCTTCTCATTTGTATGATAAGGGAAGGCTGATCAATATTCACAGGACACTCCTGCGCACAGGCATTACAAAGAGTACAGGCCCATATCTCTTCTTCTGAAATATAATCCCTGATCAGGGATTTATTATCAGAATAATCCTGACCATCCTTAATTAAACCAGGTGCCTTTTCATTCATCCTGGCCCTTACATCCATCATAAGCTTTCTGGGTGATAAGTTTTTGCCAGTAATATTTGCCGGACATGCAGCAGTACATCTTCCACATTGCGTACAAGAAAGAGCATCAAAGTAGCTCATCCAGCTAACATCTTCGACATCAAGTACACCAAAGCGTTCAGCTACTTCTTCATCATCTGAAGCTGCAAATGCTGTTTCCGGATTGAGCATTAATTTTACCTCTTTGGTAATGCTTTCCATAGTATCTATTTTCCCAGGAGGTTCCAGCTTGCTGAAGAAAACACCTGGAACAGAAAGGAATACATGAAAGTGCTTGGAATAAGGCAGGTAGTTAGCAAAAACAAAGATTGTAAGTATATGGGCCCACCAGTTAATTTCATAGCCCAAATGAATTGCCCTGGGGCTTAGCCCTGAAAACAAAACAGATATATATTTACTAACCGGAAAAACGCCTGTATATTCATGACCATGAACTCCGGCTTCTAGTAAATAGAATGAATTCATTCCCGTCAGGGTCATCATTAAAAAAAAGATCATAGCCAAAGCAATGTTGGCGTCCTGGTGTGACCATTTTTTCATTTCAGTGCCACTGAATCTTTTAATATGCATGAAAATACGGCGAAACAGGAAAGCAATTATAAATCCCCGTATCAGTAGAGCAAAAACATCACCTGAAGCAATGATAACATCATAAAACTTACCCAGGAAACGAAAACTATGCTCAAGTCCGAATATCCCATCTACCAACATCTCAACACTTCCAATAAGGATCACTAAAAAACCCCAGAAAACCAGAGCATGCATTAACCCAATTATTGGTTTCCTGAATATCTTGGTTTGTAGAAGAGCTACTTTCAGAGTAATTAATAAGCGCTTTCCAATATTTCGAACCGGTTTGGGCCTTGTAAGTTTAAACTTAAGAATGAGATTTCTTAAGGTAAATGCAAAAACCCCCAGGGTAAGTAGCAGAGAAATAATAAATACAATTTGCTTTATCATTTAGGCTTTCATTTCTTTTACAGCTTCAATCAGTTCAGGAAGAACTTTTGCGGCATCACCAACAATTCCATAATCGGCAGCCTCAAATATTGGTGCATCCTTATCTGTATTTATGGCTACTATACACTTTGAAGAACTTACGCCAGCAAGATGTTGAATGGCACCCGAAATTCCTGCTGCAATATATAGATTTGGAGCTATGATCTTGCCGGTTTGCCCGGTATGTTCACTATGAGGCCTCCAGCCTTCGTCAGAAACCGGTCTGGAACAAGCAGTAGCAGCGCCCAGAAGCTCAGCCAGTTCCTCAAGGGGACCCCAATTATCTGAAGACTTCATTCCCCTGCCTCCTGAAACTACAATCTCGGCATCTGTGAGAATTAGTTTACCTGTTTGCTTTTGAATATCTACAACAGTTGTACTAATTTCTGTAGCAGATACTTCCGGTGAGTACTCTTCGATTTCAGGAATAGTATTTGATTCAATCAGTTCAAAAGAGTTATTTGATAGTGTAAGTATTTTTTTCTCAGTATTAACAACTTGATGAGCAAATCCTTTACCTGAAAAGACCTTTTTATACACTTTAAACGGATCGTATGAAGAGGGAAGTTTAACAGCTGCAGATACCAGCCCTGCTTTTAGTCGCACTGATAATCTCGGAGCAAGGGCTTTCCCCGTATTATTATGTGGCAAAACCAAAATCCTGACATCTTCTTTTTCTGCAATCTCTGCAATCAGTTTTGTATATACCTGATTATCCAGTGTTTTAAACGCCTCATTGGAAACAGTGAGGATTTTGTCGGCTCCATAAAGACCAAGTTTTTTAAGCTCGTCCTGATCAACAGAAGCAATTGAAATTGCAATGGTTTTTGATCCCACTGAATCTGCCATTGCTTTTGCATATGAAACCAGTTCAAATGATGACTTCTTAAACTTACCATCCCATGATTCTGTAAAAACTATAACTGCCATTTTAGTATACTATTAAATTTTTTAAATATTGTCAATATATCCACAAACGTTAAAGCACTTTAGCTTCATTTTGCAGCAATCCAATAAGCTCTTTTGCATTTTCCGGGTTTATCATTTTACACTGAGGTTTAGCTTTCGGCAACTCAAAATCAAGCATATCAGTTACATTATCAAAGCTTAGGGGACTGACCACTTCCAGGGGTTTTTTTCGTGCCATCATAATACCCCTCATAGCCGGAATTCTTGGCTCCTTTGCAATCCCCTTCTGAACAATAGCAACAAATGGGGTCTTGATTGCTACCTGCTCCAGGCCTCCATCAATTTCACGTGATACTTTGGCGTGATCTCCTTCTATATCCAATGCTGATACGCCTGAAACTGATGGAACACCCAAAAACTCTGATAGCATTCCACCCACAGCAAAACCATTGTAATCACTTGACTCAATACCGGTGAGTACAAGATGATCACCCTCATAGTTTTTAAGGTATTCCGATAACAACCAGGCTACAGAATAGCTGTCTTTTGGTTCAGCATCTATACGAACTGCATTATCAGCACCAATTGCCAGGGCTTTCCTGATTGTTGGTTCAGAGCTAATAGTACCAATAGTAACCACTGTTACTTCATTCACAGGAGTTCCTGCATCTTCTTTTAGCTCCATGGCCCTGGTCAATGCTAATTCATCCCAGGGATTGATTACCCATTGAACTCCGGTTTCATCAAATTTCTGATCTGCAAATTTGATTTTTGTTGTAGTATCTGGCACATTTGCCAGGCAAACAAATATCTTCATTGATATAAAATTTAATTATTATATAGTAATATATCTAAATGAGTGGCAAAGATAAAAAATTTCTAAAGATTGGCAGGTTGATGTTATTGAAAATATAAAAAGTATAGCTAATTGAATTTTGGGCTAAAGCCCGGCAAGTATTCTATTATTCCTACTCCGCCCTAAAGGACGGAGTTAGTTATGAATATGCACAGAATAAAAAGACCTCAAAATTACTTATCCCTCATGTTACTGATTATGAACAGATCCTGAACGAAATTGCTAATGACATTTGTAGATATGTTAAATAAGAATCCGAATAGATCCCGAAACACCTGCCTGGCTGGCGAGGCAGGAATTCGGGATGACCAGAAGTTAGTCATGCTAAACTTGTTTATTCACTTTGTTCATGTACCTTCCTGTAAAGCACTAAAAAAATCCCCTGCTTAATATATAAGCAGAGGGTTTAATATAGTTTTTTATAAGTATAATTAAGCCTGGGCTGTTGGGCCCCCAAAATTCATAGGCATAGCAGGTCCACCTGAACCTTTAACATCCTTAATCGGGCCATTAACAGATTCAAATTTCCCAATATTATCTTTTAATGCAAGCATCAATCTTTTTGCATGCTCAGGAGTGAGTATGATTCTTGATTTTACCTGTGCTTTTGGAATTCCAGGCATTACCCTGACAAAGTCCACAACAAATTCAGAACTTGAGTGGGTAATAACTGCAAGGTTTGAGTATACTCCCTGAGCAACTTCCTCATTCAGCTCAATATTTATTTGTCCCGGGTTAACTTTCTTTTTGTCTTCCATAATAGTACGATTCAGAATGATTACTCTTCCAGAATAATATCGGCTTCTTCTTCTTTAGACTTCATTAAGGCATCATATTCTTCTTTTGATCCAACCACTATATCTGAATAGGAACGTAAGCCTGTTCCGGCAGGAATCAGGTGTCCCACAATCACATTCTCTTTCAATCCCTCAAGGTTGTCTACTTTACCAAAAATAGCTGCCTCATTCAGCACCTTTGTTGTTTCCTGGAACGATGCAGCAGACATGAAGCTTTTTGTTTGAAGAGCAGCTTTGGTTATTCCCTGAAGAACCGTATTCGATGTTGCCGGGACAGCGTCTCTTGCATTCACTACCTTCATATCTTTCCTTTTCAGTACAGAATTTTCATCACGCAATTTACGTGCTGTAACAATTTGCCCTGCTTGCAAGTTTGCCGAATCACCCGGATCTTCAATAAACTTCATATCAAAAATCCAATCGTTTTGATTCATAAATTCCCATTTATCAACAATTTGCTTTTCGAGGAATTTTGTGTCTCCCGGATCATCAATGATCACTTTTCTCATCATTTGTCGAACGATCACTTCAAAATGCTTATCATTGATCTTCACTCCCTGCAACCTGTATACTTCCTGCACTTCATTCACAATATACTCCTGAACTGCAGTCGGACCCTGAATGGCAAGTATATCTGCGGGGGTAATCGAACCATCAGAAAGTGGAATCCCTGCCCTTACAAAATCATTTTCCTGTACGAGAAACTGGCGAGAAAGCGGAACCAGGTATTTTTTAATTTCTCCTGTTCTTGACTGAATAATGATTTCACGGTTTCCTCTTTTAATCTTTCCAAAAGAAACCTCACCATCAATTTCAGATACCACAGCAGGATTTGAGGGGTTTCTGGCTTCAAATAGCTCTGTTACCCTGGGTAATCCCCCGGTTATATCACCAGATTTCCCTACTGCACGAGGTATTTTAACAAGAATTTCTCCTTCTTTTACGGCTTTATTTTCTTCAATCATCAAGTGTGCTCCTACCGGCAGGTTATAAGACTTAATGGAATCTTTCTTTGTCCCTGCAACCTTGACTATTGGGTTCTTGGTTTTGTCACGTGTTTCGGTAATCACCTTCTCCCTAAAACCTGTTTGTTCATCAGTTTCTTCACGGTAGGTAATACCTTCAATCAAATTTTCAAATTTGATTTTACCTTTAATCTCTGAAATAATAACAGCATTGTATGGATCCCAATCACAGATCAGGTTACCCTTTTTCACTTTAGATCCACTCCTAATATAGATATTGGCCCCATAAGGAATATTGTGCGTACTAAGTGTGACATTGGTATTAGGATCAATAATCCTTAATTCTGCTAATCGACCTATAACCACCTGTACCTTTTTACCCTGTTCATTTTCCCTTTCTACAGAACGTAATTCATCAATTTCAATTTTCCCATCATGTTTGGTTACAATACTTGATTCTGCAGTAATGTTACTTGCAGTTCCACCCACATGGAATGTTCTAAGTGTCAGCTGAGTTCCAGGTTCTCCAATAGATTGCGCTGCAATAACACCAACAGCTTCTCCATTCTGAACCATCCTGCCGGTTGCAAGATTACGTCCATAGCATTTTGAGCAAACGCCTCTTTTTGTTTCACAGGTTAGTACCGAACGTATTTCAATCTGCTCAATCGGTGATTCTTCAATCTCTATGGCAATATCTTCAGTAATTTCCATACCTGAAGCAATAATTAGTTTACCGGTGCCAGGATGATAAACATCATGAACTGTAGTTCGTCCAAGTATTCTTTCGCCCAAAGATTCAACCACTTCCTCATTTTTCTTTATAGTAGTGGCAACAAGTCCCCTGAGGGTTCCACAATCTTCCTCATTAATAATTACATCCTGAGAAACATCCACAAGACGACGTGTAAGATAACCAGCATCAGCTGTTTTCAGGGCTGTATCTGCAAGACCTTTACGCGCACCGTGTGTTGAAATAAAATACTCAAGTACTGAAAGACCTTCTTTAAAGTTAGATAAAATAGGATTTTCAATAATTTCATTACCTGTTGAACCAGATTTCTGTGGTTTGGCCATTAAACCCCTCATTCCTGAAAGCTGACGGATTTGCTCTTTCGATCCCCGAGCTCCTGAATCAAGCATCATATATACCGGATTAAATCCTTGCTTATCCGTAATCAGCTGATTCATCAGGGTTTGAGTCAACTTTGCATTAATATGAGTCCAAACATCAATTACCTGATTGTACCTTTCATTGTTGGTAATGAAACCCATATTATAGTTATTCACCACTTCATCAACCTGTTCATATCCCTCATTTACCAGAATTTCTTTGGCATCAGGAACAATAACGTCGTCCAGATTGAAAGACAGGCCACCCTTAAATGCCATTTGATAACCAATATTTTTTATATCATCCAAAAATTTAGCGGCAGTATTGGTTCCGGCTTGTTTTAAAACCCTGCCAATAATATCCCGGAGTGATTTTTTTGTAAGCAATTCATTCAGGTAGCCAATTTCCTCAGGTACATATTCATTAAAAAGAACTCTACCTACAGTGGTTTCTACAACTTTCTTAACCGGTTTGTCATCTTCAAGATCATCAACACGTACATTAATAATTGCATGCAGATCAACCTGTTTTTCATTATAGGCAATGGTAACTTCTTCGGGCGAATAAAATGTCAGTCCCTCTCCTTTTACCTTTTCTTCCGGTGTGCTTTTCCTGGCTTTAGTAATGTAGTATAGTCCAAGTACCATATCCTGGGAAGGAACAGCAATAGGAGCACCATTGGCAGGATTCAGAATATTATGTGAGGCCAGCATCAGCAGTTGAGCTTCAAGAATAGCGGCATTCCCAAGTGGAAGGTGCACAGCCATTTGGTCTCCATCAAAGTCGGCGTTAAAAGCAGTACATACAAGAGGATGTAATTGAATTGCTTTACCCTCTATAAGTTTTGGTTGGAAAGCCTGTATCCCTAAACGGTGGAGTGTTGGTGCCCTGTTTAAAAGAACAGGATGACCCTTCAGAACGTTTTCAAGAATATCCCAAACCAGTGGGTCTTTCTGATCTACAAGCTTTTTAGCAGATTTTACAGTTTTTACTATGCCTCTTTCAATCAGTTTACGAATAATAAATGGCTTATATAATTCAGCAGCCATATCTTTTGGTATGCCGCATTCATGCAGATCAAGTTCGGGGCCAACCACGATAACAGACCTTGCAGAGTAGTCTACTCTTTTCCCGAGAAGATTCTGACGGAACCTTCCTTGCTTTCCTTTCAGACTGTCACTCAATGACTTAAGAGGCCTGTTTGCTTCGGTTTTAACTGCATTCGCCTTTCTTGAGTTGTCAAACAAGGAATCCACTGCCTCCTGCAACATTCTCTTCTCATTTCTCAGGAT
>JAUVKW010000102.1 GCA_030596025.1 Bacteroidota bacterium | reverse complement strand
AGTATAAAAACATGCCCGGCACACCAATACCATAACCGCTACGCGGTATAAGTTTTTAATTAAACATCAAACCTGGATTCCTGCGTTATTCACTACGTTCATGAGGGCTAAAGCCGTTTTCAAGAATGGCACAAATTGATTGAAGCCTGAACCCATCCCTTTCCTGTTTTCAATACATCTGAAAAACAAGCTCCAAAGTCGTTGGGGAAAAATTATTTGCGCATAATTCCCTCAATCTCCATAATAGTTTTAGGAATTGGCTTCCCAAGTACTTTATATCCTTCCGACGTTACAAGGAGATCATCTTCAATACGAATTCCTCCAAAATCCTTATAAGACTCAACAGTCTCGTAATTAATGAATTCCTTAAACTTATTTTCACTTTTCCATAAATCTATAAGAGCAGGAATAAAGTATATTCCAGGTTCAACAGTAAACACATGACCTGGTTCATATTCTTTCCCAAACCTTAGAAAAGCCAATCCAAATTGCTCACTTCTTTTTGTTTTATGGTCATAGCCAACGTAATTTTCTCCAAGGCCTTCCATATCATGAACATCCAGCCCCATATGATGACCAAGGCCATGAGGGAAAAACAAAGCATGTGCTCCCTTTTTAACAGCCTCCTGAATATTTCCTTTCATTAAACCAAGATCCTTCAGGCCTGAAGCAATTATTTCTGCAGCCAGCAAATGAACATCTCTGTTACTTCTTCCAGGCTTTATAGCTTTTATTGCTTCGGTATTGGCCTTTAGAACTAACTCATAGATCTCCTTCTGCCTGCCATTAAATTTACCACCTACAGGTACAGTTCTGGTAATATCACTAGCATAATGAAGCAAAGACTCTGCTCCTGCATCCGTTACCATCATCCGTCCTGTTTCAAGAGTATTACCATGATAATGATTATGAAGAGTTTGGCCATTAATACTAAGTATAATTGGAAATGAAATGCCGTTCCCCATTGAGCTGGCAATTCCCTCAAGAGTGCCGGCAATTTCTCTCTCAACTACACCCGGCTTCGCCATTTTCATCGCGGTAGTATGCATCTCATAGGCAATATCCAGGGCAAATTCAATTTCCTTAATCTCGAATTCATCTTTGATGATTCTTAGTTTTACAACAGCCCGGATCAGGTCTTCTGAAACACCTTCCTTCACCATACCTGGAGAGGTTCCAAGTAACTCGGAAATTCTAAGCAAATTATCTCCCCTGTAGGGAGGTAAATAATGTATTTTTCGTTTCTTTTCAAGCGCCTCTCCAAGAACATCCGAAAGTTTTGTCATTGGAAGGGTATTTGAGATTCCCACTTTGGCGGCACGGTCTTTCATGCCTGGTTGATGTCCCATCCATATAATATCATCCATATCCACATCATTACCAAATATTGTCTCAGCACCCGAATCCACATCAATCACAGCAGCCAGATCCGGATGGTCGAGTCCGAAAAAATATAAAAAATCGCTGTCCTGCCTGAAATGATATGTATTGGCAGGATAATTAAAACTGGCTTCTGAATTTCCAGGAAATAAAATTAATCCCCCTGCAATTTGTCTTCTTAAATCGCCCCTGCGTTTTCTGTATGTATTTTCATGAAACATAGTAAAGGATTTTGTATTATTTAATAATTCAACAGTTGTTAAATTTAATACCATTTATTCTTATATCAAAGCATGACAATTTTTTCTGCGAAGAGGCGTGTTAATATAAAAAATAATGTTATATTCGCATGATACTTGTTTTTTTTCAACAACAAATTAACAGGCCCCTAATGCCCTATCGCAGACTTCCTAACACTGACGCTGCCAGGATGAAAGCCCTGAAGGCCGCTCTGGATAAAGGGAAAACTCTTCCTCCTTTCAATCTTTCATTCAGTCAACATAGCCTTCGTAAACTTCAAGCCTTTACACCAACTTATGAGCAGGCCCTGGTGCTTCAGAAACAAAGTTTTGAGCAGCAGATTAAAAAAAATAATCTATATAAAGAAGCTTTGCAAAAAGCTCGTCTTTATATCTCCCATTTTATCCAGGTAACTAATCTTGCCATTATACGCGGGGAATTCCCCCTTAAAACACGTAAATATTTTGGATTAGGTGATAACTCCACCACCCTTCCATCACTAAAAACTGAAAAAGAAGTAATCGAAATTGGAGAGCAAATAATCAATGGCGAAACAGAACGAATAAGACATGGTGTTACATGTGTTACCAACCCAACTATTGCCGTTGTTAAGGTTAGATATGAATTATTTTTAGACGCTTATAATTATCAAAAAACCCTACAGAAAAAAAATAAGCTCCTGCTTGAAAAACTTGCCAATTTAAGAAACGAAGCAAACCAAATTATTCTCCAGATCTGGAATGAAGTTGAAGATAGCTATAAAGATCTGCCTGAAGACATGAAACGGGAGAAAGCAAGCCAATATGGCCTGGCTTATGTTTACAGGAAAAATGAACTTCAAAAGGTTCGTTTTATGGAAACCAACCAAAAAGATATCGGTTAATTGCATTCTTAACAGACAGTATAATAGGGCTTTAGCCCACCACATTATTCAGGCAAAAAAAAGCAAAACTCCTTAGTATTTTACCCTATTCCTGCTTACTAACAGAAAATTGCCTGTTTATTTGAAACAAGGAGACAACAACCAGAAGCATGGATATAAGAAATAGAAACCAGTTATTTTCAAGGGTACCTACAGAATCAAAATTTTGTTCAACCACCTCTTTTCCAAAGAAGAAATAAATCATAACTGCTGCTCCATTATTAATAAAATGTGCAATAATCGGAAGCCAGATTGTTCCTGACCAATAGTACATAAGGCCAAATAATACCCCCAGATAGAATCTTGGTAAAAACCCATAAAACTGTAAATGAAAAAAGCTAAATAAAAAAGCAACTATCAGAATCCCCCTTAACGGGTTTTTAGTCCAGTCAATAAAAAACTTTTGCAAAATACCCCGGAAAAACAATTCTTCTCCAATGGCAGGAATAACTGCTATCATGACTAAATTCACCATTAGTCCCCAAATGCTTTTTGTACTCAGGAATGCCTCGGTAAGCAAAGCTGAACTATCTTCCATTCTCTTCATTGCATCTTCAATACCTGAAAGAAATTCCGGAAGTTCCAAGCTCATATTCCATGCAGTCAATTGGTTGATTACCGGGAGTCCAAAAAATACAACAACCATAATCCAAAATATGGAAATTAAGGAGGGGCCTTTATGAAACCCAAACTGTATAGGGCCCTTTTCAAAAAAAAGAATGGCGATAAACAGAGCGGGCAGAATAAACAACCCTATTCCCTGAAGGATCTGTAAGTACTTCAACAGTGAAAGATTTGAAGGATTCATTGGATCTGCTACCGAAACTGCAATTTGATTCATTTCAATATCAAAAATCAAAAGAGCTAAAATAAAACCCAGTATGCTGACCAAAAATAAGCTGACCAAAGAAATTATTACAGACAATAAGATCTTTGAAAATGGATGCATCCCACTTAAATATCCTGCTTTCATACGTTTTTCCTACTTTTGCTGACGAAGTTAGTTAATAATTGCAAAAGTGTTTAAAATTGGAAATATTGAGTTAAGAGACAAGGCTTTGTTTCTGGCCCCAATGGAAGATGTAACTGATCCTTCCTTTCGTTACATATGCAAGCTATTTGGAGCAGATGTCCTCTATACAGAATTCATATCTTCGGATGGTTTGATTAGAAATGGAGTAAAAAGTGTAAAAAAACTCGATATATTTGATTATGAAAGGCCCATTGGCATTCAATTATACGGGCACTTAATTGATCCCATGGTTGAAGCTGCACAAATTGCTGAGTCTTCTTCCCCCGAGCTTATTGATATAAATTTCGGATGCCCGGTTCGAAAAATTGCTAATCGTGGAGCCGGAGCAGGTATGCTTCGAAACATATCATTGATGGTAAAAATGACCAAAGCCATTGTGGATGCCACCAATCTGCCGGTAACAGTAAAAACAAGATTAGGCTGGGATGAGGAAACCAAAAATATTCTGGAAATAACAAAGCAGCTTCAGGATGTTGGGATCAAAGCTATTACCATTCATGGAAGAACCAGGAATCAGATGTATAAGGGCAAAGCTGACTGGACTCTCATAGGGGAAGTGAAAAATCATCCGGACATTTACATTCCTGTTATAGGAAATGGAGATATTACCGGACCCATAGTTGCCAAAGAAATGTTTGATACATATGGTGTAGATGGAATCATGATTGGCAGGGCAAGTATGGGAAGACCATGGATCTTTAAAGAAATAAAACACTTCCTGGAATCGGGAGAATTACTCTTACCGCTAAGTATTACTGAAAAAGTAAAACTTGCAAAGCTACATTTTGAAAAATCACTTGAATGGAAAAATGAGCCAAGAGGGATTTTTGAAATGAGACGTCATTTTTCAAATTATTTCAAAGGATTGCCTAACTTTAAAGAAACCCGGATTAAACTGGTGACAAGCCTTAATCCAAAAGAAATTTTTTTAATCCTTGACTCAATTATTGATAAGTATAAAGATCTTGATTTGCCAGAAGACCATTCTCCCTGGTATCCTGATCAAGCATGAATAGTTCTGATTTATAAAACTAAAAACAGATGAAAATAAAATTAGTCATCCTCGTCTCCTTGCTGCTGCTTCCAGGGCTTTCATTCACTCAAACCGGTCCAACAAGTCTTAGCATTGAAAAAATCATGCAGGATTCAAAATGGATAGGTGTATCACCCGAGGGCATCTTCTGGTCTGAAGACGGGAGCAAATTCTATTTTAACTGGGATTCAGGAAGCTCTGGAAAAACTGATTTGTATTCCTTTATTCCGGAAGATCATAATTCAATTAAAATTGAACAAAAAGACAAGCCTGACCTTTTGGCAAGGTATGGAAACTACAACAAGGACAAATCAGAAAAAGTTTTTGGCCGAAATGGTGATATTTTTATCCTGAATGTAAAAACAGGCAAAACCTTTCAGCTTACCAATACTCTTGACTACGAAAGTTCACCAACATTTAGCTTTGACCAGGAAAAAATAATTTATTCAAGAGGCGGAAATTTATTTTCATCACATTTAAATACGGGTCAAACAATCCAGCTAACAAATTTCACAAGTTCTCCTCCCCGAAAAGATGGAAAAACATATACAAATGAACAGGAAAAATGGCTCTACGACCAACAACTTTCCTTATTTCAGGTAATAAAGGAAAGAAAGATAAAAAATACAGAAGCTAATGAAGAAAAAAGCTTAAACAAACCACACCGACCAAAGGAAATATTTACCGGAAAGGAGCGCCCCGGGAATATTCAATTAAGCCCGGATGAGAAATTTGTGACTTACCTGATATACAAACCCACAAAAGATTCAAAAAGCACCAAAATTCCAAATTATGTAGATGAATCAGGGTATACAGAAACCAATAAGGCCAGATCAAAAGTCGGAACACCCTATTTTGAAACTGTAGAATTATTTATATATGATATAGAAAATGATACAGTCTATCAGGTTTCAACCAATCAAATTCCTGGTATTAACAAGCAACCTGATTATCTTTCAGAGTATCCTATAAAAGGGGATACAAAAATAAGCTCCAGGAAAGTGTCCATTAGTTCCCCTGTTTGGTCAGAAGATGGCATAAATGCCGTGTTGGAGATCAACTCACTGGATTACAAAGACAGGTGGATTATGCTAATTGATATTTCAAGCGGAGACCTGAAATTATTAGACCATCAACATGATGAGGCCTGGATTGGTGGACCTGGTATAGGGTGGTGGGGAGGAGTACTGGGCTGGATGCCTGATAATAAAAAAATATATTTTCAATCAGAAGAAACCGGCTACTCCCATCTCTATACGATAAATATTGAAAATGGGAAAAAGAAAGCATTGACTAAAGGCGATTTTGAAGTCTACAATCCTTTTATTTCAAATGATAATAAAAGCTGGTATTTTTCTTCCAATGAGGTAAATTCTGGCGAAAGGCACTTCTACAAGATGCCTTTAAAGGGGGGCAAAGCAATCCAACTCACTGCAATGGAAGGCAGTAATAAGGTTACTTTATCCCCTGATGGAAAGTGGATGGCAATACTTTTTTCCTCTGCAACTCAAACCTGGGATATATATATTAAAAAAAATGAGTCTGAAGCCAAAACCATAAGATTTACATATTCTCAATCTGAAGAATTTAAGTCTTACTCCTGGAGAACTCCCTCTTATGTGCAATTAAAAGCCTCTGATGGAGTCATGGTTCCAGCCCGGCTTTATTTGCCGGAAACTCCGGCAGAAAGCAAACCTGCTGTAATTTTTGTTCATGGTGCAGGCTATTTGCAAAATGCTCACAAATGGTGGAGCAGTTATTTCCGCGAATATATGTTCCACAACTTTCTGGTTGATAATGGTTACACAGTTCTGGATATAGATTACCGTGGCAGTGCCGGATATGGCCGCGACTGGCGAACCGCAATATACAGGCACATGGGTGGGAAAGACCTTTCTGATCAGGTAGATGGAGCCAGGTACCTTGTGAAGGAGCATGGAATTTCTTCTGAAAATATTGGAATTTATGGTGGATCGTACGGAGGGTTCATTACTCTCATGGCTCTGTTTAAAGATCCTGATGTATTTGGGGCAGGTGCAGCCCTAAGGTCTGTTACCGACTGGGCTCACTACAGTCATGGATATACAGCGAATATTTTAAATACTCCTGTTATGGACAGCCTGGCTTATGTTCGAAGTTCTCCAATATATTTTGCAGAAGGATTAAATAAGCCCCTGCTCATCTGTCATGGAATGCTTGATGACAATGTTCACTTCCAGGATGTTGTGAGACTCGCACAAAGATTAATAGAACTTGGAAAAGACAATTGGGAAATGGCAATTTACCCTGTTGAAAGGCATGGATTTGTTGAACCCAGCAGCTGGACAGACGAATATAAGAGGATATTTAAGCTTTTTGAGCAGAATTTAAAATAACTACGTAGTAAATAATAATTACGCCTACAACACACATAGTGCCTGAAACTTACAGGGTTTAAAATTCTGAGCTTCTTTTTTTATTTGGATAACTTATTGTGTAATGCAAGCCCCGGCTTTCATGGAGATTTTGAGCCATTTTAATAATCAGGTATCCAACATTGATCATATTACGTAATTCACATAGTTTTTGCGACAGGGTAGATTTTTTATATAAACCTTCTGTTTCCATATGAATGATCTCCAGCCTTCTTAAAGCTCTTTCAAGCCTGAGGTTAGATCTGAAAATACCAACATAATTACTCATGATCTGCTGCATTTCCTTATAATTCTGTGTGATTAAAACCATTTCTTCAGGATGGCCAGTCCCACTATAATCCCATTCTGGCAATTTATCATTGATAGAAAGATCCTTAATTCTGGTAAGTGAATCAATTGCTGCCCTGTGGGCAAACACAACAGCTTCCATTAAAGAGTTAGAGGCAAGTCTATTGGCGCCATGCAAGCCTGTTGATGCAACTTCGCCCACCGCATATAAATTTGAAATAGTACTTAGTCCATTCTTATCAACCTTAATGCCGCCACACTGATAATGTGCTGCCGGAATAACGGGAATGAGATCTTTTCGGATATCAATCCCCAGACTTAAGCATTTTTTTGTAATGTTTGGAAAATGATCTACCAGCTCATCAGGATCAAGATGTGTGCAATCAAGCCATACAAAATCATCCCCGGAGATTTTCATTTCATTATCAATTGCCCTGGCAACAATATCCCTTGGGGCAAGACTTCCCCTTTCATCATAGCGATTCATAAACTTCTCACCTTTGGAATTCTTCAGTATTCCGCCAAAACCTCTTAGAGCCTCAGTAATTAGAAAAGAAGGTTTCTCTCCGGGATTAAACAGAGAAGTAGGATGAAACTGGATAAATTCCATGTTTTCAATCTGCCCTTTTGCACGGTAAACAAGAGCAATTCCATCACCAGTAGAAACAGCAGGATTTGTCGTTGTTTCATATATGCTACCAATCCCCCCTGTTGCGACAACGGTAATTTCTGATAAAACAGTATTTACTTTTCCTTCCTTCAGGTCAAGAACATAAGCTCCATAACAATCAATCCCGGAATTTGTTCGTTTAATAAGCTTCCCTAGGTGATGCTGAGTAAGAAGGTCTATTGCAAACCAATACTCCCTGGTTTCAATATTTTTATGATTCTTAACTCTTTCCATAAGAGTTTCCTGTATGCTCACTCCGGTAGAATCTTTCTGATGTAAGATCCGGTGTTCAGTATGGCCTCCTTCCCGTGCCAGGTCAAATCTGCCCTCTTTATTCTTGTCAAACTGAACCCCCATCTCTATTAGCTCGCGAATCCTCAGGGGTGCTTCCTCAATCACCATTTCAACTACTTTACTATCACAAAAGCCATCACCGCAAAGTAAAGTGTCCTGAGTATGTTTTTTGGTATTATCAGGAGGATAAGTCACAGCAGCAATTCCTCCCTGGGCATATTTGGTATTATTTTCCTCAAGACTTGTTTTCGAAATCAACAAAACCTTACCCTTTTCAGCTACTTTTAATGCATAACTTAAGCCTGCTATTCCAGATCCTATAACCAGAAAATCCTTCTTAATGATCATTCTTCTCAAATAATTTTTTATAGTGTAAAGATAGTGGATGAGTTTATTAAATGAAGAATTAAACAGTTGAAAATATTGGATAGTTGAAATATATATTCAAATGATTAAACATTTAATTTCTTACTTTTGTGCCGTTGGTGGTTTTTTATTGAAATACGGCTTAAAAACAACAAAATAAATATTTTATTTTATGGACGATCTGTTCAAAAAACTAATAGCACACGCGAAAGAATACGGATTTATTTTCCCTTCCAGTGAAATATATGATGGCTTAAGTGCTGTTTATGATTACGGCCCAAATGGTGTAGAATTAAAAAACAACATCCGGAAATACTGGTGGGACTCAATGGTTCTTCTTCATGAGAATATTGTTGGATTGGATTCTGCTATTTTTATGCATCCCGAAATATGGAAAGCCTCCGGGCATGTTGGTGCTTTCAATGATCCTCTTATTGATAATAAAGTTTCAAAAAAGAGGTATCGTGCGGATGTCCTGATTGAAGAATATCTTGAAAAAATTGACCAGAAAATCACAAAGGAAATTCAAAAAGCTATAAAGAGGTTTGGTAATACATTTGATGAAAAACAGTTCCGGGAGACCAATCCAAGAGTACTTGCTAATCAGAAAAAGAAAGATGAAATCCATAAAAGGTTTGTTTCTGCACTCGAAAGCGATGATCTTAAAGATCTGAAACAAATCATCATTGATTGTGAGATTGCAGATCCTGTTTCCGGTTCAAGGGAATGGACAGACGTAAGGCAATTTAACCTTATGTTTGAAACACGCCTGGGATCGGTAAGTGAGGATGCCAATTCTATTTTTTTGCGTCCTGAAACAGCACAGGGAATATTTGTTAACTTCCTGAATGTTCAAAAGTCAGGAAGAATGAAACTCCCCTTTGGAATTGCACAAACAGGGAAGGCATTCAGAAATGAAATTGTTGCCCGGCAGTTTATTTTTAGAATGCGAGAATTTGAACAAATGGAGATGCAATTCTTTGTGAAGCCCGGGGAGGACATGAAATGGTTTGAATACTGGAAGGAAAAACGGATGAAGTGGCATCAGTCTCTTGTTCCTGATTCAAAGAAACTGAGGTACCATCAACACGACAAACTCGCACATTATGCAAATGCTGCTACAGATATTGAATTTCAATTTCCTATAGGATTCAAGGAAGTTGAGGGTATCCACTCACGTACTGATTTTGACCTGGCTCAACATCAAATATTTTCCGGAAAGAAGCTTCAGTATTATGATGTGGAGAGCCAGGAAAGCTATATCCCTTATGTAATTGAAACATCTATCGGACTGGATAGAACGTTTTTATTGATTCTCTCAAATGCTTATTCTGAAGAAAAAGCACCTAATGCCGAAGGAAAACTTGAAGACAGATTGGTTCTTAAGATTCCACCGGCTTTAGCTCCGGTTAAAATTGCGATATTCCCTCTGGTAAAAAAAGACGGATTGCCGGAAAAAGCCAGGGTACTCATGAAAAATCTGCAATTTGATTTTAATTGTCAATATGATGAAAAAGATTCCATTGGAAGAAGATACAGAAGACAGGATGCCATTGGAACTCCATATTGTATTACAATTGACCACGAAACAATGAAGGATAATACTGTAACTGTAAGGGATAGGGACAGCATGAAACAAGACCGTGTAGCAATTTCCGAATTGCATAATTTTGTTTCCGGGAAGCTCAGCATGCGCAGGCTATTCGAAAACCTGTAGTGAATATCCTTCAGCTAATTTGTTAATTCTTACGCATGAAAAAAGTATTAATCATCTCATATTACTGGCCCCCTGGTGGAGGTGCCGGAGTACAACGATGGTTGAAATTTGCTAAATATCTTCCCGAATACAACATTCAGCCTTTTGTGCTTACGGTTGATCCAAAATACGCTTCTTATCCCATTTTGGACAATAGCCTTGAAAAAGAAGTATCTGACGGTGTTCAGGTTTTTAAAACAAAATCACGGGAACCTTTCAATTTTTATAAGAAAATAACCGGAGAAAGAGAAATTCCATATGCGGGTTTTGTCAACCAGGGGAATCCTGGTTTTCTAAATAAAATTACCCGTGCAATCAGGGGCAATTTCTTTATCCCTGATGCCAGAATTGGGTGGAATAAGTTCGCATTCAGGAAAGCCCTTGATATTATCCGGGAGCATAAAATCAATACAGTAATTACAACCAGTCCCCCTCACTCCACACAGTTAATAGGACTCAAATTAAAGAAAAAAACTGGCATAAACTGGATTGCCGACCTTCGTGATCCCTGGACCGACATTTATTATTACGATAAGCTGTATCACAGCATCCCGGCGAAAAAACTTGATAAGAAATATGAGAGGAATGTTCTGACATCTGCTGATTGGGTCATTGCCGTTAGTTTACACATGAAGCAGATGCTTGCAAACAAAGTCATTTCTCTAATCGATCATAAGATCAAAGTTATTCCAAATGGTTTTGATGAAGATGATTTCAACATGCCGATTGAAAAAACAAAGGGAGAATTCATCATCACATATACAGGGACCCTGACCGAAGAGTATGATCCAGGGAACTTCCTTCAGGCTTTAAGTACTATAATTAAAGAGAGTCGGACACCTGTTGTACTCCAGTTCGTCGGGCTTGTTTCACCACAGGTAAAAAAAATCATAAACCAATTAGACCTGCAACAAAGTACCATCTATACTGATCATGTCTCTCATCAGGAAGCACTTACTTACATGATGAAATCAACAATCCTGTTTCTGGCAATCCCACACAAGCGTGGGAATAAAGCTATTTTAAGCGGTAAGCTATTTGAATACATCGCCACCGGAAAACCGGTTATAGGAATAGGTCCGGTTCATGGTGATGCCAGTGCAATACTCAAGGAGTGTGACCGTGGTAAAATGTTTGATTATAAGGATCTTCAAGGAATAATATCATATTTATTGGAAATCATTAAGGCCTGGGATAAAAATCCTGAAGGCTTAGTTAACTCTAATAAAACATATCAAAAATATTCTCGAAAAAACCTTACCAGGGAACTCATTACAATTATGGATTAAATTACACAGGTCATTAATTAAACCCTTAATGAAATGAAGGAAATTGATATTGAACAGATACTTAACTTAATAGAAAATTACAAGCTGGTTGGTAGCTGTAAAAACATTCATATAAATAATGCCCGTCCAATTTTTTCTGCCGATAAACAATCCGTTGTTTGGTTAAAGC
>JAUVKW010000136.1 GCA_030596025.1 Bacteroidota bacterium | reverse complement strand
ATGAGTCTTGGGGATGGAACAGGAAACCTGGCTGACTGGATGAAATTGATGGAATGCACCTCGGTAAAACCATCAGGTTTGCCAATTGGTCAGAATTCTGATGAAGACATGATACACTTTTTTGCAGGAGATGAATATTCTTTCCAGGCTCCTGTTGAAATAAGGTACTTCCGCTTTGCGGTGATGTCGACATGGGATGGTGCTGGATTTATTAATTTTTCTGAATTAACATTCTGGGGAGATATTATTGAAGAATATAACTAATAAGAACATCTAAAAGTATTAACAGATGAACAAAATAAAATTATATCTGAGTCTGATCACGCTGGTAATGTTCACAATCTTTTCTTGCGATAAGATGGATGATTTTCATTTAAAATATATCGAAGACGGAGAAATAAGATATACCACAAAAGTTGACTCTGTGGTAACTTTTGCAGGTAATTACAGGGTGAAAATCACTGGAATTTTGTTTCAGCCTTTTGGGGTTAATGAGATTAAAATATACTATAATGATTTTAATGACTCCATTCTAATTGATTACACTCGCCAGGAAGATATTGACACCTTATCAATTATGCTTGACAATCTTGAAGAGAAGTCCTATAGCTTTAATATCTATACAGGCGATCAGGAAGGAAACAGATCTATAAAGGTTACTGCTTTTGGAACTGCTTATGGCGATTTGTATCAGGAAAGCCTGCTGGGAAGAGCCGTTAATACATTTTCAGTTAGTGATTATGATCTTGGGGTTAACTGGTTGCCGGCAGATGAGCTGGAAAGAGGCACAGAATTAGTTTATACTGATACTTCAGGCACTGAAATCACACTGGAGGTTTCACCAGACAGCAGTTCAACAACACTATATAATTTCTCTGATGGAATCAAATACCGTTCACTATTTGTTCCTGAAAAAACAGCATTAGATTCATTTGCCAGTGATTGGACAGTTCAGGAAATTGGAATATATGCAAGTACCGGAACTTTTACACATCCAATTACGGGGACAAGAGATTTTTCATTAGATAAGATTCTTCAAACTGTTATTACGGGGTCTGTGTACGAAACTGAATTTGCAGACCTTGGTTCCTATGGATATAAAATGAAACTAAAAGTAAATACTGACAATTCCGTTGAAATTATCTCTTCAGGTAGCACTCCTCCATCAGAGCCTGATGGTGTCAATGTTTATGATCCGGTAACTGAAACATTTACCCTGCATTATAAATATACTGCTACAGGTGGCTATCGTACAATTTCAGAAACTATTGTTAAGAAATAAGTACTTGAATAAAGTCATAAAGACCGCTTCAAACTTGAGGCGGTCTTTTCCTGTTTTCGCCATTTGGGTCACCTGAGCTCAAAATTTGATATTGAATGCTGAAAGTAACTCTTTTTGTTCTTTTGTATTTGCTACAACTATTTCAGCTGTCTTATTTGAAACTGGTAGTATTGTTTTAACTCCAAAAATTGATTTTAGTATATCTAAAGCTTTTTCAGGGCTTAAGCCTGTGTGCTTTTCAATGAGTTGTCTTTCAAGTTCTTTGTATAGTTTGTAACTACAAAATGAAATTATCAAATGGGATTCAATCCTATTTGCTTTTCGATGATAGATTGGCCGAACCTTTAAATCTGTTTTAGATATTCTAAATGCCTTCTCGATCTGCCATAACTGCCTGTACTGATCAATTACCTCTTGTGGATTTAGGGATGAGTTGGTAATGTAGCCTTTCAATCCATCCCATTTACTATCATTATTAATCTTTTCTAAATCTAAACTTATGGTAGCATTTCCTTCAATTTTCAGGAACTTGTTGTATCCCCTATTGTTTATGTTATCTTTATTTAGCTTGCCTGATTTGATGCGTTTTTCAAGTCTTTTAATGCCATTATCTCTGTTGTGTGTGTCTTTCTTGGCCCGCTTTTCAGAATAGCTCACAATTAGTTTTATCAGTTCTTTTTTTTCAAATTCGTGTATAGTGTCATTCCCCCATTTTTTAGAAAGGATTTGGCTTTTTTGCTCTTTTGTTTCGCTTTTAATCCTAGCCCCAAGGATGAACTCATAGTTATGGTTTAGTAATTGTTCAATATTGCTTTTTGACAATAGTCCTGCATCAGCAACTACAACCAACTTGCCCGGATCATATCTCTTTTTGAAGTGCTCTAGTACAGGAATAAGCGTTTCCCCTTCATATTTATTTCCTTCAAACATCTCAAATGCTAAAGGATAGCCTCCGGTTGTTACCAATAATCCCAGAACAATTTGAGGGCAGTGTGGTTTTCCATCTTTGCTAAATCCAAGTTTTCTTAACTCATCTTCCCTGGAAGCTTCAAAGTACAAAGTGCTTACATCATAAAAGACTGCTGATAAAACACCTTTAAAAAGCTTTAAGGTATGCTGATAACTTATTAATTGGAGTCGCTCTTTGTACCTTTGGTTGAGTTTGTCCAGGTAACGATAGACTGATGACATGGAATAATGTTCCTGATAGTGACGTGACAAGTACTCAATGGTTCTTAGCTTGCTACCAGGGTAAAGTAACCTGGAGATTACCAAATGACGCAAAAGCTTATCCGGGATCTGATCAAATCCGATTTCATTGAAAATATTTACCAACACAAGTTCTGTCCCTACTATGCGGATTGTTTGGATACTTTCACGTACAAAACTTTTGTGCTGTTCATCCTGATCGTAATTAAACTCAATAACTTTTTGTTTTGAAAGTCTTTCTATCTCTTTCCTGGCTAAGCTTTCAAGCCGGACAATACCGTTTTCTGTATGAGCAGCCATTGATTTAATAAGTACTTGCTTACCATTTTGCTTTTCTAAAATGTAAATACTTAAACTTCCGGATATGTTCTTCTTCCTTCTAATGTACATGATTGGCTAAACCTGAAAGTACAAATATACGATTGGGTCACCCAGATCAAAAACAACACTCCCTATTTATAGGAGTTGTAGAGGTAAAAACTAATATATTTCAGAAAGTGGCGAAAACAGGAGAATTATCCATTATTTAATTTCTTCAAAGGAATTGAGACCATACCTCTCTTTTACAGGTATTATACCGAGATGATGAAATAGGCTTAATTGTATTAAATAATATAGCGCCTGGCGGTTTTGAAACGCTGGGCGCTTTTGTTTAAGGTATTGAAGTCATGGTTACACTATTTTTCTACTCGTCAGACCACTAATGGTTAGTTCATCGGGTAAAAGGATAAGTCTATCCTCTGGTCATAACTATAAGTGGTCAGACGAGTATGTTGGAGTCTCCACATCATGGTTTCACTTAATCCATTCATCTCCTTAAATCCTCAAAGATCATGTCTTGAAAAAATCTGTAAGACAGGGCGATAAGGAATATGTACTACGTAGTTTAAGTAGAACGAACCTCCGGTTCGTTCATCGATCCGGAGGATCGATCTACTGTAAAAACAGCCAACTATAATCATGAACTATTAACATTTAATAATTCTTCCGAAAAATAGAAAATCTTTGATTTTTGTAATTTTTCGGAACAACATTCCAACATTCCAATATTCCATTCTTCCACCCTTCCGTTGTTTTGTTATGATAATCGATAAAATGAACAGATTCTACTTATGTATGGATGAAACAGGGGGTATGTTAAATAAAAGTTAATAAAAAGTCTGAATCTGTATTGAAAAAACAGGGGGTGTCATTAAAAATATGCTATTTTTGACAAATTCTAACAAAATTCATATAATAATGGCTGAATTACGATTTAAAGCACTGGAAGAAGTTTTCTCACGTCAGGCAAAGATTGTGAAATTTCCTTCGAGTGAAGTTTCAGATTTCTTTGGTCAGAATGTTTTTGACCGCCCGAAAATGGAGAAATATTTGAATAAGGAGGCTTTTCAGAGTGTTATGATTGCTATTAATGAAGGGACATCAATTGACCGAAAGATGGCGGAGCAGATAGCGATTGGAATGAAAGCCTGGGCTGTTGGAGCTGGTGCTACACATTACACCCATTGGTTTCACCCTCTTACTGATGGTACTGCAGAGAAGCATGATGGTTTTATTGAATTTGGGGAGCTTGGAAATATGATAGAGAATTTTTCCGGAGATTTGTTGATTCAGCAGGAGCCTGATGCTTCAAGCTTTCCAAGCGGAGGCTTGAGAAATACTTTTGAAGCTCGTGGATATACTGCCTGGGATGTTTCCTCACCGGCATTTATTGTGGATACTACCTTATGTATTCCAACAGTATTTGTTTCTTATACGGGTGAAGCCCTCGATTATAAGACTCCTTTATTAAAGGCCCTGAATGCAATTGACCGGGCTGCGGTGGATATTTGCCAGTATTTTGATAAGAATGTTTCAAGAGTGCAGGCCAACCTTGGTTGGGAGCAGGAATATTTTTTAATTGATGATGCCCTGTATAATGCCCGACCCGACCTTATACTTACAGGAAGAACCCTTATGGGACATGGCTCATCAAAGGATCAGCAATTGGACGACCATTATTTCGGATCAATTCCGGAAAGAGCAGGTGCTTTTATGAAAGATTTTGAGATTGAGGCTTATAAGCTTGGTATTCCGGTTAAAACCAGGCACAATGAAGTGGCCCCAAACCAGTTTGAATGTGCCCCGATTTATGAAGAAGCAAATCTTGCTAATGACCATAACCAGCTGATCATGGACCTTATGAAGAGGATTGCTCGTCATCATAATTTCCGGGTACTTTTTCATGAAAAGCCATTTGCCGGTATTAATGGTTCAGGAAAACATAACAACTGGTCTCTACAGACCGATACTGGTGTCAACTTATTGTCACCAGGGAAAAATCCAAAAGGAAACCTGCTGTTTTTAACTTTTCTTGTCAATGTTGTAAAGGCGGTGCATGATAACCAGGACCTGATTAGGGCTAGTATCCTTACAGCAGGGAATTCGCACAGGTTGGGAGCAAATGAAGCCCCCCCATCAATTATCTCTGTTTTTCTTGGTTCTCAATTAAGTTCAACCCTTGACGAAATTGTAGAAAAAGTGAGTAATGGCAAGATGACACCTGATGAAAAAACCGAGTTAAAACTGGGGATTGGTAAAATCCCGGAAATTTTACTTGACAATACTGACCGGAATCGTACTTCCCCTTTTGCCTTTACAGGAAACAGGTTTGAATTCAGAGCTGTGGGTGCTTCTGCAAATTGTTCCACTGCTATGATTGCTTTGAATGCAGCAGTGGCTGATCAATTGATTCAGTTTAAGAAAGAGGTAGATTTACTTATCAAAAAGAATATTAAAAAGGATGAAGCCATATTCCAGGTATTGAAAAAAGACATATTGGCATCTGAAAAAATCAGGTTCGAAGGAGATGGGTATAGTGAGGCCTGGAGAAAAGAAGCAGAAAAAAGAGGTCTTTCAAATATCAATAGTGTTCCAGCCTCTATTTCTAAATATCTTGAAGAATCATCAAAAAAAGTCCTGATAGGCAATGGGATTTATATGGAAAAAGAACTGATTGGACGTGTAGATGTGGAATATGAAAAGTTTACTAAGAAAATCCAGATTGAAGCCCGGGTTCTTGGTGACCTGGCAATTAATCACATCATCCCAACTGCCGTTAGTTATCAAAACAAGCTTATTCAAAATGTTCAGGGGATGAAAGAAATTTTTCCGGTAAGTGTATATGAGGAACTTTCAGGTTCCAGGATTGAATTAATTAAGGAAATGTCCTCCGCAGTGAGCATTATTAAGGAACATGTAAAGGAAATGGTTGAGGAAAGAAGAATTGCCAATAAGGTTACAGATGAAAGAAAAAAGGCGATTGAATATGATTCTAAGGTTTTGCCATACTTTGAAAAAATAAGATACCAGATTGATAAATTAGAACTTACTGTTGACAATGAGATATGGCCTTTACCCAAATACAGGGAACTACTCTTTACAAGTTGACAAGTCCCGAAATAGTCCAAATTTCTAATTTGGGACCCATTTCAAGGATGCTTGTTTTTCGGCATTGAACAGTTGATGAGTTTTTTATTAGTGTATTCGTCTTTTATTTGTGCATTAGTGGCCTTATTTCAATAACGAGAAAAAATAATTACTTTTATCTTTCGTTAATATAAGAACAATGAATTACAAAAGGATTCTTCTTTTTTCATTTTTGGCATTATTAATCTCATCTTCAGATGGCTTCGGCCAGAAGAAAAAACTTCAGAAAGCGGATGAAGCATTTGAAGCAGGTGAATATTTTGATGCAATAGATCTTTATAAGGATGCTTATGCAGCGATACGTGAAAAGCCCCTAAAAACAAAAGTAGTTTTTCAGATAGCAGAGTGTTACAGGTATACCAATGCCCCGGCGAAAGCTGAACTCTGGTACAAAAAGGCTGTAGGGCAGGATTATCCCGATCCTGTTTCTGTTTTGCATTATGCTGAATCTCTAAAGAAAAATGACAAATATGAAGATGCAATAACCGAATATAAAATTTATATGGACCTTGTTCCTGATGATCCAAGAGGTAAGGAGGGGATAACTTCCTGTGAATTGGCTCTTCAATGGATGGAGAATTCAATCGGTTATGAAGTGCTTGATATGAAGTATTTTAATTCGAGGGATCGAGATTTCTCCCCTGCTTTTGTACGCGATGACTATAAGGCTATTTATTTAACTTCTTCCAGAGATAATGCCGCCGGCAATAAGACACACGGGGCTACCGGACAAAGTTTTGCAGATATTTTTGAAAGTAAATTAGATCGCAAAGGGAAGTGGAGTGTTCCGGTAAACCTGGATGAAAAGATAAATACAGAATTTGAAGAAGGAACTCCTTCTTTAACAGGGGATTATAATACTATGTATTTTACCCGTTGTGAGGTTAGTAAAAGGAAGAAACTGGGTTGTAAGATCATGGTTTCAACCCGAACTCCTGAAGGTTGGGAAAGAGCTCAAGCTTTGGATATATTATCCGATAGCCTTGTTGTTGCACATCCGGCTGTTTCAAAGGACGGATTGACCCTGCTATTTGTTTCTGACACAAAAGGTGGAAGTGGACTTAATGACATTTGGAAAGTGGAACGATCCGGTCCCACTTCAGACTGGGGTGAGCCGGAAAATCTTGGACCTGTCATCAATACGGAAGGGAATGAACTTTTTCCTTACCTGCACATGGATGGAAGTATTTATTTTTCTTCTGACAGACATATGGGAATGGGAGGTCTTGACATTTTTAAGGCTACTCCTATTGAAGGAGGTGGATGGAATATTGAGAATATGAGATATCCAATTAATTCTTCCGCAGACGATTTCGGAATTATTTTTGAAGACGAATCAGAGCGGGGATATTTTAGTTCAACACGTAAGGGACGGGGCAATGACGATATTTTTGCCTTTATTTTACCACCTCTGAAATTCAATATTAAGGGAGTTGTTGTTGATCGCCGCACAGAAGCTGTTATCCCAATGTCAAAGGTGAAACTAATTGGAAGCGATGGCATAACTATTGAAAATGAAACCGGGGATGATGGTTCATTCAGGTTTTTGCTGAAACCGAATACTGACTATATATTTCTTGCCTCAAAACCGGGTTATCTGAATACCAAAGGCCGGGAGACTACCAAAGGCCAGGAAAAAAGTAAGGATTTTCGGATGACCCTGGAATTGGCAGCCATTGACAAGCCTATAGAACTACCCAATATTTTTTATGACTTTGGGAAATATGACCTGCGACCTGAATCTATGGTGGCACTGGATCGCCTGGTGGAAGTATTGAACGACAATCCAAATATCACTATAGAATTGGGGTCTCATACAGATATTCGTGACACAGAAGAATTTAACTTTCAGTTATCACAACAAAGGGCACAGGCGGTTATTAACTACCTTATCAGTAAAGATATTGCCACAGATCGTTTAAGGGCAAAAGGATATGGGGAGTCTCAACCAAAAATTATGGATGGGAAAACAGCCAAACTTTATCCGTTCCTGGAAGATGGCAATGTTCTTAATGAGGCTTTTATAAATGCACTTAGCAGCAGGGAAGAGCAAGAAATTGCACACCAGCTGAATCGAAGAACTGAAATGAAAGTCTTGCGTACCGATTATTCTCCGGCAAAATAAGCGAATGATAAATTTTTTTGAGCTGTCTTAAGATCCTGTCATCTTTATAGAATTAGCACAAAAGCTTTAGTAAATTATTTATATAGATCAAATGTCCCATAGGGACAAAATATTTATAGAACAGCTAGCAACAAAACATTAAAAGTCCCATAGGGACGAAATAATAGTTAGCCCTAAATATGGTACACGAATTAGAATATAGCCTGCTACGTACTTTTGAGAAAGCCTCTTTGTAATTATGAAAGAAAGATATAGCCGCAGAGGAGTTTCTGCATCCAAAGAAGATGTTCATAAGGCAATCGCCCATATCGACAAAGGAATATTTCCCAATGCTTTTTGTAAAGTGATACCCGATATTTTAGGACAGGATCCTGAATATTGCAATATAATGCATGCTGACGGGGCTGGCACCAAGTCATCACTTGCATATATGTACTGGAAGGAAACTGGTGACCTGCGTGTATGGAAAGGAATTGCCCAGGATGCCATTATTATGAATACAGACGATCTGCTATGTGTAGGTGCTACACAGAATATTCTTTTATCCTCTACAATTGGAAGAAATAAAAACCTGATTCCGGGTAAAGTTATTTCAGAAGTAATTCAGGGTACTGAAGAGGTTCTTGGAAATTTAAGAAACCTGGGAGTTTCTATTTATTCTACTGGGGGTGAAACTGCTGATGTTGGTGACCTTGTGAGAACAATTATTGTGGATTCAAC
>JAUVKW010000057.1 GCA_030596025.1 Bacteroidota bacterium | reverse complement strand
TGTAGCCTGCTGGCCTCTTCTTCATTAATTTTTTCCTGAGCTTTTTCAACCAGTGAAACTACATCAGCCATTCCCAGTATCCGGTCAGCCATACGATCAGGATGAAACACATCCAGGGCATCCATTTTTTCACCCGCACTCATGAACTTAATGGGCTTATTTACTACAGAACGAATAGATAAGGCAGCTCCACCACGAGTATCTCCATCAAGCTTTGTCAAAACAACGCCCTCAAAATCAAGCCTGTCATTAAACTCTTTTGCAGTATTAACTGCATCCTGACCTGTCATGGAATCAACTACAAACAAGGTTTCCTGAGGGTTTACCTCTTTCTTGATAGATGAAATCTCATTCATCATTTCTTCATCAATGGCCAAACGACCGGCAGTATCGATAATAACTGCATCAAAACCTTCTTTACGGGCATGTCTGATTGCATTTTTGGCAATTTTTACCGGGTTTTTATTATCCTCTTCTGTATAAACAGGTATTGATAATTGTTCACCCAGAACTTTCAGCTGTTCAATAGCAGCAGGCCTGTACACATCACATGCAACAAGTAATGGATTTTTACTCCTCTTCGATTTTAGTAGCCCTGCCAGCTTTCCTGAAAAAGTAGTTTTTCCAGACCCCTGAAGCCCGGCAATTAACAAAACAGCAGGATTTGCTTTAACATTAATGTCTACACTATCTCCTCCCATCAGGGTGGCCAGCTCATCGTGTATGATCTTTACCATCATTTGCCCCGGTTTCACGGAAGAAATGACATCTTGTCCCAGGGCAATCTCTTTTACTCTGTCGGTAAAAGATTTTGCAATCTTATAATTTACGTCAGCATCAAGTAAAGCCCTTCTGACTTCTTTGAGCGTTTCAGCAATATTAATTTCAGTTATTCTTCCCTGTCCTTTTAGTAATTTAAAAGAACGATCTAAACGGTCGCTTAAATTTTCAAACATCCTAATCTATAATTTCTATTCAGTGTAAAAACATTTATTTATTACATACGCTCCGGGACTTCAATACCCAATAGTCCCATTCCTGATTTTATTATCCTTCCTGACATTTCAGACAATTGAAGGCGGAATTTCCTGGTATCTGTATCCAGTTCACGCAAAATGGAATGATCATGATAAAACTGATTGTACTCCTTCACCAGTTCATAACAATAATTGGCAATTAAAGCAGGACTCATGTTTTCACCGGCCTCGGTTACCACATCTTTGTAATTCAACAGTATCTTCACTAATTCCTTTTCTTTGGGTAACAGCTCACTTATTTCTTCAGAAAACCCGTCCCATGAAATTTTCAATTCTTGTGCCTTGCGAATCACAGACTGAATCCTGGCATAAGTATATTGAATAAATGCACCTGTATTTCCATTAAAATCTATTGACTCCCGGGGGTCAAATGTCATATTTTTTTTTGGATCTACCTTAAGCATAAAATACTTGAGTGCACCCATGCCAATTTTCTTGTAAATTCCTTCCTTCTCTTCCTCAGAATAATCCTCCAGCTTACCCAACTCTTCAGACATTTCTTTTGCTGTTTGTATCATCTCATCCATAAGGTCATCGGCATCTACCACAGTGCCCTCCCTGGATTTCATCTTCCCCTCTGGCAATTCCACCATGCCATAAGATAAATGATAAAGCTTATCTGACCATGAATAGCCCAGTTTCTTCATAATAATTTTCAAGACCTGGAAATGATAATTTTGCTCATTCCCTACCACATAGATCAGCTTCTCAAAACCATTATTATCCTCAAATCTTAATACTGCTGTTCCCAGATCCTGGGTCATATAAACTGCGGTTCCATCTGCTCTTAATAATAGCTTTTCATCCAGTCCCTCCTCACTTAAATCTGCCCAAACAGAGCCATCTTCCTTCCTCAACAGAATAGCTTTCCTTAGTGCTTCTTCCACAAGCTCTTTACCTAACTTATAGGTATCTGATTCATAATATATTTTATCAAACTCAACCCCCAACCGTTTATATGTTTCATCGAATCCCTTATAGACCCATGAATTCATTTCCTTCCAAAGTTCCAGTACCTGTGGATCTCCTGCTTCCCAATCGTGCAACATTTGTTGCGCTTCCTGAATAAGGGGAGCTTCTTTGCCAGCCTCTTCTTTAGATTTACCAGTTTCTTCCAGACCTGCTATCTGCTTTTTAAGTTCCTGATCAAACTTAACATAATAGTCACCTACAAGATGATCTCCTTTTTTACCTGTTGATCCCGGTGTTTTTTTATCCCCCCATTTCTGCCAGGCAAGCATTGATTTACATATATGTATTCCTCTATCATTTACAATATTGGTTTTTACAACCTGGTGCCCGTTTGCCTCAAGCACTTTGGCCAGAGAGTATCCGATAAGGTTATTCCTGATATGACCCAGATGCAAAGGTTTATTGGTATTTGGTGAAGAGAACTCAACCAGGTAAGGGATTGTTTCTTTTCTACTTGATTCGATTCCGAAATTCTCCTGCCCATACATTTCTTTAAAACTATCCTTCCAGATTTCTTTGTTTAACTCCAGGTTTAAAAAACCTTTAACCACATTGAATCCACTTACAAATTGCAAATCCTTTTCTAATTGAAACCCAAGCTCTTTTGCAGTCTCCTCGGGGTTTTTACGGGAGATCTTAAGCAGGGGAAAAACAACTATTGTATAATCCCCATGGAAATCTTTTCGGGTAGGCTGAATCTGTATTAGTTTCTCATCAGGGACCTGCTGAAACAAGATTTTAGAAGCTTGCCGGATTTTTTCTCTTAAAATAAGTTCAATATTCATTTCCAGTGAAAAATTTGGAGAATAATGGGCTGTTGATTTTCAAAATGCAAAGATAATACGCAGAATCTTAATTGCCAGTTTAATTCTATGATTAATCCATATTTATTCAGGAAGACTACAATAATAAGACAACTTATAAAATTGAAAAAACAGGATTTTCGGATTGTGTGAGGTCAGATAACTTTCAAGCTTCTTTCTACTGAAGCGAAAGAAATATTTCATTACTGAATCAAGCCTAAATCTTCGTACTAGCCTATATGTTTTAAGCAATTTAACTTCCTGTATAAATTCCGGGTCATCATCCAGGATCTGAAGAATATATTTCAGGTTTTCCAGGCTCTTACGGGTTTTGTGCAAAAACTCAATCCCTTCAATCAAGCCTTTATGCATAAGGGCGTTATCAAGATGAAGTATATTTACATTCTCTTGCTTCAGGCGAAATCCAAAAAGCGTATCCTCATGACCGTATTCTGTTAACCGTTCATCAAATTTAATCTTATAAAAAACTTCCTTACGAATAAAAAAATTAAAACTAATGAATGATTGTGAAGGCTTTTTATTTCGTAATTCTGAAGATTTCATTTCCCTGCTCCTGCCGTATTTCCATCGTAAAAGGTAGGCTGAATTAATAGGCGGCTTTTCTGAATATGCAATTCCACCAACCAGCACAGGAGCCAAGTTTCTTGCAAAAAGATAATTTTTAACAAAGTGTGAATCCCTTAGCTCTGCATTGGAATCAATAAACAAGAGAAAATCATATTTGGCATTTTGGGCAAGAAAATTCCTGTTAGCAGATCTGCCCAATCGATTTCTATGTTGGAATACACGAACAGAATCACTTGTTTCATATTGTTTATACTGCTGAATAACAGAAGTATTTGAGCAATCATCTCCTACCAGTATTTCATAAATAATTCCTTCCGTTTTTGCTTGTGTATCAAGATTAACCAGCAAATCTGTGATATTCCTGCTAAAATTTGGTATTAAAATTGATAGCATCTTTATTGAGATGAACGAAATTATGTGAATGATAAAATAACAAAGTATATTTGTGCTTTCCTAGTCAATTTAAGAACATATGCAAAAATTCTGGTTCAGTATTCTAATAGCATTCATAATTACAGGATCATTATCAGGACAATCTCACAAGATTGAGATCCACTTAAAAGGAATGACAGACAGCACCCTTTTAATTGCCTATCATTATGGAGAACAGAAGTTTATCTATGACACTCTCACTTCTGATAATAATGAATATTTTGAGCTAATTGGAGAAGACACCATACCCGGTGGAGTGTACCTTGTAGTTCTTCCGGACATGAAATATTTTGAATTTCTTATAAGTGATGATCAGGATTTTTCAATATCTACAGATGTAAATGATTTAATTGCCTCACTGGAGTTTAAGGGGTCAAAAGAAAATTCGGCTTTTCTCGAATACCAGAGATTTCTTATGCAGCTGAACAAAACTAATTATGAAACCAGGGAAAAAATGAAAAGCTTAATAAATGAGTCTGATTCCCTGGCTATCTTGCAATCCATTATCGATAATAACAACAAAAAGCTTGAGACCTATCTGGAGGAACTGCATAAACAATTTCCAGATAGTTTTATTGGTGACCTGGTTTACGCAATGGCCCCACCACAAGTTCCTGATTTTGATATACCAGAAAACCATATAAATAAAGATTCACTGAAAATGGCCTTGAGTTATGGATATTACAGGGATCATTTTTTTGACAATCTTAATTTCTCTAATAGTAAACTCATACGTACACCCATATTGCAGAATAAGCTTGATACTTATTTTAACAAGGTTCTTATCCAGTATCCCGATTCAATCATTCCTCAAATACATGTTACAGCTGATAAGGCCAGGGTAAATGAAGAAATATTTCAATATGTTGTAATTTTTATTCTGAACAACTACCTGGAAAGTAAGATTATGGGAATGGATGAAGTATTTGTGGACGTAGCCGAAACATATTACCTGTCGGGGGAAGCATATTGGAGTGATTCTGTTTACCTCGAAAAGCTAAGGGACAGGGTAAGTAAAACCAAACCCAATTTACTTGGGGCCAAAGCACAGGAACTGAAGATGGAAACCATTACAGGAGAATGGGTCTCTTTACATGAAACAACAGCAAAATACACCATCCTATACTTTTGGGAACCAAACTGTGGCTTCTGCAAGACAGAAACTCCAAAGCTCTATGAGTTATTTAAAAAATATCAGGATCAGGGATTGGCAGTTTTTGCTATAGATACACAGGGAGACCGAAAACAATGGGAAGATTATGTCAATGAATATGGATTTGATTGGATCAATGCCTGGGATCCGCACCAGCAAACATATTTCAGGTATTATTATGATATCCATTCTACACCAACCCTTTACCTGTTAGATAAAGACAAAACCATTATTGCAAAGCGTATTGATGTTGACCAGCTCAGCAAAATGCTCGGGGAAATATTTGCTAAATAAGATAACATAGTTCCGGCCTTTTGGCAGATAATATAATTTCAGATTCAAGTAAATCTAAAGATGCTCTCAATTTGTATCAGGGGAGTTCATAATTTATTTACTAACTTTCAATCCCACTATTAATTAAACTAAGGACCACTATGAAACTATTAAAGCAAGTAACTCCTATATTTATCTTTCTTCTCATCGTATTAAGTCCCAAATTATTTGCGATCAATACTGAAGATACCAGGATGCTATCTCAACCTGCCATCAGCAGTAAGCACATTGCCTTCATTTATGCAGAAGATCTGTGGATTGCTAATATTGATGGAACTTCCCCAAAAAGACTTACGATTGATGAGGGAATTGAGTCCAGACCTGTATTTAGTCAGGATGGTAAGCATATTGCTTTCAGTGCCCAATACGATGGCAATACCGATGTTTTTCTAATTTCTTCAGAGGGAGGAATCCCCAAAAGACTTACCTGGCATCCAGGAACCGATTTGGTTTTAGGATTCACACCTGATGGTGAGAATGTACTATTTAGCTCCCAGCGATCAGTTTTTACCAACAGGTATTCTCAACTTTTTACCGTCTCACTCCAGGGAAATTTTCCTGCAAAACTTAAAATTCCCAATGCTTTCAGGGCATCTTATTCCCCTGATGGCAAATTTATGGCATACACACCTATTGCCGGAAGATATCAACAATGGAAACATTACCGGGGCGGCACAGTGGCTAACATATGGCTGTTCTCATTTCAAGATCATTCAATTGTTAAAATTCCTCAACCGGATGGAGGATGCAACGATACAGAGCCTATGTGGATAGGCAGCAAGATATTTTTCAGAAGCGACAGAAATGGTGAATTTAATTTGTATTCCTACGATGTTAGCTCAAAAAATATAGTCCAACATACCGACTACACAGACTTCCCAATAATCAATGCTTCTTCAGGAAACAGTAAAATAATATTTGAACAAGCAGGATATTTGCATACACTTGATATTGGTTCGTCTGAGGCTGAAAAACTAAAAGTCGGAATTGCCACTGATCTCCTTGAGCTTCGTGCAAGATTTGTTAAAGGGGGTAGCTACATAAGAAGTGCCGGTATCTCTCCTACAGGAGTGCGCGCAGTTTTTGACTTCAGGGGGGATATTATGACTGTTCCTGCTGAAAAAGGTGATGCAAGGAACCTTACTCAAACAACTTCTGCTCATGAAAAGTATCCTCAATGGTCTCCTGATGGAAAAAACATAGCATATTTTTCAGATGCATCGGGTGAGTATGAGCTTCATATAAAATCGCAGGATGGAAAAACCAATTCAAAAGTATTTCCTCTTACAGGAACAGGGTTTTATGCCTTTCCTGAATGGTCTCCAGACAGCAAGAAAATTTGTTTTGTTGACAATGGCAGGAATATTTATTTTCTGAATGTAGAATCTGGCACTATTAAAAAGATTGATGCTGATGAAATGTATGTTCCTGGATCAATTCGAGATATATTCGGTGATTGGTCATTTGACTCAAAATGGATTAGCTATACAAAAATCACCAATACTAATTTTAGCAGGGTATACCTGTATTCAGTTGAAAAAGGGATTTCTCACGAAATCACTGATGGTATGAGTAATTCTACTTCCCCGGTTTTTGATCCGGATGGAAAATATCTGTTCTTCTTAGCTTCAACAGATGCTGGTCCTGTGGTGAACTGGTTCGATCAATCCAACATTGATATGCGAATGAGAAACTCCATTTACCTGGCTACACTTCAAAAAGAAACCCTGTCTCCATTTTCGAAAGAAAGTGATGAAGAAGAAGCTGAAGAAGGTTCAGGAGAAAATGAGAAACCGGAAGGCAGTGATAAAAAAGAAAAAAGATGATACACCTGAAAAATCCCCTTCCTTAAAGATAGACCTTGCAGGCATTCAAGCCAGAATAGTAGATCTCCCTATCAGAGCCGGGAATTATTCGCAGCTATCTATGGGAAAGGAAGACGAGTTACTATACATAGTTAGAAATTCTGACAGGCGTGGTTCAGGGAAATTACATAAATACGACCTAAAAAAGAGAAAAGACAATGAGGTTATGGAAATGGATGGATTCGAAATTTCTGCTAACGGGAAAAAGATGTTATACTTTAAGGGGCAGACAATCGGAATTACAAATACCGGAGAAAAGCCAGATGCTGGAAAAGGAGTAATTAGAACCTCTGAACTTGAAGTAAAAATAAATCCTTTAGCAGAATGGCCACAAATTTTTGATGAAGCCTGGAGAATCAATCGGGATTATTTTTATGATCCCGGAATGCATGGGGCTGACTGGCCTGCAATGAAGGTGAAATACTCACAATTTTTACCAGACTTAGCCTGCAGGAGTGATTTAAACAGATTAATTCAATGGATGTGCAGTGAAGTTTCCGTTGGTCATCACAGATTACAAGGGAGAGGAGAACAATTGAACAATCCTCTCCGGGTAAGTGGTGGTTTGCTGGGTGCAGATTATACCATTTCAAACAATCGCTACCAGTTTCATAAAATATATGGCGGTTTAAACTGGAATCCAAATTTAAGATCACCTCTTACAGAACCAGGTATAAATGCTAAAGAAGGAGATTACCTTCTGGCAATTAATGGTAATAATGTTACTGCAGAAATAAACTTATTTCAATTTTTCGAGAATACATCAGGAAAAATTGTGGAATTGACCATTGGACCAAATCCTGATTATTCAGGATCAAGACTTGTAAAGGTGGTACCTGTTTCAAATGAATATTCACTACGAAACAGAGACTGGGTTGAAGGTAACCTGAAGAAAGTTCATGAAGCTACTGGTGGGCAGGTAGCATACGTATATGTTCCAAATACTGCAGGAGCAGGACATGAATACTTTAAACGTTATTTCTTTCCCCAGGCAAATAAAAAAGCCATCATCATTGATGAAAGATTCAATGGAGGAGGGTCACTTGCTGATTATTACATTGATATTTTGATGCGTCCATATCAGGCTCACTGGAATTTCAGGTATGGAAATGACTTGAAGTCTCCTAGTGCCTCAATACAGGGGCCCAAGGTTATGATTATCGATGAAACCGCAGGAAGCGGTGGAGATTATTTGCCATGGATGTTTCGGAAATTCAAGGTAGGTACTATAATTGGAAAACGAACCTGGGGAGGCCTTGTTGGAGTTCTCGGATTCCCTGAATTTATTGATGGTGGATCGGTAACAGCACCCAATCTCGCTATTTGGACAAAAGATGGGTTTATTGTTGAGAATGTTGGTGTAGCACCTGATATTGAAGTAGAACAATTGCCTGCAGAAGTGATTAAGGGCAATGATCCTCAACTTCAAAAAGCCATTGAAATAGCACTGGAGCAACTAAAAAAGAATCCTCCGGAGGAACAGGTTAGACCACCCTACCCCATTAAGGCGAAATAATAATACTAAGAACGTTTTGATTTTAGAAATAATATTATAAAATCAGAGCTTTATTCAATACTCGTCAAGCCACTTCGAGTGGTCAGACGAATGAGACAGCAGGATTTCCAGAACCTATAAGCTGAACATAAGCTCATAAATAGATTTATAGACAGAAATTGCATTTTTTGTTTTTAACTCCCAGTATGCCTGGCCATTATCCATATAAACCTTAACAGAAATCTCTGCATTCCCGCCTTTTTCTATTGGCAGATACCCTTTACGCTCCATAGCTTTGGCAGTCCAGGCCTTTAACTCCCCTTCTCCCTCAATATACACTTCATGCAATCTATCTGCCGGATAATCAAAGCGCCCGGATTCCTTATTAAATATAAGGGAACTTCCGGGAAAAACAGAATTGAAGGAATCGCTCAGGATCAGGTCCTCCGGTGCTCCCTCAATCATTCCACCTTCAGTCATCATCCATATCTTATCCACCTGGTCTATTACCAGATTTAAATCGTGAGTGGAAAAGATAATAGTCTTTCCTTTACAAGAAAGGTCTCTTAGTAATTTAAGTACTTCATACCTGTTTGGTAAATCAAGAAAAGCTGTGGGCTCATCCAGTATTAACAGATCTGTATCCTGGGAGAGTGTTCTTGCAATCATTGCTCTCTGTCTTTCTCCATCAGAAATTTCAGTTAACATTTTATCTCTCTTATGTGCTAAATCAACTAATTCAATTGAGTGATCAATCATAAATCGGTCTTCATTGTTTATATTTCCCAACCAGTTGGTATATGGAAAACGACCCAGTGCAACCAGGTCATACACACTTAAATTACCGGCATTAATAATTTCTGTGGATACAAATCCAAGCTGTCTGGCAAGTTCCTGACGGGTATATTTTTCTATGTTTTTGTTATTTAAAATAACATTTCCGGATAATGCAGGATGTAATTGCACCAATGTGCGCAGCAGGGTACTTTTCCCTATTCCATTTTGGCCAATCATTGCTACCAGCTCTCCTTTTCTGGCCTTAACAGATATCCCCTTCATTAATGAAATATTGGGCTTACCCGGAGGTTTAAGAAAACCAATTTCCAGATCCCGGGTGGTCAATATAAACTTGTTTGTATCACTCATAAAAGCCGGAATTATTGAGTAATTCGTTTCCTTTTAATAATTATCCAGATAATAATGGGGATTCCAAGCAGGGCAGTGATTGAATTTATAGGAAGTATCTTTTCAGAACCTGGTAGTTGAGAAATCATATCGCTTATAAGCATCAATCCAGAACCTATTAAAACAGAACCAGGCATTAAAAAACCATGATTTGAAGTTCTCAGAAGCATTCTTCCCAGGTGGGGAACTACAATCCCAACAAACCCAATGGGACCACAAAAAGCCGTTACACTACCAGCCAGTATACTGGTACTCAGAAAAACAATGGCTCGGGCAGTTTTAATATTTATTCCAAGGGTTTTTGCATAATCCTCACCAAGCAAAAGAGCATTTAAAATTTTTACAGACCCAAAAGAAATAAGCAAACCAATTAATATAACAATAGATAAGACATGAATCTGGTCCTTGGTAATATTCCCCAGACTTCCCATTGACCAAACAACAAATGATTTCAGAAGAGATTCATTGCTGAAAAACTGCATAACTCCCACCATGGCAGAAGCAATACTTCCAAAGAGTATTCCTAAAATAAGAATGGTCATAATATCCTTAATTCTGACAGATACAGCAAAGATCAATAGCAGAATCAGTGCAGAACCAAAGCTGGCAGCAAGTACAAGAGTCCAGTCTCCAATCATATTTGAAGAAGCCTTGAACAAAAATGACGAAAAACCAAGCACCAGGATTGCAACACCCAAACTTGCACCTGAACTGATACCAAGTACATATGGTCCGGCCAGTGGGTTTCTGAAAACAGTCTGCATTTGCAAACCACTTACAGAAAGAGCCATTCCGGCCAACAGGGCTGTCAGTGCCCTGGGTATCCTGAAACTGAATATGATTACCTCCCACTCAGTATGAGATGAATTGCCACCGGCAAGAATTTTCAGAGTCTCAAAAACAGGTATCTTTACAGATCCAATGAACAGGTCCAGTAAGAAAAGAAACAGTACAAGTATACTGAGTACCAGTAGTGTCCACATTTTTTTTGCCGGCTTCAATCTTCTTAAATCGATCATTTCGCTCAATTAAGTTTCTTATAAAACACAAGACTTGAATCCGCTATTAATCCGGGATGAAAAATATTAATAAGATCCTTCAGCACAAGCTGGGGTTGTGTAACCCCCGATTCCCAAAAATCATTTCCTCCCTCCGGATTTAAACGAGCATTGTTATTGTATATTTTTTTTTGAACCAATGGTAAGAAATACCCGAATCTATCATCTATTTCCTGAATATCATTTAAGCTTTCTGCTGTCCCTGAATTTATCCAATAATCAGCCTTTCCTGCTTTGCTAAACACATTTTCAATATCCATAGGTATGGCAACTGAAGAAACCAGGTCTTCCCACAAGTATTGACCACCTGCATCTTTAATGTAATTTGAAATAACAGTATTTCCTGCAGAAATATACCAAACATCTTTCCATGGCATGCCAGTCATAACAGTAGGCCTCTTGCTAATAAGTTCAGTTTTCTGCTTTAGTAGGTTATATTGGTTCGCAATGGAATCAAAAATAATCGAAGCTTCATTCTCCATGTTGTAAAAAGAGGCTACAAATTTAATCCATTCAAATTTCCCTAAGGGAGTTTGTTCTAAATAGTCTCCATTCATAATAACAGGAATTCCAAGGTCTGATATCTTTTGAATATATGCTGTAACCTCACTTTCAATACCATACATCATTATTAGATCTGGTTTCAACAAAACCAGAGATTCAAGATTCATAGATCGCTCATAACCGATATCTGAGATCAATCCTTTCTTAAGTTTATTTCTAAGCTGCGGATTTGTGATTAAACCGGTACCTGAAACACCCACAATACTTCCGGTTTTCTGCAAGCTTTCTAAAAAGGCAATATGTGTAGTTGATGTACATATTATACGATCAACAGGGGTATGAACTAATATATGCTTCTTTAAAAGTGAATCTGTTAAAGCTTTGAAATCAGAGGCAAGCAAATAACTAAAGCTTATACCTTGTGCACCCTGCCAGGGATTATGAACTTCCAGTATTTTATAATCAGGATATTGTCTGACAATAAATCCTTTAGCATATTGCACTTCTATTAATGCAGACTCAGAAACAAGTTCCTTTCCTGGTATAGAAAAAACATTATCCTGTCTGGGCTGACAAGAAGTAACAGCAAATAATAATACAATTATTCCCTGAAGGGTAGTTATTTTAGAAAATTGCACAGCAGTTGAAAACATCAGGAAGCACCTATTATTGAACAGAGATTTTTTTAGAGGCAACAAAGCCGTCACCCTCAAGCCTGAGGAGATATATTCCTGCATAGAGACCAGACAAATCGAGCTTTACAGGACCTGAAACAAATGTTTGCTTCTTTTCCAGTACCAGAGTTCCGGTTAAGGAAAAAAGTTTCATTGTAATTCCGCTTGTAATATTTTCAGGGAAACTGATGCTTATATCTCCATTGGTTGGATTTGGATGAACTATTATCTGGTCGGAGATATTTAGGATCCGGGTCTGAGGAATTCCAAGTGTTGGGATATCAACACATAATTCTGCGGTTATTCCAAGTGAGGTACTCATAGAATCCCAATAATTATTACTGTAGGTAGTCCAAACTCCATTCTGGTAAAACAATGCTGTATTGACACCCATATACCTGGGAGTAACCTGAAATACAGCAAACTGGTCAGTCAATGGTCCGGAAACCTGATTGTCGTAAAAGATTTCATATCCTACCCAGAAATTTCCTGTAAAATGGTATATCGAATCAAAATATAGAACATAGTCTGTAGAATCCTGAAAATTCATAAGAGGCACTGATTTTGATGCAACAAGCACTTCCGGTTGATAGACACCTGTCCAGACCTTAAAAATCACTTGATCAGAGGGACTGTCATACTCAACCCTTCCAACCTTATAGGTAAGGGAAAGAAGATCTTTATCCTCTGTATTAAATATTTTATCTGCATACTGGGTAGTTCTAATGGCATTATGGCCTGTCCAATAACCATCTGACGGCATATTCTCAGTAAATTGCTTTAAAATAAGTATTTCATTCTGTTCCATATTATCTACTTCTTCACAAAAAACAGAACCATATGGATCCATACCTATGAGAAAGGTAGTCCCGGTCCCTTCAGGATCCAGCCATGCCTTTAATTGTTCATTGGCAGGGGTATAGTTCTCCCATGCTTCTGAAATTTTCTGGTAATAATCATTTACGGAATTTGCACATGTGGCTTCACCCCCCACAAGTGTTCCAACAAGTAATTTGTTATTATCAAATAAGGGAGCTCCGGAAGATCCCTGCTCTGTAGTTCCCAGCTCCCATTGCAGGATATTCCAAAAAACGTCATCATCATAACCAAATCCAGGTAAAGTTCCTGTAACTGGTGAATCATTATCAACTGATATTTTCTTTACATCTCCGGATGGGTGATGAATGGATACTGTACGCGTTGGTGTTATACCCAGTATATTCCAACCTGCATAATATGGCTGATAATTCATAGGAGGAGCCTTGCTCAGCATAACAAGTGAAAAGTCAATTTTTGTATTCGTTGCTTTCAATTCAGCTCCAGACACAGATTGGTTTACTGTACCATCAATCAGTCCATCACACCAGGGACTCTCATAATTAAAAACTGCAATCGCTGTATTAGCCTGGCTCTGATTCTCAATACAATGGTTGGCTGTAAGCAGAAATGGTTTACCATCTTTTTTCACGTTGTTGACCATGACCCCGGTACATAAACCCCATCCAGGCACATCTTCGTAATATACAGTCAGACGTACAACAGATTTTTTTTGTGCCTGCCAATTTGCTCCTTCCGGACAATTGATGTTTACATTGCATGATCCTGACTCATTGAAGCTTCCATCCTTAAGCTGGTTTGCAAAAATATTTGTAAAGGCATGACCCACCTGACCTATATTCAAGCTGCCGCTGCTGACATCCCCACCGGGAAAAAAACATTCTATAAACACTTTATCACCAGGAATAGCTTGAGTGGCAAGTATCCCTGACTCTTTATTATTTCTACTGGTATAAGCACCTAAGACCCATTTTTTTTCAGGAGTATATATAAACAATTCTGCTCCCTCTGGAAGCTCAAATGAGTCAAACAACAGGCTGATAGAACTTGCACCCTCACTATTAATTGCCACTTGCCAGAGTTTACCTCCATTTGGCAGGCTATGTATAGTTCCTGAGTTATTAGGATTTAAATTCACTGGGATTGAATAAGCATACATGTAGGGAGCATTTTTCCCTGTTTTTTCAGCAGCTTTCATTTGCTGAATATCTGCTACTTTATCAATTCCCAGCTTTACGAAGTCCTGGCTATGCATCAAGTGATCAGTGGCCCGTGGAGATCCTCCCTGGCTAATCTGCGAATAGGAACCGATTGGAATAAAACATAAAAGGAATAATCCTACTAGTAAGTATTTATGTCTGGGCATAAAAATATTATATAGCTTATTGTTCATATGCAGTATGTTCAAAAAATTAAACTAAAGGTCATCAATATAGTATAAATTTAAGATTGATGACAAGGTTCTTTCAACTATTACAAAAATCATGCAAAAAATAATGATCCTCGCCAACACAGGCAGAAATACGACTTTGCATCATGCAGATTCCGACGAACTTCGTTGTCGGGATACCTGCTTTCCGGCCAGGCAGGATTTCAACTAAATGAATTTGATTCGCCTCCGGCTTTTAAATTCATTGTCTCACTTATTTAAATACCGCGCCATTCGGGCCAACCCCTACCTCATATGATCCTAACTCTGTACCATCCTTATCATAACGATACAATTTCCCATTTTCGGTAAATGTTAGAGCTTCAAGTGCAAAAATATTCCCGTTTTCAGGATTTACATTGAAGCCATAAAAGCTCCCGGCAATTAGTGGGAGTGCCGGAACAAGATCATCAGTAACACTTACAGCAAAAATACCACTGAATCCCCAGCCACCACCACAGTATAAGGTAGTACCGGCAGGGTTAATAGCCAGATGAGAAGGATGCGCAGTTTCACTAATTATTATCTCTTTTGTAACATCATTTGATGCGGTATTAATTCTTACCAGTTTTGAAGCAGTTTGGCCAATAATCTGCCAGTTTTGATCGTAAATTATTTTACCGTAACAAAGCACCCATACATTATCATCTACATCTTTAACAAAAGAGCGAGGGCTGTCGCCAACCCAGATGCTTTCAAGCACTTCATTCGTAACCGGATCGATCACAGAAACGATACTATCGGTTACAAATCCACCACTATTGGCTACGTAAACCAGCCCCTGTGCAAGAATCAAGCCTTCAGGACCTTCACCCACTTCTATTGAGTCAGTAATGCTAAGGGTATTTGTATTTATCTCCATCACCTTTCCTCCTCTCCCCCACATAGTTGCATAAGCATTATTTCCATCAAGACCAATCAGGTACCTGACTTGAGGAAGGTTGTTTATTACACCTAGCTCTTTGAAATTCTTGTATGTAACAACTTCAATTTTATTTGAAGCATTCACCTGGATGAATCCTTTTTCTCCCACTATTGCAAGAGATTGTACCACATCGCCCAGATCCCTGCTGTTCTCATTATTGAAAATATAATTACTTACCGAATCTTTTTCAGTATCATAATAACTCACTGATCCGTTAGCAGAACCAAAAGCCCCTTCATTGGTTATGAACACTCCGGTTTCGTATTTACTTTTTGGTTTAGGTTCCTGATCATCTTTACTGCATGATGAAAAAATTATAGGCAAGGCCAGCATTCCAAGCCAGAAAAATTTGTTTAGGTTTTTCATGATAATTACTTATGATTTAATTAAACTTATATTGAACTGTCAATTGGTAATTCTGCTTTGGCATGGCATAATTAGGCATGCTCTGGTATACTTCACCAAGTATATTATTCAGGTGCAAATTGATAAACCAGTTAGATTTCTCTTTTCCAAGATTGCCACTGAGAATAATATTTAAAAGATTGTAAGGATCAAGATATCTTGAGTTGTCAGCCATAGTATATCTTTTGCCAACTAACTGCCAAATCAAATCGACTTGCCATCTTTTTTGTTCGACATAAAACCTTACATTTCCCTGATGAACAGGAGTATTCACCATTTGTTTAAACAAAACTGCATCTGATTCAAGGTCAGATTTTCTTTCCAGGGTTGAATGATTATTAGTGTATTTTCCATCAATACCAATCACAGTTTTAGCAAAGTTTAAACTATTCTTTGAACTAAGCTCTAAGCCCCTTGACCAAACCTCCTTTTTATTTACCGGCATCCAAATACCTTCAATTGGCATCCACAAGATCAGATCATTAATTCTGGAATTATAAAACGTTATATCACAATCTGTTTTAATTAGATCTTGTCCCGTTTTTAGTTGCAGTCCAATATCCTCACTCCATCCATTTTCGGGTACAAGATCAGGGTTTCCCCTTGCAAATCCTCCGTACCAATAGTTATCGTTAAAAGTTGGCACACGATAATTTCCAGATACTTTTCCGTGCACTTGTAAAGAAGGTGTGATTTTCACCCGAAGACTCAGGGCTGGTGTAGGTTGTCCGAATTTACTATCTGTTAATTCCTCACGGATGCTAATATTTGTTTCAAAATTATTACTTGCATTTCGTATCCTATATGCAATAAAAAGAGCAGTGCTAATACGTTTTGGATCACCTAAAAAGTCAGCAGATTTGCCAACATCAAACCGGTTATTCAAACCTATATTCAACAGATGATTATCACGTATCTTAATATTGGTTTCAAACTCGGCAAGTTTGGTATTAGATAAATGTTTTGAATGTACCCCAATTTCAGGATCATCATAGATTAAACTATTATTCAGGTATGCAACCCTGGCAATATAGGTAGCTACATTACCATAGAATGACCAGTTTGCAGATATTCTTAATGCCTCATCTTCCTGACTTTGTCTTCCTGAAGTGCTTGACATACTTATGGGTATCTCTCTGTAAGAATTTTGATACCACAAATAGGTGTTGATCTTTTGGTTTTTCGAAAGATAAAATGAATTTTCCTGTGTAAATCCATATTGCTTATATGCAGCGTTTTTTTGCTGAACCTCAGGTTTTCCAAACTGTTGTGTATTTGTGAAAGGAAAATCATTTGTAGCCCGATCATGAAAAAACCTGACAGCTCCTGCATATTTTTTCAGTCCTAATTTTACACCGGCTGAAACAAAGTACTTACCAAAACTACCAAGTCCTGCTGAAACATTGGTACTGATCCCTTTGCTAAAAGCAAAAGTATTTTTAAGCATTATCACTCCCCCCACTGCACCACTTCCGAACAGAGCCCCTGATCCACCATACTGAATACTGATTTCATCCACAATACCCACCGGCAGCAGAAACAGGTTTACACTTCCATTTAAAGGATCTTGCAAATTGATACCATTCCATAGAACTGCTGTATGATTGGAATTACTGCCTCTTACACTAATATTGCTTAATCCACTTACACCATATGATCTAAGGTAAAATGAAGTGTAATTTTTCAATAAGTCAGAAATATTTCCAGAAGAAAAATTTCTAATTGTTCCCGGATCAATTATCTGAACCTTATTGCCCGAAGAGAAGTTCTGAAAACGATTATAGCAAATATCAACTTCCTTAATGTTAATAGTTGTATCAATGAAATAAGTCCGGAATTTTTCAGAGTGATATGATTTATGGTTTTGTCTGACTTCTGCTTCTTTTATGAATAAAGAATCAGGAGGCATGGCCGAAAGAATGCTACCAAGGGAGAACAAAAAAATTGTTCCTAAATACTTTATGGATATTTGTTTCAAAAGACTCATGCTTAACCCGAACAAATTAATGTTATGGCAGGTCTTCTGACTTTCCCGGTTAGAACCACCTTCCCAATATAAATTCCGAACTTACCGGAATTGAATATTAGTGGTTGATAAGACACTAACCTTTTTACAGGATCACA
>JAUVKW010000053.1 GCA_030596025.1 Bacteroidota bacterium | reverse complement strand
ATTAAGGAGTATAACAAAGAAATGATAAACAGACTGGATGTTGGTATTATGTTTGGAACTGGCTATACTCTTTTTAAAGGAACAGGCTGGACATTTGGCGCAAAATATTATTATGGTTTTGTTGATGTTTATAAAGACAGGGCCGGAACCAAAAACAGTTCAATTTTCTTGAAATTAAATATTCCTATTGGTGCAGGTGAAAAACCTGAAAAACCGAATGAATAAAATCGGAAATAATTAACCTATGAAATTCAATCTGAAGATATTCATAATTCTAGCCTTGTCGTTTACAAACTTAAGTGGTTTGTTGTCACAAAATGACACCAAATTGTTTAAAGATAGCCTGGATGGCGCATTTGACATTAGTAAATGGCTATTTGAGTTACATGGCTTTGTTCCAATAATATCACCTATTACAGAGCCAGCCCTGGGTTATGGCGCAGCTGTAACGGGTGTCTATTTTATTCCTAAAAAGAAAACAGCAAAAAATGAATTCAGAATGCCGGATATTGTTGGCGTTGGAGGAGGATATACTCAAAATGGAACCTGGTATGCAGGGGCAGGCTATGCCGGGTTCTGGAGAGATGACCACATCCGGTATCGCGGAATTTTTGGCTACGGGAATATTAACTTAAAATATTATGGATCTGGTAATTCCTGGCTGTCTAAAAACCCGGCTAAGTTCAATATGGAGAGTTTCTTTTTCCTTCAGCAGGCACTTTTCAGAATTAAAGAAAGCCCTTTCATGCTGGGAGGAAATTACTTCTTTGGAAAAACTAAAGTGACACTATTCGAAGATATTGATATTCCTGGAGTAGATCCGCTGGATTTTGATTTGATTAATTCAGGAATAAGTGCAATAGGTGAATATGAAACATTTAATAATGTTTTATCTCCAACTAAAGGGATACGCCTAAATTTGCAATATACTCAAGCACTTGAATTATTTGGTAGTGATAGAAAAAATAGCAGGCTAAGTTTCTTCACTCTATACTATCTGCCAGTAAATGATAGATGGGTTTCTGGCTTCAGGATAGAATCAATGCTGGCCTCTGAAAATACACCTTTTTATTTGATGCCTTTTGTGAAATTAAGGGGAGTGCCTGCATTAAGGTACCAGGGCGAAATATCCATGCTGGCAGAAACAGAACAGTTTTTTAACATTTACAAAAGATGGAGTGTTGTGGGATTTGGTGGTATTGGAACAACAATCCCCTCAATTGATGATATGAACTTTGGTACTACTATATGGAACGCAGGCGCCGGTTTTAGATACAAGATTGCACGATTGTTGGGTTTACAAATGGGACTGGATGTTGCTCGCGGACCTGAAGATATGGCATTTTATATTGTATTTGGCAATGCCTGGCTAAAATAGCCCCTTTGTCCTTTCTGGAAGTGCCTGTTGATTGAAACTTTTCGTTGAATATTTCGGTTTTGTCATAAATTTTGCAGCCTTCAACAATTTTTCACCTGGCATATCGAAAGGTTCAGTACAAGGCAAAATTTGCGCCAAAACCTGACTCATACTTATGCCTTAACACCAGGCTACCTTGCCTGCCGGCAGGCAGGAAGCCTGGTGCTGTTTTTCTAACTCACCTCTCCTGTTTTCAATAGTTTTCGAGATAATTAGGTTTTTGATCTGGGTGGCCAAATGGTAAAAATAGGAAAAAGCTCAAGATGACTATTCAATAGTCACACTGAGCTTCTTGTCTGGTTTGGACAACCCTCGCCTTTAGGCAATTTCAATCATTCTCACCGGCTTTAGTTTTGCTTCTTCCATTTTTGGAAGACTAACAAGCAGAATACCATTTTTGTATTTTGCGCTAATCTCGCTTCCATCTACCTTATTTTCTGGCAAACTGAAACTTCTCAAAAATGAATGATAACTGAATTCTCTCCTGGTGTAGTTTTCATTCTTATCTTCCTTTGAATTCTCTTTTTCTGTTGAGATGGTAAGGACGTTGTTGTTCAATTCAACTATAAAATCCTTTTTTGTCATTCCCGGTGCAGCTACTTCAATTTCAAATGAATTTTCTGTGTCCCTTATATTTACGGAAGGGAGTGTTGAGTCTGAACCCAGGTTATCAAAATTCCGGTTCTCCAATAATTCTCCATTGAAAAATTCATTAAATAATGAAGGGATTTCAGGATACATACTGTTTCTTCTCATTAGTGTTCTCATGGTAATTAAATTTATTAGTTAATATTTAAAATAATTTTTTGTTCTGTAAAGCATATTTCAAAGCATATGCCATATCATTTATACAGCAACTGTGGCAGGGAAAGATTAAATAGCAATGACAATATGACATCACAGATCACAAAAGAATGACAAAACGGCAGCTTGCTGAAAAAATATGATATAATACTTATGTCTTTAATCAGTTTATTGTTTCAGCCTGTAGGGCTGAAACAAAATATTTACATTATCACTACTTATGAATATCCCATTAGGCTTTATCAAATGATTTTCGAGACATCATTCCATCATTCCAACATTCCATTCTTATTAATCCGTGCATTAGTCAGAATATTTTTAATAATTTAGCTTTAATTTCTGATCACAAAACTTCACCCCATGTCTATTGCAATTATTGCACCCGGAAGGAACACAGTTGAATTAGTTGAGCATATTCATAATATGGATCCGGGTATTGAGGTTTCGGTTTACCCCAATCACAAGCTCGATGCATCCATAGCAATTGTATGGAATCAACCAGAGGGGCTGCTTACAGAATTTAAAAACCTGGAGTTGGTAAGTTCGCTGGGGGCGGGAGTAGAACATATATGCAGAGAGGAGTTAGCTGAACAAATAAAAGTCTCGCGAATTGTTGATCCCGACCTGAGTAACTCTATGGTAAAATACATTAACCTGGTGGTATTGCATTATCAAAAGAACTTTCAGTTGTATTTAGATAATAATAAGATAAACCAATGGAAGCCATTTGAAAAGCCAGAAAGGGAATTGAAGATTGGGATCCTGGGTGCCGGTGAAATGGGGCAGGAAGTTGCAATATCATTGTATAATCTTGAATTTGAGGTTCTGACATACAGCAATACAAAGAAAGAAATTACCGGGGTTCAATCCTACAGTTCTTCAGACCTGACAATTTCCGATTTTGTGTCCGGGGTCAATTGCCTGATATGTCTGCTTCCTTTAACACCAAAAACAGAGAATATTTTAAACTTCGGGCTTTTTCAGTCCTTACCCAAGTCTTCCATTCTTATCAATGTTGCAAGGGGAGGGCACCTGGTTGAGGAGGATTTGTTCAAAGCTATTGAATCAGGTTATATCAGTGATGCCTGTCTGGATGTTTTCAGGGAAGAGCCATTGTCTGCCTCTCATCCTTTCTGGAATCATGAGAACATCCTGATAACACCCCATATTGCCAGTATCACCAATCAGAAAAATGCTGCAGCCATAGTACTTGAAAATTTCAAGAGACTCAAAAATAACCAGAGCCTGTTGTTTGAGGTAGATAGACAAAAAGGGTATTGATAAACAGGCGGGTAAGTTCAGGATTACGATACGCATTTAAGTATCTTTTGAGATAACCCCAATTTTTAGTAAGTTGTTGCCAAACGCATCCCTCCTGTTTTCTGCAATAGCACCCTGTACATAAATATAGCTAAATCAAGAAATACAACATTCATATAAAAGTTATCAAAAACTGCCGTAGGCAGGATCTAATAACAGTTGATTGTCAATACAATTTATAAAGAAAAACTTCGAAGATGGCCTAATACATTATATATTTTGTTAGCCAAAGTCATATTACACCTTGAGTTGATATTCTAGATAAATAGAAGGCTACTGGTTTATAGTTTATATCTTCCAACTCTTTCCATACAAATCCTATTCCTCTATTCAAAATTGTATATCGAGCATCTTTATATATATCAATTTCCCGGATATTAATAGTGTTTGTATCAAAGTGCCAATTTCGTATTAGATGAATTCCCGAATCGAACATTTTTTTTGTAACGAATTGAAGTATTTTTATTTTTTCTTCATTATCCAGGTTTTTGTTAAATGAGTTTTGATTAATATATGCAACTTTATTAGGATGAGAGTTTAAAACAATCAAAGCTTTTAATTTATTAGAGTTATCATAAAATCCATACGTATGAACCTTATAATAATTTGGATTTTGATAAATACGCCACTCTTGAAATTCAGAATTCTGCAAGATCGTGAATGAATTTTCTAAAGTTGATAAGTTTGAGTTAATTAATTTATCAACACCTTCAATTATTTTCTCATTTATTGTAATTCTGTACCCCTCTAATTTACTTTGCAATCTGCCAATTACTCTAATTTTTGACAATGAACAAAGTCCAAAAACTTTTAGTTTATCAAGAATTTTGTTCTTATTGTTTAGTGATGATAAGTATTTATAACTGCTCCAAATATTTTTTACAACCAAGCTTTGCTGATGATCAAATGGGACTGAAAACCCTAATTTTGTGAATGGCTTTTTTGCGGAAGTAAATCCCCAAATAATCTGGATACCATTTTCTCTACACTTTTCAAATAAATAATCATAAATTTTATAAAAAATTTTTTGTCCTCTGTATTTTGGATCAACTAAAGTATCTTCGCTTTTACCAGATCGAATAATCTTCTTGTCAGAAGTTACCAGGTCTATTGGAATAACGCAATTTGTACCAATAATTTTACCTTCATCCTCTGCAACTACATATATCGATTTGCCAAAAGGACAATTGTTGAACTCCCAGTAAAACTGCTCTAAAGTTCTACTCGAATTGTATATACGATTATGAAAGTCATTTATTTGTCCGTAATCTTCTTTTTGTGCTAATCTGTATTTTACCATTCTATTTTATTTTCCTTTATTAATTCATTTGGTGTTACACATTCAATTTTGTTCTCATATAGGTATTCAATAATTTTTTTGTATTCTCCTATAAAGGAATTATACTTATAGTTTGTAAAATATGTATTATGCCATAAAAGTGAAAAGTTGCAATTTGTAGGATTTCTCTCATAAAAATTGATAACGATATTAGTAATTGTGTTAGTTGGAATTTTCATGTATTTATGAAAAGTTCCATCCATAAAATTTAGTGGGGCTTCTATAAAGTTATAGGGTTTGTCTTTATCTATATCGAAGGGTTGAAAAGCCTTCCCATAGGAGTTCCTAAACCCAAAATGCTCTGCAAAACCAAGGCTGCAATCAAATTCTAGTTTTGATTCTGAGATTTTCCCCCAATCCTTATGTGGTAAGAAGTTTAGAAAGTGGTAACGATTGTAATTTGTTTGAAAGTTTCCCTTTTTCAACTCTTGATTTATGCTCATTTCTGAAGACGATTTATGTAAACCGTTTGTTAAACCAGATTGTTTAACTAAATCAAGTAATCTCTGTTCTTTAACTATATTATAATCTGCATTTTTAATATTGTTAGTTCCTTTACCCTTGTTTACCAACCAAAAAAATGTTGAGCGTATATCATGCTCACTATCAATTTTTATAATTTTATCAATATTTCTCCAGTGAGGTTTTCTGCTCAATTCCCATATGATTAAATTTAGAATAACACCGATTTTGAGTTTTTTTAATGCCCAAAAACCATCTTGTAAAAAAGAGCCATAAATTGTATCTATATCGTGTGAAACAAAAAACGTACTTCTTTTTATTGTCCCTGTCAGCCTGTGCTTTTTGCAAAATAAGTCAATCTCCTCCTGAACAAGATTTTCTTCTATACTGTCAAACTTTGCTTGAAAAGATGCTTCGTATCTAAAACGCCCAAATTGATCTATAGATTTTTCATTGGGGTTAAGTTCTTGTAGGCAGTTAATCATATAAAACATGGTTGCTATAGAATCTTTTTTCCCGTTTTTGTCAACGACTGTTGTAGATAATTGGAATATATGATTATGATTAAAATTATACCCATCCTTTTGCAGACCATCATAAAATTCAAGGTAAATAAACTCAGAATTTGAGATTGTATGATCCCAAATGATATTTGCCTTCTCAGATGATTCTACAAATGCAAAACTGACATTTTGATTCTTCTCTATCAATTTAAGTACGTATAGAGTAACAGAATAATAACTTGTGTTTGGTTTTATAAATACTTTCATACTTATTAATTTTAGTTAACAAGTAATATAATAGGGCTTTAGCCCACCACATTATTCATTCAGGCTAAAAAAAGAGCAAATCCACTTATCTGAGTTTGCATTTCAGAATTTTATAACTCTTCCTTATTTTCAATAAATACATGCTTTGCATAATTTACATCCAGTCGGTCCAGATGGTAAACAAAACTTTTGAGGCGTTTTGTAAAGTCATTAAAATCTCTATCTTTTTTGGGTGACCATAGCACTTCAGCCAAAGCTGTAGCACGAGGGAAGGTCATATATTCTGCGTAATCTGTAGTGCTTATATATTCTGTCCATACATTGGCCTGGGCTCCCAAAATATACTTTTGCTCTTCAGAATTCAAAGTATCGGGAAGAGGCTCATAATTGTATATGGTCTCCAGGGTGAGAAAGCCTCCAATGGCCAGGGGTTCATTTTCAGGTTCTGCCTGATAATAATCCAGATACACATACTTATTAGGGGTCATGATTACATTATGATTCTGTTTTGCAGCCTCAATTCCACCTGCTTCCCCTCTCCATGACATAACGGTGGCTTCAGGCGCAAGGCCACCTTCAAGAATTTCATCCCAGCCGATGATATATCTGTCCTTGCTTAAAAGGTAAGCCTCGATGCGCTTGATAAAATAACTTTGAAGCTCATGTTCATCTTTTAATCCTTCTGCCTTGATTCTGGCCTGGCATTCCGGACATTCCTTCCAGTTATGCTTCGGACTTTCATCACCACCGATATGTATATATTTGCCGGGAAACAGTGCAATCACTTCATCCAGTACATCCTCGAGGAAAATAAATACTGAATCCTTGCCTGCGCAATATACATCATTGAATACTCCCCAATGTGTAGCTACCTCATAAGGACCTCCTGTACAACCCAGATGTGGATAAGATGCCAGTGCTGCCAGGGAATGGCCCGGCATTTCAATTTCAGGAATGATTGTTACATTTCTTTCAAGGGCATAATTTACCACTTCTTTGATTTCTTCCTGTGTGTAAAATCCACCATATCGTTCTCCATCATATTCCCGGGGTTTTTTACCCCAGTGACCCTTTAAGGTTTCTTTCCTGAAAGCACCCACCTTAGTTAATTCAGGATATTTCTTGATCTCAATTCTCCAACCCTGATCTTCTGTCAAATGCCAGTGAAAGGTATTCATTTTATGGAGTGCTATCAGGTCAATGTATTCTTTGATAAACTCAACCGGAAAAAAATGACGCCCGACATCCAGATGCAGCCCCCTGTATGCAAACCTGGGTTCATCTTTAATTTCAATTGACTGAACTTGCAATTTGGCTTTAGCTTTTCCTGTTTGATGAGGTAGTAACTGCCGGAGGGTCTGTATACCATAAAATACGCCGGAAGGGCTTCCTCCTTCAATGGTAATGCCATTTTCTGTAACTTTCAGGACATATCCTTCCGGATTGACGATATTACTATTCACTATAAGCCCAATGGTGTTTTTATCTTTAGGATTATCGGTGATAAGCTTAAGTTTGAGCCCGGAATATTCATTCAATAGATCAGTCAGGTAGTTTGCTTCTTTCAATAAACTTTCATTTTCACTAAAGACAATTGTAGTTTTCCTGTTAATAGTGAATGAACCCTCTTTTTTAACCATTTCCCCGGGTTTGGGTATAATGTTTAGAGATCTTTGTTCGCGATTTTCTTCCGGGCTAAAGCAGCCAGGAAGCAATGAAAACATCATTAATACTGGAAGAAATCTGCTAATTTGTTTAATATTCATATGATCCGGATTGGGTTTTAATTTGTGTTAAATAAGATATTATTAAGGCTTAATTCATCCTGAGTGTTTTCAGCAATTTGAAAATGTAGAAAGTTCCAACAATTGAAACCACCAGATAGAGAATAGAATAGAATGTTTCTCCATAAATAATACTACCTATAGAGAACAAGGTGCTATAGATGGTGATACAACCTATAAATACCATTAGAATTTGCTTGGGTAATTCCCATGTTTTTCCTTCTTCCTTTTCATTTATGTTTATACCTTCCTGTGCAGCTTCATCAACAACTTTCTTCCATCCGGGTCCGCCTGGGTGTGTTAATTTATAAAATTTCTGCAGGGTTTCCTTTGCTTCCGGTTTTGTCAGAAATGTGGCCAGGAGCCAGATTATAGTTGTGCCTCCTGTTGCAATTAATAACTTAACCGTAAAGGCATCGAGGACAGCTGTTGCCACTGCTTCATCCGGAACAACAAATACCAGCACTATGGCCATTATAGTTGCGAAGAACATAGCAAAAATCTCGGTCCATGCATTGATCCTCCACCAGAACCAGCGGAGCAAATATATTGCACCGGAGCCGGCCCCAGAGAGCAGAAGTATATCAAAGGCCTGGGTGGCATTATTAAGCAAGGTTAATGCAAATGTTCCCCCAATGATTATCAATACAACAGTTGTTAAGCGTGCCATTAATACTAGTTCCTTTTCACTTGCTTCGGGACGTACAAATCGACGATAAAAGTCGTTAACAATGTAAGAGGATCCCCAATTCAGGTGGGTTCCGATTGTGGACATATACGCTGCAATGATGGAGGCCACAACCAGACCTAACCATCCAACTCCGATTTTGGAAAGCATGACCGGATATGCAATATCATCTTTCAGGTAGGTTTCAGCTATATTTGGAAAATCAGCGCGTATAGAAGCCAGGTCAGGGTATATGATCAGTGAAGCCAGAGCTACAATGATCCATGGCCATGGCCGGAGGGCATAATGGGCAAAATTAAACAAGAGGGTTGCTCCAATAGCATTCTTTTCATCTTTAGCAGATAGCATCCTCTGGGCAATGTAGCCTCCTCCTCCTGGTTCAGCTCCGGGATACCATACTGCCCACCATTGTACGGCAATAGGAATAATAAGCAAGGGAAGATAAACAGACGGATTACTCATATCCGGGAGAAAATTAACTTTATCACCAAGTTCGGCCAACATTCCTTTCAGTCCTCCTATGGCCTGTATCTCAGGCTGTTTTACTGCTACAACTGCTGCAAATACAGCGCCGAACATGGCAATGCCATATTGAAAGAAATCTGCCCAGACAACACCTCGCAGTCCTCCCAAACCTGCATAAATCACCACAATAATTGATGCTGATACTACAGTTATCCATGGTTTTACACCAAACATCACATCTCCTATTTTAATTGCGGCAAGGGAAACTGTACCCATTATAAGCGTATTGAAAAATACTCCCAGGTAAATGGCCCTGAAACCACGGAGAAAAGAAGCAGCCTTACCCTGATACCGGATTTCGTAAAATTCGAGATCTGTCATTACATTAGATCTGCGCCAAAGTCTCGCATAAATAAATACAGTTACCATTCCTGTAATAAGGAAAGCCCACCATGCCCAGTTTTTTGCCACTCCGTCTTCACGAATCATGCCTGTAACAAGGTTCGGAGTATCTGCAGAAAAGGTGCATGCTACCATTGAAATTCCCAGTAACCACCATGGCATTCCCCGTCCACCCAGAAAAAATTCAGTAGTATCTTTCCCGGCTTTTTTTGATGCAAGGTATCCTATTAAAAGAATAATACTGAAAAATACTGCAAGTATGACAAAATCAATAGTAACGAGTTTCATAAGTATGTATTAGTAAAACAATAAGTGTTGTGTACGAGCACATTTGAGAAGTAAATATACAATTATTTATTTTTAGTCAAATTACTTAATAAACCCTTAAAAAGTCTGCTGCCCCGATGGAAGACGAATGCACGAATGAAGGAGAGTATTTGTATACTTAAAATTAGGATATTCTTAAATTCTCCTCCTTTGAGGAGGAGTACGCTGGCGAATTAATTAAACAATTTGAGAGAGCAAACCTTTCAATTTAACTTGTCACTATAGTTTGGAGTTTAGAGAACAATTTCGCCAGGGGGAGGTGGTTCTTCTTTGGTGGATGTTGGCTATATTAACCCGTTTTATTCATACAAGAACGTAGTGAACCGGAGTTCAGCAAAGCTAATTTCCAGGGTTGAAACCCTGCTGTGAAATGTTTCACAGTAGAATAATGGGTAAATAATAAATTAGCTATTAATTAGTAATCCCTTAATTAAAAACTTAATTCTCCAAAGTATTCTGGTCTGTGAAAATCAGGCTCATCAGTTAATATTGGGTTCCATGACAGGAAGTGCGGAATAACTTGCTTATCTCCGCATTTATAAAAATTACAAAAGACTGTTTTATTTTTCAGGGAACTCAAATCCGAAAACTTAAATACGGATATAGGAATGATTACATCCAAAGTCCATTTCGTTTTACAATCAACAATATTTATTTTATTGGTTCCCAGTGAAGGTGTCACTTTTATTTTTTTGAGTAAATCTGTATCAAGCCACTGCCTTGAATTTCTGCTTTTTCCATATGCCCCAAGGATAGTCCCTATGCAGTTAAACTCCAGGTTGTAATAATTTACTTTATCGAATGATACAAAGAACTCAACACAGCTGTCTTCATAAACCGGATCGTTGATATTTTTGTGTACCGCTCCTATGTTTGACTCCTGCACGAAATATTTCAGGTAAATGTGTTGTTCATCATGACTGATGTTAAAACTTGCTTCCACATCACATCCAATATTCCACATATCAGAATTAATAGTATGAATTTCTTCATTCAGAATATCAATCCCGGCATTATGTTCATGAATGTTTTTTGCAGATAATTTTTTCATAATTACCCTGCAATATATTCATTTCCAACCTTCCTGGCCCGAACCGGTTTATCCAGGTCAATTCCCAGGGCAAGTCCTGTTTCAACAAGTATATTCCAGCCTGCAACCAATTCAACATAATGTTCATATTCACCCCCATCAGGAATTCTGATTGTCGGGAAAATTGTATCCCTCTTTGAAATAGCGATGACATTCATACCAACTCCCTCTACAAGACATTCCCTGAACTTTTCTTCTTCGCTTTCAAATGGATCAATTATTATTACCACATCGGTTTTATTTAGCACCTCTTCGATACCATGCACAGCATAAGTTCCTTCCAGGTAATCGGACTTTTTCCTGGTTATTTCGTTTGTTTTTAACCTCAATTCTTCTGCCACACCAGTATTTTTCCCTGAGAATAATATAGTTTCAGCATTTTTAATCAGCTTGATTAGTTTACTATCAATCTTTAATGTAAGTGCTGCTTCAATGTCCTCTGATAATTTGATCAGACCTTCCATGCCTGAACCATCCAGGTGCCTGAGAAGGCTGTCATAGAACAAGCCCTGTTCAACGACGCTTTTTGTGGCAGCCACAGCATTTTCTTTACCGCAGGTTAAAACATGCGAGGCTTTTGAAAGATCTGTAAGAGGGGTATCCTGAAATGAAGTCAAACCAAAAAAACTATCATGCCCGGCTTCTTTCAATTTAGTGAACAGGCGGATCAGCTCTTTCGTTTTTCCGGAATTAGAAGCTCCAAACACTGCATAATTATCCAGATTGTATTCCAAAGCCTGGGTGGAGCCTTCTGTAACAATATTAAAACCATTGGTCTTCAGGGAAGCATAAATGCTTTTTTTAGCCGGAAAGATCCTGCTACTGCCCTCTCCTGTGGCAAAAAGCGCAGGCTTCTTTTTTATGGCTTCAACAAAAGGTTCTGCACAGGATGGCTGGAAATTTTTAACTACTTCCACGGTTTCCATCATCTCTTTTACTAGAGCATATTTCTTGTATTGATTATCTTTCAGGTTCATCTTATATTCTGTTTTTATAAATAAATTCTTTTAATTCATTTTGGATTAAAGCTTCTTTCTGAAATCCACCCCCCAGGTGCTGCCAATAAACTTCAGCATATTTAACTCCAATGGTTTTTCCCAGTTTTTCATTGTAGGCTTTCATTAATTCAAAGAAGTTATCCATTTTATGCATATGCTTCATAAATTCGATCTGGGAATGATGATATGAAAGCATTTCAATTTTTGTATCAATAACGGATGTGATATCCAGATAAAAATGAGGTTCTGTAAGCTTTTCCCCCAGGGGGTCACTCAAATCAATAGTTGCCGAGTGGTAGAATAGTGGAGTAATCTCAAGATGAGGTTCCTCACAGGGGACATTGGGAAGGCTGGCTACCATGGCAGAGGCTTCTGCAATATAGCTTGCCACCCGGTGGTCAGGATGATAATCTACAGGAAGATGTGAGATTACAATTCCTGCCTTAGCTTTTCTAATCAGGTTGGTGAATGCAATCCGCATTTCAGCATTGTCATAAGCATAACCATCTTTTTGGTTAAGACAGTAATAGTCAGCATTTAATACAGCTGCAGCATTACCGGCTTCCTTTTTCCGCATTTTAGTGGTTTCTTCCCGGCTTCCACTCATGCCTCCCAGGTCTCCTGCAGTTAAAGTAACGATAGTTATCTTATAACCCCTATCAGCTAATAATTTTAACAATCCGGCCGAAAACGCTTCAGTATCATCAGGATGGGCATGTAAAACAATTACACTTTTATTAAATTTATTCATGGTTTAATTATTGATGAAATTCCTTTCAAGCCTGGAAAATTCAGGTAATTCGTCAATCAGCGGGCTTAGATATTCCATAAACAGGGAGCTGGGAAAGTTCCCTTCCTTATTCATGAATTCAGCAGGCATTGATTTCGCCCTGACTGCAACATCGGTCAGAAGAGCCTTTTCATAGCTTACTTTATAGGGTGAATTTGATAAACGATTGATAGAAACCATATAGCCAGATTCTTCATTTTCAGCGAGCTGAACAGCCGCTACCCCACATTGATAGGCTTCTTCATTATCATTTGGCACTGAACGTACAAAATCGCTCATGATCAATGATTCAGTAATTTGAAATTCACCCCTCCAGCCAAATTCCTCATTTATCATTTTATGCACATTAAGACCAACACTTGCACCTCCCATGGCACCAAATTCTACATTGTTGAATTTATCTTTTCTTTGGGACGAACTAACTGGCATTCCGTCAGAATACTTTAAGCCCTCACTAACAACAACCGAAACCCAGCCATATTTTTCTTCTGCTTTCTTCACATCATCCAGGAATTTGTCCTTATCAAAAATGGTTTCAGGAGGGTAGATGAGGTGGGGTGCATCATCTTCAGCTTTTTTTGCCAGGGCAGTGGAAGCTGCCAGCCATCCGGCGTCACGTCCAATAGTCTGGTATATAATATATTTGTCTACTTTTTGCATATCCCGTGCAAGCCATCCGCCCTGTAATACATTCAGGATATTGCTTTTAGCTGCAGATGCAAATCCGGGTGTATGATCAGTCCCAAATAAATCGTTATCCACGGTTTTAGGTATGCCTACACCAATTAAGTCATATTTTTGTTCTGTGCAGTAAAGTTCCAGGCGATTGATGGTATCCATGGTATCATTCCCACCAATCAGAAACACATATCTTATATTATATTTCCTGAGCACTTCAAGAATTTTTGGAAGATCTTTATCTTTCAGTTTATGCCTTGATGAACCCAGGGCTGACGAGGGTGTAAATCTAAGTTTGCGCACAATTAATTCAGCTTGCTTATTCAGATTAAAAAGTTCTTCTTTCAAAAAACCTTCAATGCCATAATTCATCCCGAAAAGAGATTCGATCCTTTCTGATTTTTTAATCTCTTCCATTACACCAACCAGACTGGCATTAATTACTGAAGTCGGACCTCCTGATTGCCCTATTACTGCGTTGCCTTTAATCATAATTATTATTTTGGTAGAACATTAGCCTGCAAGGTAGTGCACTTATTTCATATAATCCCTGCTGATTGTAGAAACTAAACCAATCATTTTTTCATACTGCCTCTCCATACTACTCATAAGTTTAAATTGAGTTTTGGCTCTTTGCAGGTTATGTTCTTTACGTTTAATTTTAAAGTAATGATCTCCTTTTAAATAGTCTGTAAGAAATCTTATACCAATTATATAAGGGAGTAATTTAGCCGCCAGTGGCAAATATTCCAATTCAATACTGGTAAGGCTTACCATTTCTTTGAGATATCCCCTGGTGTATCCTTCAAACAGCTTTATGTCCATTTCTACCTTATCTAGGTTTATTTCATCCTCTGCACCTGTGTTTGTTGCAGTTCTTATTGAGTCCCCGAAATCATAATGTATAAGGCCGGGCATTACTGTGTCGAGATCAATGACACACAATCCGTTGTCATTCTTGTCAAGCAATACATTATTAAACTTGGTGTCGTTATGTGTAACCCTTGTGGGAATTTTACCTTTCCTTGACAGATCAAGTAAAATTTTCATTTCATCCATCCGGTTTTCAACAAATTTGATTTCATCAGGCACATTGGCTACACGCTTTTCTTCATCTGCTTCAATGGCATTAAATAATTCATTAAGCCGGAATTCTATATTATGGAAGTCCCTGATGGTTTCGTTTAGGGGCTTGCCAGGCAAATCAGACAGAAAATTCTGGAATTTCCCAAACATTCTTCCGGCTTCATATGCCTGGTGTGTTGTTTCAACAATATCATAAGTGTTGTGGTCATCAATAAACAGATACATTCGATAATAGTTCCCTGTATCATCCAGGTAAAAAGTTTTACCATCTATCGTGTCAATAAGGCTTAATGTTTCCCTGTCAGGATCTGATCCGGGGATTTCCAATAATTTCCCCCGGATATGTGTAGTAACCCTTCGGATATTTTCCATTAAGCCCGGGACGTCCTTAAATACATTGTGATTAATTCTTTGAAGCAGATAATTGCTGGATGATTTTTCACTGCTTACTACTCTATATGTATCATTAATATGACCTGTTCCGTATGGGTAAAAATCAATAATTGTTCCTTCAGTCTGAAATTGCTTGATTATATGTTTTAATTCCATCTGTTATCCAGGTAAATGATGATTAAAAAGATTTACAAAAATACATTTTTTTAGAATGTGCTCGAACACATTCTTAATATTCCTTATATTTATACATTGGTGAGTATTTTTATCTACCACCTGATTTAAGAATATGATGAAGCTAGAGAAGTATACAATAAAAGATATTGCCCGGATGGCTCAGGTATCCAGAGGAACTGTAGACCGGGTAATTCATGGAAGAGGAACTGTTTCAAATGAAACTTATGAGAAGGTAAAACTCATTTTAGAAAAACTGAATTACAAACCTAACCTTGTTGCACGGGCATTGAGGAAAGGGGAAGTGTGTAGATTGGCAGTACTGATGCCGGATTATGAAATTGATGTGTTTTGGAAACGGCCCTTTGATGGCATAAACAAGGCTGCTGTGGATTATTCAACCATAGGAGTTAAGCTTGATAAATTTCTATTCAACCCTTTAAATTCACAGGATTTCATGGATAAGGCAAAATTAATCCTCAATGGAGATTATCAAGGAATTCTTATGGCTCCTGTTTTTTATAAAGAGTCTTTGGCATTTTTCGAGAAATGTAAAAAGATTAACCTGCCCTATATTACCTTCAATACATTTATCGAAGATTCTCAGGCAATATGCCACATCGGACAGGATCTGAAGCAAAGTGGAAAAACAGCTGCCAGCTTGTTGAGCAAATTGATAAGCAATACGGATGAAATATTGATCATCCATATTGAAGAGGTGCTGGAGAATTCACGTCATATGCAGGAAAAGGAGTTAGGGTTTAAGCAGTATTTTAATGATAATAGCCATTCTGCGGGTCTAATTCATGTTCTTAAGCTAAAAAAGATAAAGAGAATTGAAGAAAAAATCCTTCAAAAACTGGAAGCTTATCCAAAGATTCAGGGCATTTTCGTATCTACGTCAAAAGTGCATCATATAACCTGTATTCTGGATAAGCATGATATATCTAAACATATTGTAGGTTATGATCTTATAGAAGAAAATCTTAATTATCTGAAATCCGGGAATATAGATTTTCTAATATATCAGAATCCAGGTTCACAAGCCAATCAGGGTATTTCTTTGCTTGTAGATCATCTTGTGTTTAAGATAGAAATTCCGGATAAGAAGCTCCTCCCAATTGAAATTGTAATCAAAGAAAACATCAACAATTATCTGCAATAGCCAGATGTGTTTCCTGGTTATTGTGGTCTGGAACATTTTAGAGCCTTTTGTTTTTAATGGTTTAATGACTATTTTTAATTATCCCTAACTTAAACTAAAAACCCCTGAAAATGAAAAATTCCCTAAAGCAAATTTTTACAATTGGTTTAATTTTGTTTACTGTATTTACGATAGACTTAAATGCCCAGGACTTCAAGATGAAATTTGGGAAAATAAATATGGAAGACCTGAAAATGACGAAATATGATAAGGATACCAGTGCCAGTGCAGTTGTTTTAGGCGAGTTAGGAGATATTGATTTTCAATATAATAAAACACAAGGATATTTTGAGATAATTTTTAAGCGACATACCAGGATTAAGATATTGAATAAAAACGGATATAGATGGGCGGATCATGAAATTTCTTTGTATGACGATAATAAGATTGAGGAACGGGTTGCCTCACTAAAGGCTTATACTTATAACCTCGAAAAGGGGAAACTTGTTAAAGACAAGCTAACAAAAGGATCTCAATTTGAGGAGAAGAAAAGCAAATATTGGAACGCCATGAAATTTACCATGCCTAACGTTAGGGAAGGTTCAATTATTGAATATACTTATACAATTAAATCTAATTACAGGTTCAGACTTCCGGAATGGTATTTTCAGTACACTATACCTGTGAGATGGAGTGAACTGAATGTTGAAACCCCGGAGTACTATATTTATAAAAAATGGATGAAAGGTTATGAAGCCCTGGATATAAACGAGCAAACTCGTGGCAATAAATCAATACAACTTGTTTCTAAAACGAGAGAAACTCCCACAATGCAAGGTTCAAATTCACCTGGTACTGAATATAACAGAACTGATGTTAAGTATAAAACAAATATATACAGAATGGTTGCTAAAGATGTTCCTGCTTTTGATGAAGAACCTATGACAACTTCTATTGAAAACTATATTTCGAAGATAAATTTTGAGTTATCTACTATTAATTGGCCCAACACTCCATTAAAACATTACACTGAGTCATGGGAATCTATCAATAAGATCCTTATGGAAAATGAAAATTTTGGCAAACAATTAAATGGGGGAGCATTTTTAAATGATAAAGCTGAACAAATTACTACTGATTATACTGAAGCTCTGAAAAAAATGGTACTTGCTTATGAGTTTATTAGAAATCGTATGAAATGGGATGGTAGTTACGGAAAATATTCTACCGCAAGTTTAAGAAGTGCATATAATGATAAAGAAGGAAGTGCAGGAGATATTAATTTGATGCTGACCCTCATGCTTAAGAAAGTTGGATTGAAAGCTGATCCTGTTGTATTGAGCACCCGGAGTAACGGAATTATTAATTCTTACAATCCTGTAATAACTCAGTTCAACTATGTTATTGCTCATGTTAATATTGATGGGAAGGATTATTTGCTGGATGCAACAGACCCACTTTGCACATTTAATATTTTACCACCACGTTGCCTGAATGGCAAAGGTTTTATTGTAAGTAAACAGGGGTATAAATGGATAGATCTTAATCCTGATTTAGAGTATAAATATACCACTATGGCAAATTTGAAGATAAATGAAGAGGGAGAATTAATAGGATATATTTCAAATTCCAGGAAGGACTATGCGGCTTATTCATTGAGGAAACAGATAGAAAAAGAAAAAAATGAGGATGAGTTTATTGAAGAAATTGAAAATGATAATCCCGGCCTGACTATTGAGAACTACAAGTATACTAATATCGATAGCATCTATAAACCCATTAAGGAGTATTATGAAGTAATAATTGGAGACAAAGCAGAGATGGTTTCTGATTTTATATATTTCAACCCTATGTTATTTGAGCAGGTAGAAAACAATCCTTTTAAGCTTAAGGAGCGAAAATACCCGGTTGATTTTTCATATCCAATAAAGGAAACATATGTTCTGAATCTTGAAGTTCCTGATGGATATATTGTTGATGAATTGCCTGCTTCTTTTCAATTGCAACTACCAGGCAATTCAGCGGCTTTTAGTTATATGGTAAATACCCAGGGAAATAGAATACAATTGCTGAACAAGATATTTATTAACAAACCTGTTTTTATTTACGATGAATATTCTCAGCTAGTGGATTTCTATAATAAGATTGTAGAAAAACATGCAGAGCAAATTGTATTTAAAAAGATCACTGAACCTATAAAACAGCAATAAATGTACAGAATTGTTCTAGTTTTTATCCTGTTTTTCTTTTGTCATATAAATAATATTGCGCAGAAAAAAACAAAATATGAT